>JAFWUX010000117.1 GCA_017523995.1 Oscillospiraceae bacterium | reverse complement strand
TGAAGATATCTGCTTGTCTTTTTGCCATGATACTGCGTTAGAAATCCTTGCCTTGCGTCAGCAAGGCTGCGGCTTTCTGCCTTGTCTCATGACAAAAATCCTGCGCATCTATTCTTCAAGATTTAATTGGTACATCAATAAGATTATCATGAAACGGCGGTGAAGCAATGTTTGCAAAAGTCAGCAGTCTGGGATTATTCGGACTGAACGCATTTCCTGTTGATGTGGAAATCAACCTCAGCAAGGGACTGCCGCGCTTTGAGATCGTCGGGCTTGCAGATGCCGCTGTTCAGGAAAGCCGCGAGCGCATCAAATCGGCGCTCTATACCTGCGGCATCATGTTCCCGACCTCAAACTGCATTGTCAACCTCGCACCGGCAGACCGCCGCAAAAACGGCAGTATGCACGATCTTGCGATATTCATGGCGATTCTTGCGGCACTCGGCAGAGTGCAGGTGCCCGAGGATGCCGCGATCATCGGCGAGGTTTCGCTCAACGGCGATATCAGACCGGTCAACGGCGTGCTGCCGATGACCCTGACCGCCAGACAGCGCGGCATCAAAACGATGTATGTGCCGCTCGCGAACGCAAAGGAAGCGGCAGTTGTTGAAGATATGACCGTCTACGGCGTACCGGATGCAAAAGCGCTGCTCCGGCATCTCGAGGGCGAAGCGCCGCTGCAGCCGATGCAGCATATCGGTTTGGAGCAGGTCGATGCGCCGCCGATCCCCGATTTCGCCGATGTCCACGGACAGACCGCCGCAAAGCATGCTTTGGAGCTTGCAGCAGCCGGCGGACACAATGCCCTGCTCATCGGGCCGCCCGGCAGCGGCAAAAGCATGCTTGCCAAGCGCATGCCGGGGATTCTGCCCGCTCTGACCTTCGCAGAATCCATTGAAACCACGATGATCCACTCCGTTGCAGGCCTGCTCGATTCCGAGCATCCGCTTGTGACGGTCCGGCCGTTCCGCTCGCCGCATCATACGATTTCCTCGGCAGGACTTGCAGGCGGCGGCACCGTGCCGCATCCGGGCGAAATATCGCTCGCACACAACGGGCTGCTCTTTCTCGATGAGCTCGCGGAATTTGACCGCCGCACCCTCGAGATTCTGCGGCAGCCGCTCGAGGACAGAGAGGTCACAATCTCGCGTGCTGCGGGCACAATCCGCTATCCCTGCTCGATCATGCTGATTGCGGCAATGAACCCGTGTCCCTGCGGCTATCTCGGCCACCCGACGCGCCCGTGTACCTGCGGACAGCGCGCCGCCGCGCAGTATCTCAACCGCATTTCCGGCCCGCTGCTCGATCGCTTTGATCTGCATATCGAGGCGGCGCCGGTGACCTTTGACGATCTCTCCTCGCAGAAGCCCGAAGAACCGAGCGCGGAAATCCGCAAGCGTGTTGTCGCGGCGCGGGAGATTCAGAACGAGCGCTTCAAGGGCACGAAGATCACCTGCAATGCGCGCATCACACCGGATAAGCTCGCGGCATTCTGCCCGATGACGGACAGCGCAAAATCGCGGCTCAAAGCGGTGTTCGAGAAGATGGGGCTCTCGGCAAGAGCCTATGACCGTCTGCTCAAGGTCGCGCGCACCGCGGCGGATATGGCAGGCAGCGAGGTCATTGAGGCGGTGCATATCGCCGAAGCCGTGCAGTACCGCACGCTCGACCGCAAATACTGGCAGACGGACAAGGGGTGAGGAATGTGCGAATCTCTTATCTGATACCTTCCCTGCTGAGCATCATGCTGCTCTGCTGCGGATGCAGTTCCGCAAACTCTGATTCTGCACAAAGTGCCGAAATCGAAACTGGCACATCGAATCGGGAGCAGGTTCAGTTTCCCGAAGAAGAACAGGCAAAGATCAATTCGGATATTCGGCAAAATGCGGAAAAGGGCGTGCGCGATTTTCAGAAGAATGTCGCATTTGTTTATACAGAAAAACTCGAATCAGACAAACTGACCGCAAGCTATCAGTTTCAAACAGATGATACTCAGAAAAATGCTGCGTTGATTCTGGAATCAGTCGGATGGATTGGTCTTTGCGGCTTTGTTGATGATTACAACAGCATCAACACACTTGAGGTGCGCTGGCTGGATCAGAATGCAGATCCGATTGCCGCACAGACCTATACAAGAAACACTGAAAATCAGTTTCAGGCTGTCGGTGATTATCACTGGGAAAACACAGACTATGAAGCGATTTGCAGGAAATCCTTAAATACCGCTTCATAACGGGATTCCAAAGGAATCGTATCCCCTCGCTTCGCTGGGGCAGGGTATGGGGCACAGTTCGCGCAGCAATACTGTAAGCCTCTATTATAAATCATCGCAGATACCACTATGCAGATACCACTAAAGAGAAACAGGAGAGAACAAATTGAAACGTACACCAATTAGCGCAGATCCCTCACGCAGGGATTTCTGGCACAGGATCGACTGGGTGCTGCTGGCGCTCGTGACGATCTGCTCGGGCGCAAGCGTCCTGCTTTTGCGCTCCCTCTGGACAGAGAACATTTCCAGCGAGGTTGATTCCAATGACTGGATTGTGCAGCTCATCTCCCTCGGACTGGGAATCACCGGCTGCATCATTGTTTCCGCAATCGACTATCACAAACTGGCGCGGTTCTGGTTCCTCTATGCGCCACTCGCGCTGGGACTTGTCGCGCTGACCTTCACCTCGCTCGGCTACGGGCGTGAGGGCGCGGATGACCGTGCATGGATCGACCTCGGCTTTGTGCAGATTCAGCCCTCGGAGATTCTGAAACTGGTCTTTCTGCTGACCTACGCCTATCACATCTCCAAGGTGACAGACAGGCTCAATCAGCCCTTGCACCTCTTTCTGCTGCTCGTGCACGCCGCGATTCCGGCAGGCATTGTCGCGGTGCAGGGCGACTACGGTACGGCGATTGTCTTTGCAGCAATGACCGTATTTATGCTGTTCACGGCAGGGCTTTCGTTCTGGTATCTGCTCGGCGGCGCCGCACTGATGCCGCTGGTGTTCTGGTTCGTCTGGACGTATGTGTTCGGCGATGTCCACCGGAACCGCATCCGCGTGCTGATGAACCCCGGCACCGATTCGCTCGGTCTGGAATATCAGCAGAACCTCGGTCTCAAAGCAATCCGCTCCGGCGGGCTGTTCGGGCAGGGACTCAGCGGCGGCACATATACCGCTGTGCCGGAAATGCACAATGACTTCATCTTCGCATTCATCGGCGAGGCATTCGGATTTGTCGGCGCGATTGTTGTCATTGTGATTCTTGCCGCAATCTGCCTGCGCGTCTTTTGGGACAGCCGTGCCGCCAAGGATACGATGGGCAAAACGCTCTGCATGGGCGTCTTTGCGATTCTGTTCACGCACGATCTGATGAATCTCGGCATGGTGCTGAAAGTCATGCCGGTCATCGGTATTCCGCTGCCGTTTTTCAGCGCCGGCGGCACCGCAATGCTCTCGATGTATCTCTCAATCGGGCTTGTCATCAGCGCCTATACGCACAACCAGAAAAAATACCGCGTATTCTATGACGCGGAAACCGAAACCTAAGAAAACGCTGAAAAATCGGTCTCTCCGATGGATTAGAAACGGGGCGCTTGCACGCTTCGCTATGAGTTTGCGAAGCAAACTCACCCATACCCCGCCAAAGGAACACTGTCCCTTTGGAATCCCATTTCTGAATAATAAATCCGTCGGAGACACAAATCAGTGTATCCCCAAACGCTTTCATCTGCCGCAAGGGCAGTGAGATATTTCAACCAACACATAAAGGAGTAAATCAAAAATGGATCCCAATCAGTTCCCTATCACACAGGATAAACACCTGATCTTCTGCATCATTGCAACGCTGCTGTTTCTGCTCCAGTTCATCCGGACAAAGCATCTCTATCAGCTCGTCATGGCAATCGCGATTCCCGCCTCGCTGCTGATCTATGTAAAGCCGGATAATCAGACATGGTATTACGGCGTCGGCATTCTGGAGGCAGTTCTGCTGCTGCTCGCGCTGATTCTGAATATTGTCCAGTCCGTGAAGGCATCCAAAAAGGAAAAGGCGGAAAAGGCTGCAAAAGCCGCAGCAAAAACGGAGGGATAATCCATGCGTGCAAAACGAATTGCAATTCTCGACTGGGACACAATGGCATATAACAAGGACGAGGTCAATGCGCGCCGCTTTGCCGCACTTGCGGAGAATGTGGACGTCTACCCCTCGACCAGACCTGAGGAGACCGCCGCACACATCGGCAATGCGGATGTTGTCATCTGCAACAAGGTGCTGATTACGCGCGAGGTCATGGAAGCCTGCCCGGATATCAAATATATCGGCATTCTCGCAACGGGCTTCAACAATGTCGATATCGAGGCGGCATCGGAGCGCGGCATTCCGGTCTGCAATGCAGGCAGCTACTCAACGGATGCCGTCACGCAGCTTGTCTTTGCGTATATCTTTGACCACTTCCAGCGCGTTGCGCTTTATTCGATGGATGTACGGCTCGGGAAGTGGGAAACCGCGCCGGCATTCTCTTATTTTCCGTATCCGACCGGCGAGCTGCGCGGCAAAACAATCGGCATCATCGGTTACGGTCACATCGGAAAGAATGTTGCGAAAATCGCGGATGCGTTCGGCATGCAGGTGCTGATCGCAACCAGAACACAGCCTGAAAACTGCCCCTATCCGGTCGTCACCGCGGAGGAGGTCTTCCGCCGCGCCGATGTGCTGACCCTGCACTGCCCGCTGACCGAACAGACAAAGGGGCTCATCAACAAAAAATCCCTCGCACTGATGAAAGAGACAGCAATCCTCATCAACACCTCGCGCGGCGGCACCGTTGTCGAGGAGGATCTCGCATCCGCACTGAATCATGATATGCTTGCGGCTGCCTATCTCGATGTGCTCGAAAAGGAGCCGATGTCCGCAGAGACACCGCTCAAGGGCGCAAAGAACTGCGTCATCACGCCGCACATCGGCTGGACACCGCTCGAGACGCGCAAGCGCCTGCTCGATATCACCGAGGATAATCTCCGCGGTTTCCTCAGCGGCAATCCGCAGCATGTGGTGAATAAGGTTTAAGGTATCTCCGATGGATCTGTAATGGGGACTCTGTCCCCAAGCCCCTGCCAAAGGGATACTATCCCTCTGGACTCCCGTTTTAAGGTGAATCACGATGAACTGTCTGGATATGCTGAAAAGGGAGATCACGGAAAAGATGTCCCTGCCCGGAATCGTCGATGCATTTGAAAGAATGTGCAGTGTTCCCATTGCCGATGATATGATTCTGTTTGAGACCGGCACATTCTCTTTTACCGGCGAACCGCGCTTTTATTTCTGTCTGGTGCGGCAATTTCCGATTGAGGATGATGACGAGTTTTATCAGATTCATGTCGAAATCCTGTTTCAGCCGGACAGCGAAAACTGTAAATTCTCCGGAACGGTCTGGAACGAGGACATTGCGGAGAACATCTTTGATTTCATCCGGAAATCGGATGCATTTGCATACGCAAAATCCCGCCCGTACAGCAAAATCGAAATCTATATGGATGAAACATAAAAAGGATCATCCCGTAACGATGTTATGCAAGCGGATACAGCCCACACACAATCCCATACCAAAAATGGGATTCCAAAGGGACAATGTCCCTTTGGCGGAGTTTGAGGCGGAGCCTCATTACAGATCCGTCGGAGAGTCGGCAATGCCGACATCCATTTTGCTAAAGCTCATTTCAGACGAATCTGTAACCCGCACATTCTTACCCTTTCAAAGGCACATAGTGATACACAATTCCCACCCCCACACATAAAAATGGGATTCTTAAGGGCTAGTAGCCCTTAAGCGGGGTATGGGGCGGAGCCCCATTTCTGATCCATCGGAGATACCTCTAACTAGAAAGGAAGTATTTTTTTGGAAAGCGAAAATACATCGCTGCGCAGGCTGTCGGACAGTCAGCGCATTGTTGTCAAGGTCGGCACCTCAACGCTGACCCACCGCACCGGCAGAATGAATCTGCGGCGGTTTCACAATCTGGTTCGTGTTCTGGCAGATCTCTCGAACGCAGGCAAGCAGCTGATTCTTGTTTCCTCGGGTGCTGTGGGACTCGGCGTCGGACAGCTCGGTCTGCGCGAACGCCCGACCGATACCCCGACAAAGCAGGCATGCGCCGCCGTCGGGCAGTGCGAGCTGATGTATCTCTATGACCGTCAGTTTGCAAATTACAGCGTCAACGTCGCGCAGGTGCTGCTGACCAAGGCAATTCTCAACACAAACGGCGGCGAGAACGCCGGAAACTGCATGGAGCGTCTGCTGGAGCTCGGCGTCATCCCGATCGTCAACGAAAACGATACGGTCGCAATCGACGAACTCGAGCTTGAAATCGGCGAGAACGATTCGCTCGCGGCGATTGTTGCGGGACTTGTCCACGCTGACACGCTTGTGCTGATGAGCGACATCGACGGTCTTTACTCCGCCGATCCGCACAAGGATGCCAACGCAAAGCTGATTCCGGTTGTTGAGGAGATCACGCCGGAGATCGAGAGCATTGCAGGCGGCGCAGGCACACCGAATGCGCGCGGCGGCATGGCAACCAAGATTTCCGCGGCGAAAATGGCGGTCGCAGCCGGCATTGACATGGTCATCATGAACGGCGAAAAGCCTGAGCGGCTTTATGATCTGCTGCTGAATGACGAACCCGTCGGCACACGGTTTATCGCAAAGTAAGGAGCGCGGATATGTGGGGCTTCTTTCTGAGGGGCGGCGCTGACAAGCTCACTGAGAAACTGATGCAGCAGAAAACGCAGAAACTGAAGGACGAAGCCGCCGCTTTTGCCGAAACGCCGGTCGAGGACATTGAATTTGTGGTCGGAGCAGGAAATTTTCTGCTGCCGGTCACGATCAGTATGTCTTTTCTCGTGATCTGAGCAGTGGCAGGCGATATGCTCAAGGATGTCTTTATCGGGAACGGTCTGCCGGGGCAGAAAGAGGCGATCACATCGGTGCTGTTCGGCGGCTCATGGCTGCTGCTCTCCGTGATCCTGTTCCTGCACGCAATGCTGCGCCCGAAGATGGGAATCCTCGGCAGAAATTTCTATTACAAAAAAGAGTGGTATTCCTGCGATCAGATCTGGGAAATCCGGATCACGCGCCTGAGCCGCATCATTCTTTATATGGAAGGCAAACGGTTCGCCTCCTATTCGTGGGATGAATCAAACGCCGAAAAGCTGATCGCATGGGCGCGGAAATGCGGCGTGTCGGTCAGAGATGACCGCAATCCGATCGGTAACAACGGGGGTGAGGATGTGTTCTTCCTGCGCGATCTGTTCACAAAAGACCTGTTCGGAAAAAACAATCCGGCGCAGCACGAAAGCAGCGCGGATGTACCCGCACCGAAGCGGAGTGCACCGCCGCCGGAACAGCCGCGCGAAATCGCGGACAATCAGTTCAGAGGCAATACCGAGCTGACAGAATACACCCTGCCGCACGGCGTGACCAGAATCGGGCGCGATGCATTTGCAAAGTGCAAAAATCTGGAAAAGGTCACGCTGCTGTTCACACTGACCGAGATCGACTCGCAGGCATTTGACGAATGCACATCGCTGCGTGAGATTCAGCTGCCGGACAGTGTGCGGAAGCTCGGATACGGCGCATTTTACGAATGCAAATCGCTCAAAAGCTTCCGGTTCCCGAAGGGGCTGCGCGGCGCAGAGCTCGAAAACGGATTGTTCTACCGGTGCACATCGCTGGAAACCGTCGAGCTGCCGGATAAACTCAGCGGCACATTCGGCAGTGTCTTTTCGCACTGCGAATCGCTGCGTGAGGTGCATCTGCCGGAGGGCATTGCACAGATCGGCTCCTTTGCGTTTGAAGGGTGCAATCAGCTGAAAACCGTTGTCATCCCGTCCACCGTCCGGATCCTGGAATACAAGGCATTCATTGATATGGAATCGCTCGAGGAGATGTATATCCCCGACAATGTCCGGATCATTGACGCACTCGAAACCTTTGCTTACTGTCCGGCGCTGAAAAAGATCCGGCTGCCGCTCGGCGTGACTTTCCGCCGCAGCGAACTCAGTCCGGAGATACAGAACGATGCCGTCGCACGCTGCTTCTATGAAAGCGATGCGCTGGAAACGGTCATCCTCGGCGACAGGGAATTCAGGCTCGACGGCCCGTTCAATGACAGCATGCTGGAACGGTTTTATGCAGCGCTTGCCGCAGAGGGCATCACGCCGGAGACGCGCCCGCCCGCGCCGCCGCCCGATATTCCGTTTATGCACAAGCCGAAGCAGCAGACTTACAACACCGGCTGGCAGACCGAAATCACCAAGGATCAGTACAACGGGCGCACCGACCTGACGGAATTCATCGTGCCGGAGGGCGTCAAAAAGATCGGCAGCTGGGCATTCCGGAACTGCGTCAATCTCGAGCGGGTGATCCTGCCGGATTCGCTGACCGAAATCGGGGATTCGGCATTCGCGGGCTGCAAATCCCTGCGCGAAATCCGCATTCCCGAGGGCGTGAAGAAAATCGGCGACCACGCATTTGCAGAGTGTTCGCTGCTGCAGTCCTTCCGGTTCCCGCAGAGCATGCGCGGCGCAGAGATCAGCTCCAGCATGTTCTATTGCTGCCTGTCACTGGAAACAGTCGAGCTGCCGGAAAACGTCTCTGGCGATTTCTCGAGCGTGTTCTCACACTGCGACTGTCTGCGCAATGTCAGACTGCCGGAGGGCATCACAAAAATCGGGCCGTTCACATTCCAGTGCTGCGATCTGCTGCGGACAGTGGAGATTCCGTCCACCGTCACATCTATCTCCTACAAGGCGTTCGTCAGCGCAAGGGGACTGGAAGAAATCTATATTCCGGATTCGGTCAAGGAGATCGACGCCTTTGAGGCATTCGGCTGCTGCACCGCTCTGAAAAAGATCCGGCTGCCGCTTGACTTTACATTTACGCGCGCAATCAAAAAGAACAAGCTTGAACCCGAAAATGACGATGACGCAGGCTACTGCTTCAACAAATGCATCTCGCTGAAAACCGTGATCCTCGGCGACAGGGAGTTTACGCTGGAAGGTCCGCTGAATGACGCGGCACTCAAAAGCATGTACGAACAATTATAAATCAAGATACGGAGGGAATCCATATGGAACAGCTGACAGTTCAGCAGCTCGGCGCCAATGCAAAGGCAGTCGCCGGTACACTCGCTGCTGCATCACCCAAACAGAAAAATGACGCACTTGCTGCAATCGCAGATGCCCTGATTGCCCGCACACCGGAGATCATCGAGGCAAACAAGGTCGATCTGGAAAACGCAGTCAGGAACAATATGTCCAAGGCAATGCAGGACAGACTTCTGCTCAATGAAGCCCGCATTCAGGGCATTGCAGAGGGCGTGCGCAAGCTGATTCAGCTTGAGGAGGTTGTCGGAAAGGTCGAATCCGGCATCATCCGCCCGAACGGTCTGCGCATCCAGAAGACGCGCGTCCCGCTCGGCGTCATCGGCATCATTTTTGAGAGCCGCCCGAATGTCACCGTGGATGCGGCAACGCTCTGCATGAAAGCCGGAAACTGCGTGATTCTGCGCGGCGGCAAGGAGGCATTCAGCTCGAATGTCTGCCTGACGAACATCATGCGCGATGCAGTCAAGGCGGCAGGGCTCCCTGCGGATATCATCCAGCTCGTGCCGGATACCACGCGCGAAAGCTCCAATCAGCTGATGAAGCTCTCGGAGTATCTCGATGTGCTGATTCCCCGCGGCGGCGCCGGTCTGATCAACGCGGTCGCAGAAAATGCAACCGTGCCGGTCATCAAGACGGGCGTCGGCAACTGCCATGTCTTCGTTGATGCTTCCGCCGACCTCGAAATGGCGGTCAACATCATTGACAACGGCAAGACGCAGCGTCCTTCGGTCTGCAACGCAATTGAGACCGTGCTGATTCACAAGGATATCGCGGCAAAATTCCTGCCGATGATGAAGGCAAAGCTCGATGAACACAGCGTCACGCTGCACGGCGATTCCGCTGCAAAATCCGTCCTCGGCGACTGCGTCCTCGATGCAAATGAGGAGGACTGGGCGAACGAATATCTCGATTATCAGCTCGCGGTCAAGATCGTCAGCGATGTCGATGAGGCGATGGCGCATATCGCACGCTACGGCACGAATCACAGCGAGTGCATCGTGACGAAATCGCTCGAAAATGCGGAGAAATTCCAGCGCGAGGTCGATGCGGCGGCGGTCTATGTCAACGCTTCGACGCGCTTCACGGACGGCGGCGAATTCGGCTTCGGTGCGGAGATCGGCATTTCGACGCAGAAGCTCCACGCGCGCGGCCCGATGGGACTTTATGAGCTGACCTCGGTGAAGTATCTCATCAACGGCGACGGGCAGTGCAGATAAGCCGACGCTGCGTTAAGAGGTATCTCCGATGGATTTGTAATGGGGAGCACTGTACGCTTCGCTATGAGTTTGCTTCGCAAACTCACCCCAAGCCCCCGCCAAAGGGATACTGCCCCTTTGGAATCCCATGTTTATGCAGAGATATGAAAAAGCCGCTCCTGTCAGTGTAGATGGGAGTGGCTCCGTTTTGGTCGCACAGCATATCAAAAGTTTGCGGAGTCCGGGGACAGCTGTGAAAATGCTTCTGCACGGCGATCTTCCGGTATGGAAGGAGACAAGATGAGTTACATTTCAGAGCTGCGGAAATATGTCGGGCAGCGACCGCTCATCAACATCGGTGCAACGGTCATTGTCATGAACGAAAACAACGAGATTCTGCTGAATCTGCGCACGGATACCAATACATGGGGCATCATCGGCGGCGGCATGGAGCTCGGCGAAAGTCTTGAGGAGACTGCCGCCCGTGAGCTTCATGAGGAAGCGGGGCTGACCGCCGAACACTTTATACTGCTCGGTGTGCTTTCGGGCAGAGAGCTCTATTTCCGCTATCCGAACGGCGACGAAACCTATACGGTCATTGCGCTTTACAAAGCGGTCGGGATTTCCGGCACGCTGCAAATCAATGATGACGAAAGCCGCCGCCTGCAATACTTTCCGATGACACAGCTGCCGGAATTGGAACCGCGTGCGGCGTATGTCCTGCAAAGCGATGCGTTCAGAAAGGCGGCGCATCATGCACCTGAATGAAAATATCACCGCGAATCCGGCTGCTTTTTATGATGCAAGTCCCTTTTCGGAATTGTGCTGCGAATTATTTTCGTGAAATTCTCTTTTCCTTTTGTCCGAATGTTAAATTTGATTGGGCGCGGGGCGCGAATGCGAGGGCAGGAACCCAAGGAAAGAGAGGAAACTCGCTGCGCTCGCATTCCCCTCTCTCCTTAGGTTCCCTCCCTCGCGCTCCCTCCTTCCTGATCCTCTCTCCCCTGAAATCGAAGCCCTGAGTTCGGCATACAGAATGCGCGAAATCATCCGTTCATTCAAGTCGCGGCTCAACGGAACGGCGCACATCAAACAGCAATGCCCGCCAAGCAGCTTACGCCAAGCGAGTGGCTCACGCCCTAAGGGGGTTAGGAATGAGGAAAAGGATGAGCGCAGCACCGGCGTAACGGTGCGGGAAAAACCTAAAGGGGGTAGGGGGAATGTGAGCTCGCGAACTTCCCCCTGTCCTCTTTGGGTTTTTCCCTCGAACCCGCGCCCAATGAAAATTAACACTCGGACAAAGGATAAAGAACATTAACCCAAAATCAGCTATAGAAAAATGGAAGTCGGCACTGCCGACAATGAAAGGAGCGGCGGCATGCGGCTGAATGAAAATATCACAAAGCTCGAGCAGAATTATCTCTTTGCCGAGATCGCGATGCGCGTCCGGCGGCACCGCGAGGAACATCCCGGGGCGGAGATTCTCTCGCTCGGCATCAACGATGTCACGCGGCCGCTTGCGCCTGCCGTCTGCGATGCGATGTCCGTGGCGGCGCAGGAAATGCGCCACGCCGACCGCTTTCACGGCTACGGCGATGTGCAGGGCGAATTGTTCCTGCGGCGCGCAATCTGCGGGCATTACCGGACGTTCAAGGTCGGGATTGAGCCCGAGGATGTGTTCGTCAGCGACGGCGCCAAAAGCGACCTTGCCAATCTCTGCGACCTTTTTGCGCCGGACAGCACCGTCCTGCTGCCGAATCCGGTCTACCCCGTGTTCTATGACACGAGCGTCATGGCGGGGCGGCAGATCGTTTTTTCGCGCGGTACAAAGGAAAACGGCTTTCTCCCGATGCCGGATGACAGCGTGCACGCCGATCTTGTTTATCTCTGCTCGCCGAATAACCCGACCGGTGCGGTCTATACGCGCGCGCAGCTGCAGGCCTGGGTGGAGTATGCGCATGCGCATCAGGCATGCATCATCTATGACGCTGCCTATGAGGCATATATCCGGAACGCCGCGCTGCCGCGCAGCATCTTCGAGATTGCAGGCGCGGAGACCTGTGCAATCGAGATCAACTCGTTCTCGAAAATGGCGGGTTTCACGGGCGTCCGGTGCAGCTGGGTGATCGTGCCCCGTGCGCTGACCTCCGGCGGGCAATCGCTGCACCGGCTCTGGATGCGGCGGCAGTCCACGAAATATAACGGGACATCGTATATCGTGCAGCGCGGCGCGGCGGCGGTTTTTTCCGGCGAGGGACAGCGGCAGGTGCGCATGGATGTGCAGTATTACATGGAAAACGCTGATCTCATCCGGAACGCACTGCGGCGGAGCGGCGTTTTCACAACGGGCGGCGAGCATGCGCCGTATGTCTGGATGGAGTGCCCGTATCATCTGCGCTCGTGGGATTGCTTTGAGCGGCTGCTGCGGCATCACGGGATTGTTTCGTCCCCCGGCGCCGGATTCGGCGAGCAGGGCGAGGGGTGGCTGCGGTTTTCATCGTTCGGCAGCCGCGAGACGATTGAGAAGGCTGCGCATAAGCTTGCCGCCCTCGACTGGGATCAGCTTGCCCTCTGGCAGGTGACATGAGGCTGTATCGCTCCGCGATGGATTTGAAATGGGGCGCTGCCCCAGACCCCGTTTTTATGCGTGAATTAGAGAAGCCGCTGAATCAGCGTTAATGCGTTGATTTGGCGGCTTATACTTTTATCTTTTCGTTTTTCTTTATTCACTATTCACTTTGAAACTGGTGCGGATTTTGTCTCTTTGTTCTTATCCTTAGTCCGAATGTTAAATTTTGGAGGGCGCGGAGCGGTCGGCAGTGCCGACATCCATTTTGCTAAAGCTAATTTGGGGTTTATTGTTCTTATCCAGTGTCCGAGTGTCAGATTCCGCTGGGCGCGGGGCGCGAATGCGAGGGGAAGAACCATAGAGAGAGGGAAGTCCTCGCTGCGCTCGGGTCTCCCCTCTCCCTAAGGTTCTCCCCCTCGCGCTCCCTCTTTCCTTA
>JAFWUX010000116.1 GCA_017523995.1 Oscillospiraceae bacterium | reverse complement strand
CCTTGGGAGTGACTGCCAGTTCCTTGTCGTTGACTTTCACGATGAATTTCAATCCCAGTGAGATTTTCTGCCGGATGGATGCCGCTTCTTCATCATAAGGCGTCAGAAGATGCAGCTGTAACCCGACAGTGCACTTGCTTTTCAGCCAGTACCGGACATTGCCCTGTTCATCCCACACCTCGACTGGCTGCAAGAACGGAAATACTTTTCTTTGATCAATATAATACAGCTTCATTTTGATTACCTTTCTGAAGATCTTACTGCTTATCCAATTTGTTTGTTTCGTACCGGCGGGAAGATGCTCCCGCACGCTGCTCTGTGATATCCTCAGTATACCATGTTTTGCTGGCAAATGCAAGAGCCGTGAACAATTCGTTATACCCTGGGTGACCGTTTCGTTATACCCTTTGCATCCAGGGCAGGTTTATGAGAAAATGCCTGTGAGATCGTAAACCGGTTTTCGCTCATTCCGCAGCTGCTCGTCGATCTGCCGGTTCTCGGTGTTCGTCCGAAGATGCCGCCCGTTCGCTTCATTGAACAGTGTACTAAGCAGATAGCGCTCATAGTTGCGGATATGCTCAGTATGCTTCATCGTTTCGATTGCCCGCTCCACGCAGCCGCGATCAATTTAAGCATCACAGACCGTATGACCGAACGCGGATACTTCTGTCCGCAGATGCAGTCGCTTTCCTTTTTTGACACGACCGTATTCACAATGATCGACACGATTTCGTCAAGTTCGGCGACCGTCATATAGTCACCGGCAAAGAGCGTAATCCACTCGGCATACTCCGCATAGCCGATATTCGACTTCACAAGCTCCGAATACTGCTCGCGCTCCGTCGGTCCGTCCTGATGGATGGATGTTTGATCGGTAAATATTTGATTATTAGATACTATATTATTAGTTCTTTGATTATTGTGCAGGTTTTCTTGATCTAGGTTTCCTTGATCTTGATTTCCTGAATCAAGGTTTTCAAGTTCTTGAAAATCCGTTTCTTGCGGCGGGTTTTCAACATTCTACATCGGCTCGTCGCTGAACAGATACTCCCATTCCGTGATTTTGCCGTCCTGATAGATGCGTCGCCGCACCAGATAACCTGCTGTTTCAAGATTATGCAGTGCGGTACCGATTTTCGCGCAACCGTCCGGCAGGATACGGGACAGCCCTTTAATTGAGAAGTTCCAGTTATCCGGCAGTGAGAGCATGGTCAGCAGGAGACCGCGCTCTGTCGCGCCGAGCCGCATATCCCGCAGCATCGTATTATGGATCGTCGTAAAGTCCCGGGTGATCTTCTTTTTCAGCTTCGGCATCCGATTTCTCCTTCCCATAGACGCAAAAAGCCCTGCGATCCGGTCGAACGCAGGGCTTTCGTGTGACTTCGTGTGACTTTTGCGCGTGTCAAAGGCAGAGAATGACTGTATGCTACTACACTTCGATTCTCTCAAAAATGCCGCCGGAACCCCTCCGGCGTGTGACTTTTCGTGTGACTTTCTATGCAGTTTCGTGTGATTTTACGCAGTTTGAACGTCACACACGCAGTTACAGCTGTTTATGGGATGTAACGAAAAACCGCGTAACTGCTAGGTTTCTAAGCAGATACGCGGCTTTTTCTTTGGCGGAGAAAGAGGGATTTGAACCCTCTTTTTTTCGTGAAAATCGACGTAGATACGTACTTTGATTTTTCGCGTGTGCACTTCGTGTGAACTGATCGTACTCAAAAATGCTGAAAAACGGCTCGTGGGAACTTTGTGGGAACTGACACATGATCTTCTTATCTGTTGCTGAGAATATCATTGAAGAAACCGTCAATCTTCTTATCAACGAGATGCCGCTCTTCGGTGAACGTGTGCTGGTACACATTCTTCAAAGTGTTCGGCGTAGACCAGCCGCCGCGTTCCATTGCGTACTTGTCCGGAATACCGAGCGCAAGCATCACACTCGCGTTCAAATGGCGCAGATCATGATAAGTGAGCTCATAGCCATTTTCATCAGCGAGCTTTTTCAGATGCTTCGTGATCGTCTGGTAGTGCTGCGGTACAATGAAGTCCGTCTCGCTTTGATGCGGGACCGCCTGAATCAGCCGGATCAGATACTCCGGAATCACCAGCTGCCGCGTGGAGGAATAGGTCTTGTTGACTTCGCGTACCACATCATCGCTGCCGAGCCGGAGCTTGCTGCGCTGAATCGTCAGCACATTGCCTTTCAGATCGCCAAACTGCAAGCCGCGCACTTCGCTGATTCTCAAAGAGAGCCAGATTGCAAGCAGACAGGGCAGCTCGATATCCGTGCCGCGCACCATCTGAATGACCTGCTGCGGAGTCGGCAGATTCTTGATCTTCGGCTTTTTCGGCGGCAGCGTGACATTCAGCTCCAGCTTGACGCCGTAGAGTTTCAGCACTGTGACGATCAGATTCTTTGCTTCATTGATCGACTTGCTGCTGAGCTTGGCCGCGTCCTCATTGATTGCTTTCTGCATTGCGAAGCTGTCAACCTCATGAATATCCATCGTCATCAGACTTTGCAGCCGGTTCCGACGAATGATGCCGTACCCGTGAATGGTCGAGGGCGACAGTACATTGCGTTTGAGGTCCATGTAACCGTCAAGCGCCTGCCCGACCGTGAACCGTTTCAGATTCTTTTTGCCGGTCAGTTCAAATTCCGCTGCGAGTTTTTCCGCTTCTTTGCGCGTCGGTGCGCAAAAGGACTTCATGATGTTCTTGCCATTCGCGTCTTTGCCAATGAATACCTGAACCCGCCAGTTTCCGGACGGAAGTTTCTTTGCTTTTGCCATAGTATACTCCTTTTTTCAATCAGGTGCATACGCAGGCATCCAACAATAGTATACACCTTTTCCGCAAATAAGTAAAGTATCTATTGTCACATAAGAAATGACTGCTTGACATTTCTTTTGATATCGGCTAAAATGAGAATGTATCGTTGGTTCAGCCATGATCAATGCAAAAATATAGTAAATGACCTATGATTGACGGCGTGTATGCGTGTATTCCGCCTGGGTACTGATTATCTTCGCGTGTAACACGGAGCATACACAGCGTGTTACTCGTCATTGTCCTCGGAGTATCGCCAATTACACGCTTACACGCCTGGAATCCATTATCATTTCTTATGTATCATCAATACGCCAGCGGAGGTGTGATATTTGAATCTGAACGAACTGTTTGAACGCATGAAAAAAGCATTGAATCCGGAACAGCCAGTGCAGCAGGCTGCACCGGTTCAGAAACCGGAATCCAAAGCCGTTCCGGAGCCGGAATCTGCTCCTGAGCACGATGAAGCATTTGATCTTGCTGTGGCGAAAGATCTGACGGCAAGAATTATGATGAAAACCACCATACAGGCTTTGCACATAGAACTGACCGATCAGGTTCCGAGAATCTTCGGCAGCAAAGTCGGTGGTTTGCCTTATTTGCCGGAAGATGCAAAGGTACCGTGTGATGCAAACGGCAATCCGCTGCAACTGCTTGCACAGATCAACTGCTCCGAACTCTCTGCACTGCCCGATTTTCCGCAGGAGGGCTTGCTGCAATTCTGGATCGGGCAGGATGAAAGCTACGGTCTGTTCAAAGACGGCGGCGCGCGCGTGATCTACTATCCGCAGCTTGACAGCAGCGTAACAGAAGATTCCGTCCGAGCAAAAATCACATCATTGCCGAAACCGGATGAATCCTGTTCCCCGCTGAACGGTGAATTCGGCATTTCGCTGACGCCAAAATTTGAGGGGCTTTCGATGCAGGATGTGCATTTTGAACCTCTGTTTGTCAAGATGTATAATGAAGATATGCCGGAGCAAAAGATTACTGAGATCTATGATCTTGGCGATGAAGTCGGCGAGTATCTGACCGACGCGAATAATGGATTCGGTCACAAGATCGGCGGTTATCCCGCATTCACGCAATGGGATCCACGCGAAGAAAACGATCCTCGGACGGTATTGCTGTTTCAGCTGGACAGCGACTACGGCAACGGAATCACTAAGGTCATGTGGGGCGATGCTGGCATCGGCGCATTTTTCTGTTCGCCGGAAGCGCTTGCTGAACGCGATTTCAGTGATATTCTCTATAACTGGGACTGTGGATAAAAACAGTTTGAAAAGAAGAAATCCCGCTTGCTTACCAATCATTTACAGATAAATCAGACTTGACTTTTTATCGCGTTTCGGCTATAATATGATTGAATCGTATTTTAGCCGAAAGGAGATTCCTATGAACTATATTAAACGCGATCTGGAACAGAAGATCATTTCTCTGTCCAAGGAATACGCGAGCATCATTATCACCGGACCGCGGCAGGTCGGCAAAACAACTTTGCTGAAACAACTGATGCCGGAGAACATGGAGTATGTCGTGCTGGACGATCTCGAAGAACGCCGTCTTGCGAAGAATGATCCTGCGATGTTCTTCCAGCTGCATTCGCTGCCGATCTTCATCGACGAAGTGCAGTATGCACCGGAGCTGTTTTCATATATCAAGATTGCGATTGACAACGGCGCAGAACCCGGT
>JAFWUX010000115.1 GCA_017523995.1 Oscillospiraceae bacterium | reverse complement strand
TATCTGGCGGTCATGTGAGCGCCGGAAAGCCCAGCCTGTTCCGGTCGCCTGTGGCTCCCTCCATAGGCTGGGCTTTCCAATTCTGGTGCTTCGTATTTTTTTGGAAGGAATCTGTCACCTATCATTGACATTCCTACAATTTCTAATTTCTCTTTATCTAATGCATCTTTACAAACGGGGCGGATTGTGTTATAATAACTATGTATGCAAATTTGAAAGGAGCCGATGCATCGTGCAGGGCATTCGCAAGCGGACATGGGCGGAAATCAATCTCGATCATGCCGCATGGAACTATACACAAATCAGGAAGGCAGTCCGGAAGGAAACAAAGGTCTGCTGTGTCATCAAGGCAAACGGCTACGGACACAACGCAGTCCGGCTTGCCGCGCTTTATGAGTCGCTCGGGGCGGATTTTCTCGCCGTCTCGAATCTGGAGGAGGCGCTTCAGCTCCGGCAGGGACAGATCTCGCTGCCGATTCTGATTCTCGGTTATACGCCGCCGGAATGTGCCGGTGTGCTCGCAAAACAGAATATCTCGCAGTGCGTCTATTCGCGCAGCTACGGCGAATCGCTTTCGCAGGCTGCAATGTCCGACGGCGTGCGCGTGAAAATGCATATCAAGATTGACAGCGGCATGGGCAGAATCGGATTCCAGCACCGCGGCGGGCATTCCGAGCTTTCGGATGCGCTCGCTGTCTGCAAGCTGCCGTGCCTCAAGCCGGAGGGCATCTTTACGCATTTTGCCGTTGCGGATGACGGCGCGGACGGCGAAGCCTTTACGCTGGAGCAGTACCGCAATTTCATCGACGCGATCAATATTCTCGGCAGCCACGGCATTCAGTTCTCGCTGCGGCACTGCGCAAACAGCGCGGCGATCTTTGATAAGCCGGCGGCGGATGATCTGCCGGATGTGCACCTGGATATGGTGCGCGCGGGCGTTGTGCTCTACGGCCTTGCGCCCTCCGGTGTGACGCGCAATCTGCCGGAGCTGCGTCTGGTGATGGCACTGAAAAGCGTCATTTCGCATATCAAGACAATTCAGCCGGGCGATACCGTCAGCTATGGCAGAACCTATACCGCGGATGCGCCGCGTGTTGTCGCGACGGTGCCGATCGGCTATGCGGACGGCTTCTGGCGGCTCAACGGAAACGGCAACTGTCAGATGCTTGTGCGCGAGCAGCTCTGTCCGGTGATCGGCAGAGTGTGCATGGATCAGCTCATGCTCGATATCACCGGTGCGCACGGGATTTCGGTCGGTGATATCGTCACGGTATTCGGCGATGCAAACGGACTCTGCTCCGCCGACAAAATCGCGGAGAACACCGGCACGATCAACTATGAGGTTGTGTGTGCCGTCGGAGAGCGCGTGCCGCGTTTCTTCCTGCAGGACGGCGTTCCGGTTGATGTCTCCGACAATATCTGGAAACGCTGAGCGGAGAGGATTGCACAAAAGGGGTGAACTGCTGTGAATCGGGGAACCGGAATCTATCAGGCGCTTGTGGACGCGCTCGCTGAGAAATCCAAAAGCTGTGCCGATGCAAACTGGGCAAGAAACGGCGAGGCAAAGGGCAGCGGTTCGCAGATTGAAAAGCTGAATGCAATCTTTGCAAAGCTGACCGCGGAGGAGCGGGAGACGCTTGCACAATATGCACTGGATGCGTATGCGGGCGGCATCTATGATGCGCTCTGTGAGCTGGAATGGTATGCTGACTGCAGGGATATGAAAATCACTGTGGAAGGCGCCGAACTGCCGCTCTCGGGATTTGAAGGCATGGGAAACGATTTTATCGGCAGACGCGAAGGCTGGGCATGGCCGGACGCGGAATAAGCAGAGGGGGAATCTGTGGTGAAACGGGAACTCGGAATCGCAAGATGCGGACTTGCATGCTGTCTCTGCTCGGAGAATGTGCAGTGCAGGGGATGTAAACGCGACGGCTTTCTGGAGCTTTCGTGGTGTAAGGATGCCGAATGGTGTGAGAACCGCAAATGCGTAATCGCGAAGGGTCTGCGCGGCTGCTGGGAGTGTGAACCCGCTGACTGCCGCAAGGGACTGTTCGCGGAAAAGATCAAGGCGCGCGCATTCGCGGAATTTGCACGCAGATACGGCGTGGAAGAACTGCTGAATTGCCTCGAACGCAATGAGCGGGCGAGCATCATCTATCATCGTGAGGGCATCATGGGCGACTATGATGATTTTGACGATCTGGAAAAACTGCTGGATTATATCCGGACAGGAAAAAAGGAGGCATGACAGATGTCAAACGCGAAAATCAGACACTGGATCTATCTGGCGCTCGGATTCCTGATAATCTGCGGCGGATTGTGGTATCTGCTGCTGCGGGATTCCAAGCTGAATGAGGAATATCTCGAGAACGAGATTTTTGCTGTCCACGGCACAGAGATCGACACGGTAATCTCGTATCTCTCTGAAAAGGGCGGCGCGAACTACTATGATATCACGGGGCAGCCGAACATCGACAACAGCTATTTCGGTGTCCCGACAGAGGATTCCGATCCCTACCGCGCCTATAATTCCGCGGTGGTCTCGCTGATGCGGACAACCTTCGAGGAAATCACCTACAGCGACGGCGTGTTCCATTTTATCACGGGACGCAGCGGCGGTCTGCTGCACTCGAACTATCTGATTGCGGCGTACAATGAGACTGCGCCGCTGATCGAAGACGCCCCGCAGACACCGCTGGACCGCAAGGGCTGGTCCTATTATCTTGTCACGGAAAAGGATTAACGATATGGTACACATCGGCAATGACTGGGATACGATCCTTGCACCGGAGTTTGCAAGCGAAAGCTATCTGCGGCTGCGGGAATTCCTCAAGCGCGAATATGCAACGAAGAAAATCTATCCGGATATGTATGATATTTTCAATGCGCTGAAATACACCGCCTACAAGGACGTCAAATGCGTCATCCTGGGGCAGGACCCCTATCACGGGGAGGGGCAGGCGCACGGGCTGAGCTTTTCCGTCCGGCAGGGCGTGCAGCCGCCGCCCTCGCTTGTCAATATCTTCAAAGAAATCTATGATGATTTAGGGATCGACAACCGCGGCGGCTCCGGCGACCTGACCTGCTGGGCAAAGCAGGGTGTGCTGCTGCTCAATGCGGCGCTGACCGTCCGCGACGGACAGGCGAATTCGCATCACGGCATGGGCTGGGAGCAGCTCACCGATGCGATCATCATGCACCTGAACGAGCGCGAGCAGCCGATGGTCTTCCTGCTCTGGGGCAGCAATGCGCGCGCAAAGGCGGGCTTTGTCACAAATCCGAATCACCTGATTTTACAGTGTCCGCACCCGAGCCCGCTCTCTGCATCAAGGGGATTTTTCGGCTGCCGGCATTTCTCCAAAACAAACGCCTTTCTCACTGCACACGGCATGACCCCCATTGACTGGCGGGTCTATGGACCGGACGCGCACTGAGGGAATCCATATGGCAAAACTGCAAAAACTGACCGGCATCATGGATATCATCGTATTTGCTGCAGCGACGCTTGCAATCGCCGGTGTCTTCTATGAGGGCATGACGCTGAAATGGTACGGCTTTGTCGGGGTTCTCGTTGTCTGCATGGATTATTCATTCATGCCTGCGACCGTGCTGCATCTCATCGCAGACCGCTCCGCGAAACAGCGCGCGGTACACATCTTCTCGCTGCTGCTGGTGATCGCTGCGGTTATCATGAAACTATGCGGCATCGCTTATCCGCCGCTGACGCTGGTATTCTGGTATTTTTACATCTGGTTCCTGTACGGCTGGCTCATCATCCGGCGGCATATCTGTGCAGCACATCCCGATTCAAAATCTCTCTGATCTGAGGTAACTATCATGAAAGCAGTCCAATTATTTGAAAAGAAACCGGTGCTCTCGTTTGAGGTCTTTCCGCCGAAGCCGAATGTCCCGATCGAAAGCATCTACGAAACACTTGCGGCGCTGAAAGACTTAAAGCCCGATTTCATCAGCGTGACCTACGGCGCAGGCGGCTCCGTGCCCGGCGCATCGACCGCGGAAATCTGCGAGACGATTCAGAATCGCCACGGCATTCCGTCGATTGCGCATCTGCCGTGCATCAATGAGACGAAGGCATCCGTGCTCGAAAAGCTTGAGACATTCAAGGCAAAGGGCGTGGAGAATATCCTTGCACTGCGCGGCGACCGCAATCCGAATGTGAAGCCGGAAACCGATTTCCGCTATGCCGCTGACCTGATCGCGTTCATCCGCGAACACGGCGATTTTGACATCGCGGCGGCTTGCTATCCCGAGGGGCATCCAGAGGCGCCCGATCTCGATACCGATATCGCACACCTCAGAGAGAAGGTCGAGGCAGGTGCATCGCATCTGATCTCGCAGCTGTTCTATCACAATCCGGATTTCTATGCGTTCCGCGAAAAGCTCGCGCAGCAGATTATCACGGTGCCCGTTGAGGCGGGCATCATGCCGGTGACCTCGAAGAAATCCATTGAGCGCATGGTTTCGCTCTGCGGCGCTTCGATCCCAAACCGGCTTGCAAAGCTCATGGCGCGCTATTCGGATGATCCGGCATCGCTGAAAGCAGCGGGACTGGAATACGCGATCATGCAGATTCTCGATCTGCTGGAGCACGGCGCGGACGGCATTCACATCTACACGATGAACAATCCCGATGTCGCGCGCTACATCATGGAGCAGATCGGCGAGGATGCACGCACATGAAGCCCGATGACCTCGACCGCGCCGAGATCCTGATGTTTCTCAACACGCCGGAGCTCGATGACAATCTTTCCGCGATGCTTGATGCATGTACGGAGAAGCTCTGCGCTGCTGCGCAGCCGCGGACGATCTACCGTGTGCTGCCGGTTGAACACGGGGAAGCGGGCGTGACACTCGGCGGACTGCCGCTGCAGGGGCAGGATATCGCGCTGCATCTGACCGGCTGCAAAGAAGCCGTCTTGCTCGCAGTGACGCTCTCCGCGCCTGTCGATGCGCTGATCCGGCGTGCTTCGGTCACCGATATGACGCAGGCGGTCATGTATGATGCGATTGCGGGCGCGGCGGTCGAGCGCGTCTGCAATGATCTCGAGGCGGAGATCAGAGCGAAATATCCGTATCCTTACTATACGGCACGGTTTTCTGCCGGATACGGCGACTTTCCGATCACGCAGCAGGGGGCACTTGTCCGTCTGCTCGATGCAACGCGCAAGATCGGGCTGACGGTCACACCGGCGCAGACGCTCGTGCCGATGAAATCCGTCACCGCCGTGATCGGCATGTCGCATGAACCGGTCAGGGATGCGCGGCGCTTTGGCTGCGGCAATTCCTGCGCGGAATGTCCCTATAACGAGAGCTGTCCGATGGCCGGCAGGGCCGACAGCCGTTGATCGAAAGCCCGCCGGATGCGGGAGTGATACAAATATGAAAAAGCAGCACAAACAAATGAATCCGCTCCGCCCGCTCGGGAAGCCGGTTTATATCTTCATCTTTCCGTTTTTGTTTACATTTGTGTTTTTCCTCTGCATGGATTACTGTGAGCGGTATTATCAGGCTCCGGCACCGGAATGGGTGTATCTGCTGCTGATTCCGCTTGCGCTGCTCGGCATGGCGATCGGTTATCAGCTTGAAATCTATCTGAAAGAACATCTCGGCAAAAAGGCGGAAATGGTCGTTGAGATTCTCCTGGCGACGGCTCTGATCGGCGGAATCTTCGCGCAATATCAGTATGTGCTGGTGCCGCAGATCGGCGCGCCGCCGCTAAACCTGCACAATATCCTGACCGTGCTGCGGAAGAAGCTGCCGTTCTGATCTGCGCAGGAACATGAAAAGGAAAACGCTATGACACCGAATGAAGTGCAGGGCTCATTCTGTACCATTCCTATGCGCCGGAGTTCTGCGCATTTTTTGAGAGAAACAAACATGAAATCTCGCGGCACACGCAGCTGCGTTCCGATCACAGTCGGGATGCTTAGCCTTTTGGTCTATGCAGTTCCGGTGATGATGTGGCTGAAAAATGCAGCTCCCGCGCCGGATGACCCAAAGCTGAAATGGCTTGGCATCGGCGCAGCCGTCATTTTCACTGCCGGAACACTCGGCGGCACGGCGTTTGATGCGGAAATTCTCGATAAAAAGCTGACTGCAGAGCAGCATTTGCGGCTCGATGCGGTCATTGCGGCAGTCTGGGTACTGTTGATGGCAATTTGCCTTGTCGGCGGGCTGCTGCGGCTCGCTGTCGGCATGGATTTGATTTAGGAGGCACGCATGGACTTTCGTTCTTTACTACTCAACGAATTTGTATTTTTAGACGGCGGCATGGGAACGATGCTGCATCTTTCCTCCGGCGAGCTGCCGGAGCGGCTCAACCTGACGAATCCGGTGCGTGTTTCCGCTGTCCATAAGGCATATGCGGAGGCCGGTTCGCAGATTGTCTATGCCAATACCTTCGGCGCGAATCCGCTGAAGCTCGCGGGAACCGGCGTGGATCCGGAAGCGAGCATCCGGGCGGCTGTGCAGCTTGCAAAGGATGCCGTCGGCGAGGGCGTCTGTGTCGCACTGGATATCGGTCCGACCGGACAGCTTCTGCCGCCTGCAGGTCAGATGACCTTTGAGGCGGCATATGCCTCGTTCCGGACGATGTGCGAGGCGGGCGCAGCGGCAGGCGCTGACCTGATCGTCATTGAGACGATGAGCGATCTGCTCGAGACGAAAGCCGCCGTGCTTGCGGCAAAGGAATCCACCGATCTGCCCGTGATTGTCACCATGACCTTTACCGAAAACGGCAGAACCTTCACCGGCTGCCCGATCTCCGCGGCGGCAATGACGCTCGAGGGACTCGGCGTCTCGGCGATCGGCATCAACTGCTCGCTCGGTCCGAAGGAAATTCTGCCGATGATGCAGGAAATGGCGCGCTGGACCTCGCTGCCGCTGATTGCAAAGGCGAATGCAGGTCTGCCCGATCCTGTCACCGGCGAATACTATCTGACGCCGGAGGAGTTTGCCGACCTCATGCCTGCATTTGCAGAGTGCGGCGTGCAGTTCTTCGGCGGATGCTGCGGCACCACGCCGGATTTCATCCGTGCCATTTGCAATAAGCTGGAGCCGCTGCACCGCGGCAGAAGATGCTTCCCGCGGCAGGCTGCGGTCTGTTCCGGCACGCGCACCGTCCTGCTGGATATGCCGCGCATCATCGGTGAACGCATCAACCCGACCGGCAAAAAGCGCATGAAGCAGGCGCTGCTCGACGGCGATTTTGATTATCTGCGCGGCGAGGCGATCTCGCAGACAGAAGCGGGCGCGGATATCCTCGATGTCAATGTCGGTACGCCGGGCATCAATGAGGCGGAGGTGCTGCCAAAGGCGGTGCAGGCGATCCTTGAGGTCACCGATCTGCCGCTGCAGCTTGATTCCTCCGATCCGGCGGCGCTTGAGGCGGCGCTGCGCATCTATCCGGGCAAGCCGATTGTCAACTCGGTCAACGGCAAGGAGGAATCGCTGAAAACCGTGCTGCCGCTCGTCAAACATTACGGTGCGGCAATCGTCGGACTGACGCTGGATGAAAACGGCATCCCGACCTCCTCTGCGGAGCGCTTCGGCATCGGTGAACGCATCCTCAATGCGGCGATGCAGCTCGGCATCCCGAAGGAGGACGTCTTTCTCGACTGCCTGACGCTCACTGCCTCGACAGGCGAAAGCGGCCCGACCGAAACGCTGCATGCCGTCCGGCGTGTGCGCGAGGAGCTGGGACTGCAGACGGTGCTCGGCGTCTCGAATATCAGCTTCGGTCTGCCGAACCGTCCGCTCATCAACCGTAATTTCCTCTGCATGGCGCTGACAAACGGTCTGACGCTGCCGATCATGAACCCGATGGCGGAGGGCATGACGGATACCGTCCGCGCCTACCGGATGCTCGCGGGCTTCGACAAGAACTGCGAGAATTTCATCGCGGCGTATCAGGATACCGGTGCACCGGCTGCCGCCGCGCCGCAGAAATCCAATGAAAATCTGACGCTCGAGGGTGCCGTGATCCACGGGCTGCGGCAGGATGCTGCAAAGCTGACGCTCGAGGCGCTGCAGACCCATGCACCGCTCGCTGTTGTCAACGATATGCTGATTCCGGCGCTCGATGCGGTCGGTGCGGATTACGAAACCGGGAAGGTGTTCCTGCCGCAGCTGATTCAGGCGGCGACCGCTGCACAGAGCGCGTTCGGCGTCATCAAGCAGCACATGATGTCGCAGGAGGGCGGCGACAACTCCGACAAGGGCAAGATCGTCATTGCAACGGTGCAGGGCGACGTTCACGATATCGGCAAGAACATTGTCCGGCTGCTGCTCGAGAACTACGGCTACGATGTCATTGACCTCGGCAAGGATGTGCCGCCGCAGAAAATCGTCGATGCGGCAATCGCGAATCAGGTTAAGCTTGTCGGGCTCTCGGCGCTGATGACCACAACCGTCGGCGCAATGGAGGAGACGATCAAGCTGCTGCATCAGCAGTATCCGGCGTGCAAGACAGTCGTCGGCGGCGCGGTGCTGACCGGTGACTACGCCGAGACCATCGGCGCGGACTGCTATGCCAAGGATGCAAAGGCGACCGTTGATTTTGCAAAAACAGTCTTTGAACCGCAGTGATCTGCGGTTCAAAGATTTTATACGGAAAGGAAGATTTTATGCGTGCATTGATCCAGCGTGTGACGGAGGCATCCGTCACAGTAGAGGGAAAAACAGTCGGCGCGATCGGGAAAGGACTGCTCGTGCTGCTCGGCGTGACGGAAACCGATACGGAGCAGGAGGTCACGCAGCTGACCGAAAAGCTCCTGAAGCTGCGCATCTTTGCGGATGCGGATGACAAAACAAACTGCAGCATTCAGGATGTCGGCGGCGCGCTGCTCATCATCTCGCAGTTTACGCTCTGCGCGGACTGCCGCAAGGGAACGCGCCCGAGCTTTTCGCATGCGGCAAAGCCCGATGAGGCAAACCGGCTCTATGAGCTGTTTCTGGATAAGTGCCGCGCGGTGATCCCGCAGGTGGAATGCGGCGTGTTCGGTGCGCATATGGATGTTGCGCTGCACAATGACGGTCCGTTCACTGTGATGCTCGATACCGATGATCTCAATAAGCCGCGGAAATCCTCGTGATTGTTGATAAGCGCTGCGATCCGCGGCGCGATCTGCCATTTTGCGGCGGATGATGTCCAGCCTGTCCGTCTCCGGCGGCTCTATCTGTTGTACGCGGCACACGTACATATGTATGCACAAAAAGTGCAGTTCCAGACTGCAAACTTTGTAAATCCCGTCAATAGATTTTTTCGGCAAAATCGACTATAATAGTATCTGGAATTTTATATCAGGAAAGGATGCTTTTTCTATGTCAGAGGTTCAGATGAACAGCAAAGTTGTCAAATTCGGCGGAAGCTCGCTTGCGGATGCCGGTCAGTTCAAAAAGGTCAAGGCGATTATCACCGCCGATCCGGAGCGCCGCTATGTTGTGCCGTCGGCGCCGGGTAAGCGCTTTTCTGAAGATACAAAAATCACCGATATGCTCTACACCTGCCAGAGATTTGCCTCTGAGGGCAAGGATTTCTCCGAGCCGCTCAGCCAGATCCGCAGCCGCTATCTTGAGATCGCAAAGGATCTCGGACTGAGCTTTGATCCGACCGATGAGCTCGACCGGATCGCGTTCCGCCTCAAGGAGGGCGCAACCAGAGATTTCGCAGCAAGCCGCGGCGAATATCTCAACGGCATGCTGCTCGCAGAGTATCTCGGTTTCCCGTTCATTGATGCGGCAGATGTGATCTGCTTCAATGAGAGCGGCGCGCTGCAGATGACCGAGACCATGATGCTCCTGCGCGAAAAGCTCGCTGAAACGCCCTATGCGGTCATTCCGGGCTTCTACGGTGCCGGTCCGAACGGCGAGATCATCACATTCTCGCGCGGCGGCTCCGATATCACCGGCTCGCTCGTCGCAAGAGCAGTCCGTGCGGAGATTTACGAGAACTGGACCGACGTCTCCGGCGTGCTCGTCGCTGATCCGCGCATTGTCAAGGATGCGGCTGTCATCAACACGATCACCTATGAGGAGCTGCGTGAGCTTTCCTACATGGGCGCAACCGTGCTGCATGAGGATGCGATCTTCCCGGTTCGCGCGGCAGGCATCCCGATCAATATCCGCAACACAAATGATCCCTCTGCGCCCGGCACGCTGATTGTCTCCGGCGACAGCGCAGATTCCGATGCTCAGACCGGCTACACGATCACCGGTATCGCGGGCAAAAAGGGCTTCTGTGCAATCAATATCCAGAAGGCGATGATGAACGCGGAGCTCGGCTTCTGCCGCAAGGTGCTTTCCGTTCTCGAGGATATGGGCATCTCCTTTGAGCATATGCCCTCCGGTATTGATACCATGACGATCATCCTTGCCGAGGAGACCATCAAGGGCAGAGAAAAGACCGTTCTTTCGCGCATCCGCAAGGCGGTTGAGCCGGATTCCTGTGAGCTCGAGCACGGAATCTCGCTGCTGGCAGTTGTCGGCAGAGGCATGCGCAGAACACGCGGTACGGCTGCGAGAATCTTCGCAGCGCTTGCACATGCACGCATCAATGTCAAGATGATTGATCAGGGCTCCAGCGAGCTGAATATCATCATCGGTCTGCTGGACGGCGACTTTGAAGAAGCTGTCCGCCGGATCTATGACATGTTCGTCAACAGCACCGTGAACGAATCCGCGGAGTAAAGCGCTGCCTTTCCCTAAGGGATCCCGTTTTTCTGATAAGATAGTACGAAGCCGCTCCGGTCAGATGATCGGGGCGGCTTTGACTGTATATATCCGTATATGCGCGGTGCGATGCAAAATCTGCTGCTTGTATGCGGTTTTTTGTTTGCGAGTGATCTGAAAATGACGTATCTGCACGTAAATCAAACGAATTCAAAAAATATGGAAAAAGGGGTTGACAAAGCGTTGCATGTATGTTATACTGTATATACTGAAACATGTACAGTATAACACAGGAGCGCGCTATGAAAATCTATATCAAAAACAAGTCCGATGTGCCGATCTATGAACAGATCGAGGAGCAGATCCGGACGCAGGTCCTCGAGGGCGAAACGGAGGAGAACGAGCAGCTGCCTTCGATCCGGCAGCTCGCGAGAGATCTGAAAATCAGTGTCATCACGACAACAAGAGTGTACAACGATCTTGCGGACGAGGGGTTCATCATCTCCGTTGCGGGCAAGGGGTATTTTGTCGCGCCGCGGAACAATGAGCTGCTGCGCGAGCGGATGCTCTGCGACATGGAGGAGGCGCTCGAACGCGCCGTCTCAAGCGGCAGAAACGCAGGACTATCTGACGATGAGATCGCTGCTGCACTGCGGAGATTCATGGAGGAATAATCATGGAGAATATTCTGGAAATCAAAAAGCTGAACAAAGCCTATCCGGATTTTGCCCTGAAGGATGTCAGCTTTTCGCTCCCGCGCGGCTATATCATGGGCTTTGTCGGCGAGAACGGTTCCGGCAAGACCACAACGATCCGCTCGATTCTCGATATGGCAAAGATCGACAGCGGCAAAATCAGCATTTTCGGGCTCGACAGCGTCAGCGATTCTGTTGCGATCAAGCAGCGGCTCGGCGTGGTGTTTGACAGTCTTTATCTTGCGGAGCATCTGAGCGTCAATCAGATCGAAAAGCAGCTGATGCCGTTTTATGCTGCGTGGGATACAAAGGTTTTTCACAGCAGAATCAAACAGTTCGGGCTGCCGGAGGACAAGGCGGTCGGGACATTTTCCAAGGGCATGAAGATGAAGCTGATGATCGCGGTTGCGCTTTCGCACGATGCGGAGCTGATGATCCTTGATGAACCGACAAGCGGACTCGATCCCGTCGCGCGCGATGAGCTGCTCGATATCCTTGCGGAGTATATCGAGGACGAAAAACACAGCGTGCTGTTCTCAACGCATATCACGGCGGATGTGGAGCGCGTCGCGGATTACATCACGATGCTGCACGGCGGCAAGGTCTGGTTCACGGGCACAAAGGATGAGCTCGACAGCAAATATGTGCTGCTCAAGGGCGCGGAGGACGATCTGCCGGATGCGCTGCGGAAAAAGTGCATCGGATTCCACGCCTACCGCAACGGCTTCGAGACCATGCTCGATACACAGTATCTCGATGAGGTGCCCGATTCGCTTGCGACCGAAAAAGCCAATATCGACGAGATTCTGGTTTATATTGCAAAGGAGGCGCACCGTGAAGAATTATCTGAACCTGATGCGGTTTGATCTCATCACCGCAGTCTGTTCCGCCGGAAACCGTCCGGCTGCGGCGGCGCTGCTGATTGCCGCTGCGTATCTGATTCTGGTGTTTCTCGGCGTTCCGCTGATCTCGATTGCGCTGTATATCGGTGGAGTTCTGCTGATCGCGCCGCTGCAGGGCGCTGCGGAAAAATACAATTTCAACAAGCTCTACGGCATCCTGCCGGTGCAGATGCGCACGGTCATTCAGGCGCGGTTTCTGTTGATCGCAGTCAGCATGTTATTCTGCGAACTGGCGGCATTCCTGATCGGCGCTTTCTCCGAGATGCTGCATATCTACCGCTTTGAAAACGCCTTTGAAATCGGGATCGGCTCGCTGCTGATGTACTGTGTGCTGATGTTCGTGTTCATGCTTGCGGCGCTTTCCTTTGTGGAGGCGGTGCACTGGGTCTGCGGGCAGGCAAACGAGATGAAGGCGATGATTTATACATTTGCCGGCATCATCGCAGCGGGGCTTTTGATCTGGCTGCTGATGCATGTACACATTCTGCCGTCATTTGCGCAGCTTTGGAAGCTGCTGCCGGAATCCGCCGGCGGAAAGCTCGCGCTCTATGCGGTTCTGCATCTGATTGCGGCGGGCATCTGTGCGGCATTCTGTGCAGGCACGGTCAAAAAAGTTGCGCCGCGTGAGCTGTGACAGGGGGGGACTGCTATGACACAAACGATTCAAAAACTGATCCGGCTCGATCTGATTGCGCTGAGCGGCAGGCAGAAGCGGATGATTCCGGTGATGATTCTGCTGCTTGTCATCGGCGCTGCCGGTGCGATTCTGATCGAACCGGCGATCATGCTGATCTGCATGATGATTGTCTCCGGCATGTTTCCGGGGCTGCTGTTCCGGACAGAGGAATCCGCGCATTCGTCGCGTGTGTTCACCGTATTGCCGGTTGCACGGAAGGAGGTTGTTTCGGCGCGCTTTCTGCTGCTGACGGCGCTGCTGCTTGCGGTCAGTGCATTCAGCTTTGCCGTGATGATGCTTTCGTGCAGGATTCATATCTTCCTGACAAGCGGATTTTACGAGGATATCTTCAGCGTGCTGATGCCGACGCTGGCGAAATCGCTCACCCTGCGCGGCTTTTATCAGGGATTGTTCGCGCTGGTGTTTCTGTTCTGCATGGGACGGCAGGCAAAGGGACTGCGCAAATATTTCCGTGAGGGTGACACGGCTGCGGCTGAGGGCACCCTGCGCAGAATCGGCAAAAAGATTCTGCTGCCGGTTGCGGTTATCATGCTCTTTGAGCTTGTGATGCTGCTGATCGGTATGCCGGCATTCAAATTTTTCATGAGCGTGCTCGAGGGTCTGAGCAGCATTTTCATGGCGCTGCTGAAACTCGGAAACGGTCTGGTGATGTGGCTGATCGGGATTTCGGCAGGCTTCGGTCTGGCGGCATATCACTACACCGCTGCAGTGCTGGAATACGATGACAAGGAACTGTAAGGAGGCGTGCAGCATGAAAACAATCATACAAAAGCTGACAGCATTCTGCTGCGCGGCAGGCATTCTCTGCACGGCGCTGAGTGTTCCGGCTGCTGCGGCAAAGGAAGATGCGATCATTTTCCCCTCCGGCAAGCCGTTTACCTCATGGGAACATGCGCAGAATACCATTTCGCAGGATGAAGCGGAACGCGGCATCGAACGGAAATGGGGCGCAAGTGCATCTGCAATTTTCTATGGCGATCAGGTGCTCCGGATGGACTGGGAAGGCTATACCGATGTTGAGGCGGAGATTCCGGCGGATGAAAACACCGTCTTTGAATGGGGCAGCATCACGAAAACGCTGACATGGGTGAGCGTGATGCAGCTCCGGGAGCAGGGCAAAATTGACCTCAATGCCGATATCCGCGGCTATCTGCCTGAGAATTTCCTCCGGCACCTTTCCTACGATGATCCGATCACGATGCTGAATCTGATGAACCACAATGCAGGCTTCTGTGAGCAGTATGCGCCGCTCTTTGTTTACGATCCGGCGGATATTCTGCCGCTCGGAGATGCTTTGCAGGCAGCTGAGCCTGCGCAGGTACACCGCCCGGGCGAGGTGACATCGTATTCCAACTGGGGCGCAGCGCTTGCAGGCTATATTGTCGAGTGCATCAGCGGCGAATCATTCAGCGATTATGTCCGCGCGCATATTTTCGAGCCGCTCGGCATGAAGCACACGGCGATCGCGCCGGATTACAGCGATAACCCGTGGGTGCAGGAGCAGCGCAGAAAAATCAAATGCTATAAGCTCAGATTGATGGAGATTGCCGAATCAAAGGGTGACTGCATCGGATATTGCAGCCTTTATCCGGCAGGCTCTGCGACCGGCACCATACAGGATCTTGTGACCTACGGGCAGGCACTCGTCAAAGATCCCTGTCCGCTCTTTGAAAAGCAGGAGACCTTTGCGGAGATGCTTTCGCCCTCGGGCTGTTACGGCGATACGGATATTCCCTCTGTCTGTCACGGTTTCTGGACGGATGAAGGTGCCGTCCGCATCTACATGCATGACGGCGCAACAATCGGCTTTTGCTCTGTTCTCGTATTTGATCCGGTTTCAAAGTTCGGGATCGTCGGCATGTGCGCGATGCGTGATCTGGATCCGGAAATGGGCATGACCGGGCATGTTTTCGGCATGCAGAATATGAACGATATAGTGGATCATGATGCGCCGAAGCCGGAACTGAAAAAAGGCAGCTATATGCCCTCGCGTGATTTTCATGCCGGACTGCTGTCCTATATGCCCTATATGAATGCAATAGACAGCGATGCTGTGAATGATTCCGGAAGAGCAAGAATCAGCGAAACTGTGATACTGGTTGACGGCATGGCAGCAGAGGAGAAAACGCTGCCGGACGGCAGAGCATGTTATCATTTGAGCAGCATGGATTTCGTTGAGGCACCGCATTACAATCTGAAAATCGGGCTGTTTGCTGCATTTATCGTTGCGGCGGTTGCATCGGTTTTTCTGCTCAGCATCAAGCGCATCCGGCGAAAGCACAACCGTCCGGAAACCTATACGGGCGGCGCCGTGATCTCGGCGGCGCAGATTGCAAAGATCGTATCGTTCCTGAGTGTGGTGATTCTGCCGAGCATCGGACGGAAGCTAGACGGATTCCCGAAGCCGCTGATGATTGCGGCAGGCGTGACGCAGATGCTCTGCCTTGCACTCTGTATCCTTGCGGCGCTGACCTCTGCGGTGACGATGTTCGCCGGAAAACAGAAGCGCACGCATTCGTATCAGTATCTGCTGAACATCGCAGGCAATGCGGTGACGGCGCTGACCATTGTCTGTTTCCAGATGTATCAGTTCTGGAACTGCTAACCGCGCAGTGCGCGGTGCCGGTTGTCTACAGCGAAACATGCGGCACTGCCGACCATAAGGAGAATTCTATGAAACAAGGGAAGAAAAAACACGGCTGTCTGACGATGCTGCTGATTATCCTTGCACTGGTAATCGGTCTGATTCTGGTGCTGCTCGGCATCCGCGCCGTCAGGATGAAGAAAAACAACAAAGTACCCGAGGGCGGCATCAATGAGAGCATGTATGTCGGGATCAACGGCACAAAGCAGTGGATCAACATCTACGGGCAGAAGAAGGACAATCCGGTGCTGCTCTATCTGCACGGCGGTCCCGGCAGCGCGGTCAGCCCGTTTATCATGCCGGTCACGCGCAAGTGGTCGGATGTCTACACGGTTGTGACATGGGATCAGCGCGCCTGCGGCAAGAGCTATACGCCCGAGCAGAACAGCACGCCGATCACCTTTGACCTGATGATGCAGGACGGCAAAGAGATGACAGAGTATCTGCGCAAATATCTGAATGTGGACAAAATCACGCTGCTCGGTCATTCATGGGGTTCCTATTTCGGCGCAAAGCTCGCGCAGGCATATCCGGAATACTATGACTGCTTCATCGGCGTCGGGCAGCTTGTGGACTGGCAGGAGAATGAGAAGCGCTTTGAAGAAGCTGTAAAGAAATGGGTCGGCACCGATCCCGAGGGAAAGGCGCTGCTCGGGCAGCTCAGCACCGATCACGCCAAGGCAAAAGCCGCGCTGCTCGCCAGATACGGCTATGCGGATATTGATGACAAGGTCGATTTCAATGCCGCGCACGCGATGCTCTATAATCCCTACTACTCGCTCGGCGACTGGAAAACATTTTTCAGCAATGACGGCAGTCTCTATCGGGCGTTCTTTGAATCCGAGGAGTTTCAGCACTTCTCACTGCGCGGCAACAGTACCTTTGAGATGCCCTATTACAACATTAACGGCGAAAAAGACTACACGGTGAACTTTGAGCTTGCACAGGAATACTATGACACCGTGGAGGCGCCGCGCAAGAAGATTTATATGCTTTCGGATACGCGGCACGGTCTGCTGCTGACGAAAACTGAGATGTTCTCCGAAGCGCTGCATGAGATTGCAGCGGCAGAGCATTCGTAAACCGAATACAAAAAGTAAAACAAACCGTCGTCTCTACAATGAGGCGACGGTTTGGCTTATTTTGCGGCTGAAATTGTAAATTTTCTCTTAACATCCAGAAATATTTATAATTCGCTTGAAATTTTGTTTAATGTGTGGTATAATATAGTTGAAAATTCTGCGCAAACGCAAAAGGAGGCGAAATGTATGAAGCCGGCATCACAGGCGCAATCCGGATATCAGGCGGAGGAGCAGGCAGATTTTCTGCGGCTGAGCTTCATTCTCGCCTGCGAATATGAAAGCGTTTACATCATCCGTTCTGCGGACAGCAGCTATGTGAAATATTATCCCGACCGCGTGACGCATACACTTGTGCAGTGCGGTTCCGGCGAGGATTTCTATGAAGCACTCGGCGTGTTCTGCGCCGCCTGTGCAGAGCAGGAGGACAGAGACGAGGTCATGCAGCTGCTCGGCAGTCAGAACCTCGCGGACGCCATGCAGCGTCAGCGGCCGTTTACCGTCAGCACGCGGTTTCTGGTTGCGGGCGAACCGCTTTATTATAACATCAAGGTGTTCCCGTGTGCCTCGCAGGAGATCATCGTGCTCGGCATGCGGAATGCGGATACACAGATGCGGCGCGAGCTGCGCGCAATGGCGGAGCGGCAGATTTATCAGAGCATTGTGAATGCGCTTTCGAACCGCTATGAGGTGATCTATTATGTGGATACGGTCACCGGCTCGTATACGGAATACTGCTCCAGCGAAAAATATGCACGGCTCGAGGTCGGCAAGACCGGTGCGGATTTCTTCGCCGATACGCAGCGCAATCTCAAGCCGGATATTGATCCGGAGGATTACCCGATGATGCGCGAGGCAATGAAGCCGGAGAATCTGCTGGGCAGCATCCGCAAAAACGGCTCTGCGACGCTCAGCTACCGGCTGATGCTCGACGGTGTGCCGCAGTATGTCAATCTCTATGCAACGCATCCGCCGCATGATTCAGTGCATCTGATCATTGCGGTTGCAAATGTCGATGCTGACGTCCGGAAGGAAAACGAATACAGAGAGGCGCTCGGCAGCGCGATGCAGCTTGCACATTTCGATGCGCTGACCGGTGTCAAAAACAAGCACGCCTATCTGCAGAAGGAGACCGAGCTGGATGCATTGATCAGAGAAGGCGGACAGCTGCAGTTTGCAGTGGTTGTCTGCGATGTCAACGGACTGAAAGAGGTCAATGATACCAGAGGGCATCTTGCAGGCGATGACTATATCCGAACTGCCAGTGAAATCCTCTGCGCGGTCTTTCAGCACAGCCCCGTTTACCGCATCGGCGGCGATGAATTTGTCGTGTTGCTTGAGCACGCGGACTATGAGAACCGCGAACGCCTGATGCAGCAGCTCAGCGATATCATACAGGAAAACGGCGAGAAGCACCATGTTACCGTGGCAAGCGGCATTTCCGATTATATCCCGGGCGACGATCTGCATGTTCAGGATGTATTTGACCGTGCCGACCGCGCGATGTATGCACACAAACGGCGATTCCGATACCGGTTCAGACCGGAATAAACAGAGACAGCGTTCAGTTTGCCAAGTGCAACTGAACGGAACGCCGGCAGAGACAGAATGATTTATAAGGTGGGTATTACAATGATGACCGAGAATCAAAACCGGATTTTTTATCAGCGTTTGGAGAAGCTCCTGCAGCTGATGACCAGGCTGGACGGCTTTGACCGTGAATCGCTGAATGCGGAGCTTGCGGAAATCTGCAAAATGTTCCGGATCTCCAAAGGCGTGGTGCGCTTTTTTCAGGGCGTAAACCACGAGATGCAGGATATCGGCGAGAGCTATGTCTGCTATGACAGCGGCGAGGGCGGCAGAGAGGCACATCATATCCGCGTGCAGACAAGCGTCAATGCCATTGTCAAGTGCAGCGTGCTGATGCCGGACAATGCAGAACCGCTTTCGCCGGATGAATTTGAGAAGGTCGATCTCGTTATGAAGACCGTGCTCAATTTTGTCAGCCGCAAGCGCCTGCAGAGCGTTGTGGAAATGCTTGCGTTCCACGATGAAAGCGGCTTCTATAATTCGCGATACTTCCAGCGCTATCTGCACAGGCTCAATGACGGGAATGCGCTCGGCGGAAAATGCGCGATTCACTTTAATCTGCGGCATTTTTCGCTGATCAATCAGGAGATCGGCAAGACCGCAGGCGATATCGTCATCCGGAACTATTATGAGGGGCTTACCACACTGATCGGCAGGAGCGGAACCGTCTGCCGGCTCGGCGGCGATAATTTTGTCGCGATCTGCGATCAGGCGCAGCTCGACCGTGTGGTCGCATATCTCGAGGGCACGCCGGTCTCGTATGACTCCGGCTTCGGCAGCCGCGTGATGGTCTCCGCAAGCGCGGGCATCTATGAGATTCCGGAGGGCTTTCAGATGCACAATCCCGGCGAGATCATGGACAAGATCATTTCCGCCTCGCAGGCAGCTCGCGGCGGCGAGAATGAACGCATCCGTTTCTTTGCGGATACGCTGCTGACCGATAAGGAACGGATCATGCGTGTGCAGCAGCGATTCCCTGCGGCGCTCGCAAACGAGGAATTTCAGGTGCACTATCAGCCGAAAATCGACCTGCGGACGGGCGCGCTCGCCGGTGCGGAGGCGCTCTGCCGATGGGTACACAAGGGCGAGATGATTCAGCCGGTTAAATTCATCCCGATTCTGGAGCGCAGCACCGATATCTGCAAGCTCGATTTCTATATGCTGGATCATGTCTGCCGGGATCTGCGGCAGTGGCTCGATGAGGGACGGCAGGTTGTCCGGATTTCGGTCAATCTTTCGCGCCGTCACATGATGGATATTGATCTGCTGAACACGATTCTGGAGATCATTGACCGCAACAATGTGCCGCACCAGTATATCGAGATTGAGCTGACCGAGACCACCACGGACGTCGAGTTCAAGGATCTCAAGCGCGTGGTCGGCGGGCTGCAGCGTGCCGGAATCTTTACCTCGGTCGATGATTTCGGCGTGGGGTATTCCTCGCTGAATCTGATCCGCGAGATTCCGTGGAATGTGCTGAAGATCGACCGCAGCTTTCTGCCCGGCGAAAACGATCACAAGGACAGCGCGCGGAGCATCATGTTCCGGCATGTCATTGCGATGGCAAAGGAGCTCGGGCTCTCCTGCATCGCTGAGGGCGTCGAGACACAGACGCAGGTCGATATCCTGCGCGACAGCCGCTGCGGATTGGCGCAGGGATTCTTCTTCGATCATGTGCTGTGTAAATCCGATTTTGAAGAAAAACTCTGCGGTTTCCGGTATCCGGTTTCGTGAAAAGCAAGCGGTAACGCTCCGCAATGATAATGCGGTATCGCTTCGCGATGATTATGAATGGGGCTCCGCCCCAAACCCCGCTTAAGGGCTGCTAGCCCTTAAGAATCCCATTTTTATGTATAGATGTGAGAAAGCCGCTCAATTTACGAATTACGCAAAATTGAGCGGCTTATTTTATACACATATAAAAATGGGGTCTGGGGATAATATCCCCAGCAGGGGTTTGGGGACGGAGTCCCCATTATAGATCCATCGGAGATACCGCTAAAAAAGAAGTATCCGCTTCGCTGACCGAAGCGGATATGCTCTATTTTAGTGTGAAAATGGGTGGCTGGGAATGTGGAGAACGAGTGAATAGTGAATAAAGAAAAGTGAAAAACGAATAACAAAATGGGGTCTGGGGTCAATGACCCCAGCAGGGGTTTGGGGCGGAGCCCCATTCATAATCATCGCGAAGCGATACCGCTATTCACCCCATCCCGAAGTGTGCAGCGAGGAAGCGGGCTTCGGCGACGGCGAGTTTCCGGACATTGGCATCGACGAGCAGCCAGTTAGTCGCGCGGAGATTGGTGTGATAGCTGTGCTCGAGCAGAATCGCAGGTGTGTCAACAAAGGTTGCGCCGCGCAGAACGCCGTAATAATTGAGATTCGGGAACTTTTCGCCGTAGCGCTTCCAGATGCTGCCGCGCTGCCGTGTCCCCATGACATCCGCGACCACATTTGCAAGATCGAGCCCGAGCTGATCGCAGGTGCCTGTGATCGTCACGCAGGCGAGGGGGCCGTCATCATAGGGACTGGTCGAGGCATTGGAGTGCAGGCTCAGGAACAGATCGCAGCCCGCAGAGGTCTTTCCGCGGTCCTCCAGCGGCAGATCGACATCCTTATCCGCGCGCGTCGTGATCACCGTGATGTTGTATTTTTCGAGCTCCTCCTTGAGATAGAGATGCATCTTCCAGTTGAAATCCGATTCGTAATAAACCGGATTGACGGGGCTGCGGTTATATTTGGCGTAATGTCCGGCATCGAGACAGATTTTGACCGGATTGTAAACGCCGTCCTCCGTGAAGCGGTAGTTTTTGCCGTCCATCGTGACAATGCCGGTCGCTGCGATGCCGTTTGCATCAAAATAATACTGCTTTGCATCGACCGTCACCCAGCCGGATGCGTTTTCGCCGGTCAGCGGATCGGTGTAGGTGATGCCCGCATCGCTGCTGTGAAAGCCGTCGATGCGTCTGCCCGCTGCATCGAAATAGCAGGGGACACCGTCTGCATTGACGCTGCCGGTCTGCATCACGCCGGATGCATCGAAATAATACGTATCTTCTTCGATCTGCTGCAGACCGCGCGCCGCTTTTCCGTCCGAACAGAAATAGTATTTCTGCTCCGCGATCGTCTGCCAGCCGGTCTGCATGACGCCGTCTGCGTCAAAATCATAGTGCTCGTCTCCGATCGTCTGCATGCCTGTCAGCAGGTACCCGTCGGCATCCAGATAATAGGTGCTGTCCTCCAGCGTCAGCCAGCCGGTTTGCATGGCGCCGTCTGCCGCAAGATAGATCGTGTGGTCATCGAGCGTGCAGAATCCGGTCTGCATGACACCGTTCTCGTCAAAATAATACTGCTGTCCCTCGATCTCCTGCATGCCGCACAGCCTGCCGCGTTCCGGATCGGCGTAATATCTGCTGCCGGAGATTTCCAGCCAGCCAGTCTGAACGGACGGCGTTTCCTCCTGCGCGTAATACCGCGTGATGCCGTCTGATGCGGTCTGCCAGCCGGTCAGCAGCGCGTGCGATTCGGAGAACAGATAGGGGACGCTGCCGATCTGCGTTTCGCCCGCTGCCGCTTTGCCGTCTGCATCTGCATGATACCATGCGCCGCCGGATTCGTTCCATGTATCGCGCTGCAGGACGCCGCAGCTGTCAGCCAGATATGCGGTGCCGTCTGCGGAGAAAACGCCTGTCTGCTTGCCGTTTTCCGGATCAATATAGTAGTCGGAGCCGCGCCACTGCATCCAGCCTGTGACCGGTTCGCCGGTTGCCGGATCGAAGTATCGGCGCTGTGCACCGATCGTCTGCCAGCCGACCTGCTGTACGCCGTTCGGCGCAAACAGATAGGCAGTACCGTCGATTGTCACTTCACCGACTGCGGCAGTGTCATCCGCGTAGATGTAACTGCGGCGGTTGATACCCTGCTGCCAGTTGCCGGTCTGCGCGGCAGCCGATGCGTCTGTGTGTATGCTCAGCACGGCACAGAGCGCTGCAGCAAAGGTCAGAGAACCGCGGATGCGCTGTTTTGCATTCATTTGCATGCCTCCCAACAGATGATATACTGCTTTTATTATACCATATCACGCCGGGATTTTCAATGTGCGAAGCAGCATTTGCGCTGACGAATCAGCGTTTTTGGAGTTTGCATGTTCCGCCGTACAGGAAATCCGGATACGAAAATCCACGCAGATTCGATTATTTCGATGAAGTAAAAAAACTTTGATTTTCCTCTTGACAAAAGTTCTCTTTTGTGGTATAATAATTAGGTCGCTAGGGGTATAGCTCAGCTGGTAGAGCAACGGACTCCAAATCCGTGTGCCGAGGGTTCGATTCCTTCTGCCCCTGCCATGTTCATTTCGGAGCGAGCTGTGAAGTTCTTGCTTCGCAGCTCGTTTCTTTATATCCATATCCAGTTAATAGTCAGTTATCCGTGTGCTTGCAAGACCTACAAAGGCGTATCATTTCATCACCGCCCTTGCGCGTCCGGTTCGCTGTCATCGCAGCTTCGGTTATGCCTACCGATTCTCGTCATGCGCTTGATCGCTCGAAACCTTTTCCTGTCTCCTATCTGAAAAAGAAAAGAGCAAGAGGTTGATTTGGACTAGCCGAACAGGTTGTCTTAGCGGAGCGTGCGTCTGTGCTGGGAATGTTCCCACCCCCACGAGCCGGAAAGCCGGATAACCAACTCTATTCAGTTTTCAAGGTGCTGGATATATCGGGAAAGATTGGTAGTCAGACCGACATATCCGTGCGGAAATAAATCAAGCCCCTCAGTCCCGCTTGCAACGAACACTGAAAGGCTTGACAAATATCTAATACCGTGCTATAATGAAACACGATAATAGCCATTGCACTAAGTCAGTCAGGTGTTCCACCACCGAGCTGATTATGGGGCGTGGTCGGATTGCCGTCCGGCTACGCTCCGTGTGATGCTTTATTATTTCGCTTTTTATATTATAGCACAATTTTTTGTGCGTGTCAATAGTTTATCGCTAAAAAAATTCAAAATCGTCCTACGGGGCGTTTTTTTCGTATTTACGATATTTTTCATAAGATAAGCCCTGCGGTTCATCGCCGCAGGGCTGTTTTTGTTTGCTGAGTTGCTACTTGTGTCAACTTTTGCTTGATTTGCGCTTATCCAAACAAAATCTTTTATTCTTTCTCTTTTCCAAAGACATAAATATCCGTTTTTTTACGCGGTCTGCTATAACGACACGTTGTACCAGATCAGAATATATTTGCATAGTCACACAGATTCCCCCTCATTGTTTTTCGCCATGATCAGATATTGCAATTCTACCGTCCGAAATCTCAAGGATTCGTTCACATTGAGAAGCAACATTCATATCATGCGTTACAATCACAATCGTTTTGCCGCTTTGATGAAGCGCATGAAATACATCCATGATTTCCTGTGATGTTTTTGAATCAAGAGCACCGGTCGGTTCGTCTGCTAGAATTAAAGATGGCTGATTGACAATCGCTCTCGCAATCGCTACTCGCTGTTTTTGCCCGCCGGAGAGCTTGCTTACACGTTTCTTTGCCATGCCGTCCATACCGACTGATCTCAGTGCATCCAGCGCAAGCTGCTTCCTATTTGGCTTCTTTTTCTTTGCAAAATCAAGCGGCAGCATCACATTTTCAATCGCTGTAAAATCTTCAATCAGAGCAAAATCCTGCATAACCATCCCTATTTTCTCATTTCGGATGCGTGCAAGTTTCTTTTCGGACAGTTTCTTAATATGTGTGTCATCAATTGTGTATTCACCGTTTTCATAGCTGTCAATACAAGCCATGATATGCAGTAATGTGGATTTTCCTGCGCCGGATTTTCCAATGACAGCAACCATCTCCCCGTCATTGATTTTGAGTGAAACATCCTTCAATGCCGTAAATGCAGTCGATCTTTTGAGATTGTAGGTCTTTTCGATATTGGATAGTTCAATCATGCTTTCACCTCATCCATTTTTAGAGTTTGTATACGGGTTTGAGCGAATTGTAATCGCTGTAATCAAAACAGAAATCATCATACAAAGCAAAACAGCAGTAACAGCGGCTATGATCTGATAATAATCAAGCTGAATCATATAGCCTTCCAAAATCGTAATATGCGGCTTAATCTGCAAAAAAGCTCCGACCAATACAACAGATATAAGGGAAAGGAGCAACGATTTCCACGCTGCAATTCTCAAGCAACCTGAGCGAGTCAGTCCGAGCATCTCAAATATAGCGAATGTTCTGCGCTGCCGATTGGCAAAAACTGCATTTGAGCAAACCAGACTGATAAAAAGAAGAATCGCAATACTAATCACAACGGGAGACAAAACCCGCAGTTGCTCAAAAATATATCGAAAGCTATTGGCACGTAGCGTATCGTTTTCAATCCTGAGTTGTGTTCCATATAAGGATATTACTTCCGAATTATCAGCTTTTTCCTGTTCCGTCAGTGTATCGTGATACGCAATAAAGCTAATACCGCTTGCTATCTGAAGCATATTCAGTTTATCGGCTTCAGAAGATGACATGAACATGATTTTTTGCGTAAAACGTCCCGCATCTGCATATAGCATCCGAAAATCACTTTGTGCAGCATACGCATTGTTCATATATAAAACCAGAGTTGAATCGTCCATAACGCCTGTCACCAGAGCAGTTTTTTCACCGGATTCTGTCTTGATCGAATACGTGCTGCCTATATGGAAGCCGCTTTTCTCAAATACGACTGTATGTACCGTATCCGGATCGTCAGATTGGGTAATCCATTCCCCTTCCTTGCAGATCGGTGTATAATGCGCCAGAAGATCATTGTCATAGACCTGAAAGTCTATATAAACATTCTCAGCAAACAGTTTATATGAACAGTAAACTGACGGATTGCCGTGCAGTGAATTTTTGAGTTCCTCTTTAGATAGGATTCTTGCTTGATCAAAATAGCAAACTGTCCCATCGCCGCTGATATAATCGCGGATTGGTTCATAATAGGTATAGCGTGAGCGAATAGCTGTAATAATGCTGAGCAGAATAACCAATATCACAGCGGTTTGCAGAATCACAATCAAGTTAATCAATACACCTTTGCGCAGTTCGCGTATTCCAAAACGAATCATATCAGCCCTTCTTTCTGTATTTTCACAATGCTGCTTGAAAAAACGATCTTCGCGCACATAATCGCAGTCGTGACAATGCATGAGCCGAGCAAGGCAAGAAATGCACGGCAATACATATCAGACATATTCATTGTGTCTATATAAGGAAACAGGCTAAATAGATGCGGCATAATGAAATAATGGTAGCACAGCACACTGAAAAAGAAAGTGATAATCGTTAGAAGCAAAATTTCAGTCATGAACAGTCGAAACGCCTTATATCTTGTGCATCCGCACAGCATAAGAATTGCAAGAGAGCGTTTGCGCTTTTCAAGAATGTACTGATACAAGAGTGCAATATTAGCAGAAGCAGCAATCGCGATCAAAATAGAAATGACGACAATTGTTGTGTAGTAGCTATAGTCATCAGTTCGGTACGGTTCCGGCTCCTCAAATATCATTTGCGAACCGAAAGCATCCTGAAAGCACTGCTTCATTTGTACCAGCTCATGCTCACTCGGCGGAAAAAGAAATTGAACATACAGCTCTCTCAGCTCGACTTCATCTGAAACAGACGGAAACGGAATATCTATTGATCCGACCTTCGTGATTACCTTTGCTTCATAAACACGCCCGTTCAGCTCGATCTGATTATTATCATCTAAAATATGAAAAGGTGCTGTCATAATCTCGGAACCGGCATTATACGCATCAACAGATATTCCCTCAAAGCCGGATAGAACGGCATTATTGGCAATCAAACTCTCTAATGATTCTGTATACGGAAAAAATGTTCCGTTACGATATCGGAATCTACTCCAAATTGAAGTATAATTATCATTGGCTATCAGATCATATTCCATAGCAAACAATGTGACATTACTGCTTACTTCATCAGGAAGGGAATGGATGCATTCATCAAGCTGTTTCTTGACAGCATGAAAAGATGTTTCTTGTCCATTTGCATCTTCGCCGTAAAAATAAACAGTGCATTCTTTTTGACGATCTTCAACCCCCTGCTGCATAACCCGAAAGTTTTGATATGCACCGAATGAAAAGAAGATCAGTATGGAAGAAGAAAAAACACATATAAGAAATAGGATAAAAAAGCCTGTATGGTTGTGTGCAAAATGACGAATGTTCTGTAATATATTGCGCATACATAGTCCTCCAAAAAATCCTGTAAGGGCTGATGAAACTTCAATCAGCCCTTACAGCCAGATATACTGAATGATTGATTAAGGAACACTATTTTCAGCTGATAGATTCTTCAAAGTGGACAGACTCGATGATAGGTGAGTATTGAGAATCGCCGCCGCAGATGTAGGAATCATAATGCAGCTCATAACGTGAAGTGAGATCGGAGTTTGGATAAGTGGAAGATGCCGATTTCACCCCATGTGCTGAAACTGTTCCGGTATTATTGCTGGTGCAACCAGAAACATAGCTCCCAGTTTTCTTATCATACAGTTTGGTTGACACGCCCATAAACCGAGATGCGTTATCCAGATTGACGGCATTTACAATCCAGAAGGCAGTAGCACCAGAAGTGCCAACAGTTGTATGGGTGTAATTAGAACTCATATGGTTAGTTACTTTACTCTCGGAATAAATGGTGCAATCACTATGCCCATTATAGTATGTGGTGTAACCTACGGTATAGGGGCTATCCCATGTTGTTGTTGCAAATGCAGTCAATGCAACCGCACACGAGGTCACCAAAGCGCTTGCGAGAGTACAAATGACTTTTGTAATCTTCTTCATAACAATCTTCCTTTCGATGTAAATTAGTTCAAATTTTGCCAACAGCCAAAAGCAGCTGAGCCAGTTAGCCCATCGGAAACACCACCTTTCAGCATTTCTATCTAAATATGAAACGAGGAATGTTCAGCTGGAAGGAACCCATACGACATTTGATGTATTCGTTACACTTTGAGAACTGGGGAAGAACCAGCCTGTTTCCTTTGCGTAGTGATCAAGAACCACACGATAATAATATCCTCCGCTGACAGAAACGGGAAATTTGTACAAGTCATGATAATTAGAATTTGAAACGGTCTGATCTGTAGGAGTTTGTTCTGTTACCCATCCTGATGTCCCATTGCTGCTTCGTTGAACCTTGATGTTCACAAATCCGATTTTCGCCATTACGTCAGTTCCGTATGTTGTTGCAGTAATTTTTACTTCCTGAACATCGGCAGCAATCAATAGCGAGTAAGATGCAATCAAACCACCCGCCTTAACATCATCTCTAGTAGTGGCTATTGTCGATGATGCAACTGAGTTTGCTGCGTCAACGCTCATTGCAGCTTGATTTGGCAGCAAATAGCAAAGGGTACACAGCATTGCAAGCGCTTTTATTTTTTTCATAATAACACTCCTTTCAACTCAACAGGCTTCTTATTTGCTCCTTATATATTCATGGTTTGGAGTGTGTTAGTTTTTCCCTTTTTGTATATACCTCTGCTACGATTTGTATGATTGTACAAAACAAAGACAGACATTTTGTGCAAAATGTCTGCCTTTGTATCAGGTGAACATAGATTCTAAAACCCTTTGGCATTCATCGTAATCCAGCCCATCTGAGAAAAGTAAATATTGAGTGGTGTCTTTTGCGAAAGCGGCTGTAAATTGCTGATCTTCTTTTGAGATACTGATTGTTGTACCTTCAATCACTTCTTCTGTAATATTGTAGTGGTCTGTCGGAATGCCAATGGGCGGCATTTCATCCAAATTGACATAATGAAGTACTTGTAGTAATAGTACTGAATCCTTGTGCTTAAAATAGAAAGAAATGATACAAAAAGTTTCTTTTTCGTTGACTTGTCCAAACAGATCAGTCGGTACATAATCGGAAGGAATATAAGTCGGAAGTATTGCATCAATGTTGTGAGCTGTGCAAATTTGCTGCATCTGATCTTGATATAGATTTATTGCGGGTATGGAAGGATCATCCTTTTTTGAAAAATCAATGGTAATGCCGCCGCTCATAATCTGGTACATCGCCGAAAAAGAATTTATCCCCAGCACAGAATATGACCAGACATTTGAAAGAATCAGTAATACAGTACATATACATGGAGTGACAATGCGGATAATATGCGTTGTATGCTTTTTCTTGTTCAAAGCATTTATATGTTTTATGTGTGCAATACCTATTTCACTGCGCTTGTTAATGATCGCATCTGTTCCCATAAAGGAATTTACAGCGTCCGATAATTCTTCAATCAGATCATAATCTCGGTCAGAATGCGGTTTATCCAATTCACTTGATAGTTTGGCTTGTATTTCTTCATAATAATCCTGATCTGGATTTGTATGGAGTATAAGTTGCTTCAATTTTTCTTTATCCATTATAACACACTCCTCTATAAATATTCATGGTGAAATGACAGCGAGTTATTCCGAATCCTTAGCAAATCTGGAACAATCCACAGATAAAATCCACCTATTTTTTGAGTTTCTTACGAATGGCGCATATTTTTTTATAGAGTTGTGTGGGTGACATCCCTTTCTTGGCTGCAAGTTGCGTTCTATTCCCGTATTCAGTTGTATAATACGCTTCCAACAACTTATATTCTTCATCTGTCAGTTTATCGAACAAAGATTCGGAGTCATCAAAAATCTGATCGCTTGGAACATCCCTTATATCGTCAAGCGTGTTTGTAATATAAGACAGCCTCCTCGCTTCGCGTTTACGATAATCCTTACAAATGCGTTCCGCGACTGAATATAACCATCCGCGGATATTCTGATCGAAACGAAGTGTATTTTTCTTCTGAACCAATAAGAAAAATACTTCTTGCGTACATTCCTCAGCCGCATATCCATCATATTCCAGTAAGCGTAAACAAAACTGGAAAATGGATTTATAATGTTTTTGTATTGAATCTTCACAAAGTCTGTTTTTATTCATTTAATCATCATCCATTTTTCAGTAATGATTATTAGTTGGCATAAAGCTCTGAAAAATGCGGAATAAAGGTTGTTACTTGTGTCAATTTCTATTCGACTGACTTCATTTTATCCAGAAAGTCCATCGGCTCAACCGCAATGATGCTGCTATTTATAAAATCACTGACATTCCGCGTTACAATATATTCAGCTCCGAATTCTTTTGCACATTCCATTTGCAAACAATCTTCAAAGTCTTTGAAATCAGTATTATTCACGGCAGCACGGAGCTTCGGCTCGTCAACCGGAACGATTGTAAATATCCTGGAAATTGTATCAAACATCGTTTTTCTTTCAGACAGTCCCAGATTCTTCCGAAGAATATAGAACATATTTGTTACGCTGTGCGCAGCTATGCAGCCCTCAACTGTTCGGTTCGCACACAGATAGACGATTTCTCTTGCATTTTGATAATTGTCCCGATGACTTACCCAATCAATCAGAATGTTCGTATCAACAAGTATCTTCATACGCCGTATTTCTCCTCGAAGTATTGATCGCGTGCCGCATTTTCGTCAACGGGGAATGCCGGAATGCGCTCAATCAGGCTTTCAAGTTCCTGAAACGCCAGCATGGAGTCCGAATCTTCTTGCTTCTTGCTTGCTGCATCCTGCGGATAAAGGCGACCAAATATCGAAAGGAACATCAACAGATCGCTTTCGCTTAAATGTCCCAACAGGGAAAAAGCCATTTCTCTGGTACTCATAAAATCATCTCCTCAACCAAAAGTTGCTACTTGTGTCAACTCTGAAATATACCAAGCTGAAAAAGAAAACCTAATCATTGCTTTCTGACAAATCAAACCCGATCATTTCACGATGAAGCAGATCTAAAATCAAAGCATTTACACTTTGTCCCTGCGCTGTTGCATACGCTTTGATTCTTTCCTTTTCGCCTTTTGGAACAGTAATCGTCACGCGATCATAGTGAGCATTGTTCCAACGGTTTTTTACTTCTGCGGTCGGTTTACTCATTCGACCATCCCCCTTCAAGAATAGTATATCACAAATCACATACTTTTGCAAGTATGTTTGATGAACAAAATTCGCACTTCGATCATCATGAAAATTCTACATATCAGATATTGACATACTTTATAAAGTATGCTATAATAATATTATAGGAAAGGGCGCAGCCCAGCTCAAAGGAGGACGATACCATGACAGGACTTCTCACAGGCGGTCAAGACGCGAAGATTATGAAGTACATCCCGAAATCCAAGCGGCACATGGTTGGAGCGTGCTGGAGAGATTCGGACGGCTATTGGATTACCCTCAAGGACGGATTCAATGCCGGTCGCATGGATGTGGGCGGATGCCATACAATCCATGAGGACACGATTGCAGAGCTTCGGTATCAGATCGCCGGTATCGAAGTTGATCCCCACGCAGAATAAACACTTGCCGAGCCGGATGGCAAAATCCGGCAAGGAGGAATACTATGAAACTGAAAGAGTTATTTGCAGTTACGGACGGATCGGTGAAGTTCTCTGTTTCCGAGACTGAGAAGCCATTGTGCAAGCATGACTTCTGGAAAACCTATGGGGCGAAGCCTGAATGGGAAAAGGAAGTCAGAAATGCCAAGCTGATGCCGCGCAGCAAGGATGAAAGCGGACTCTGGTTTGACGATGTGATCTGTCTCATTATGCTGAAATGAATCCATCAGGAAACCAGACTGAAAAAGAAAAATAGTGGGGGAGTGCAAGCTCCCTCATGGAAAGGAACTGCAATGAACAACCCAAGAAGAAAGCAGCTTGCAGAGATTTCAGAGAAACTGTCCGAGCTGCGCAGTATGCTCGAATCCGTCAAGGACGAAGAAGAAGAATACATGGAGAACATACCGGAGAATCTGCAATCCTCTGAACGCTACGAGAAAGCCGAGAATGCAGTAGATAATCTGGATTCTGCGCTGGATTCTCTGGATGAAGCGATTTCGGATATCGAAAGCGCATCGGAATGATCGGATGCCGTGCCGGTCGGCTAGAGGTCGGTGAAGCCGGTCTGACCGTGTGGGCAGAATAAGAACAGAGCCGGTGCTGCTGCGTGCGGCATCGGCTGTCATTTGGCAAAATGCACAAATTCAGCCAAAAGCTAGGCGAATCCCCGAAAAATAATTATGCTTGAAATCTGACGGTTTTCGTTAGCGTTTCGCCAGCATCCGCCAGCAGAAAATTCTGGACGAAATGAGACTAAATGGAATAGAAAATACTACACGGACTAGAAAGACGAAAAATGCTGCCATTTTTACAAGCAAAACCATTGAGCGATTGTCCAAAAGGCAATACACCATCGGTTCGATTTCCGCCAGCACACTGCAACACGATGTAGAAAATGCTTGTAAACGCTTGCGTATCGTTCTGGAATATGATATAGTGATTGCAACGGGCAACAAAAAGTTGGAGGTGAAAAAATGGGACGAGAGAAAGGCGTGCTTTTTGTTTCTTCCAAAAACGCATATAGAGCTGTGATTACTTATCAAGGGAAAGATTATCAGCTCAGGCAATCAAAGAATATTGATGACTGCATCGCTATTCGCAAGGAAGCAGAAACCGCGATTAAGAACGGAAACTTTCTGGAATGGTACGATAATCAACGACAAATAGCTCGGAGGAAGTCAGATTTGACAGGCAAACGATTTGGAATGTTGACCGTTATCGGAAGATCGGGCACAAGAGCGCAGTATTGGATATGTCAATGTGACTGCGGCAAGACCAAAGAATTCAATGGGAGCAAATTGCGCAAGGGATTTGCGACATCATGCGGCTGTGATCGTAAAGCAGCAATGATGATAGGGCGAACATCCGGAAAACTGACTGTATTGCGCGAATCAGATCAACGGAAAGGGTATTGGCTCTGTCAATGCGAATGCGGAAATACAAAAGAGGTCAGGGAGAATTACCTTCGCAGTGGTCTAATCAAATCCTGCGGTTGCCTTCGCAGAAAATGGAAGCATAATCCTCGCACACGAAAAAGGGGCGAGATTCCACGAACGAAAAACCGAATCTATTATGAAGGCGAAACGAAACCGAACGGAACAACCGCAACCGGCGTTTCTACTCACAGCACAAGCTTTAAGATTCAATATCTCCGTGAACGCCGGAATAAGACGGCAGAAGATTTATGCAAGTATTGCAATGTAACAAGAGCTGCTGTTAATCATTGGGAACAAAACAGAAGATTCCCCGATGATAAAACCTTACAGATCATTGCTGACGCATTGAAGGTTGATGTTGCAGCACTACTGGAACGAAACATCCGCAGTATTGTCGATGTAATCCACATTCTGTTTGAAATTGCAGAGGACGGCAGTATTGTTCCGGATGCTGATGGTATCCGAATTACAAACAACATACTGCGCGATGCTATCGCACAATGGTATGACAAACATGAGCAATGGAAATCCGGACAGATCACCAATGAGGAATACTATGATTGGCAGGATGCGTTCACAGTTGCAGACCTGTCTGAAAAAGAAATAATGGAGGAAAACTAAAATGACTGACTTTGAAATGATTGATACGATTGAAACCGTTGTCTCGCTTTCAGCAACAGAGGATGAGACATTTCGCAACTTCCTGATTCAGTATGAGATCATAAAAATCGACCGCGAAGCGGAAGCACGCGCCGAACTTGAAGCGGCGGGAGAGCCGTATGAAGAAGATGACGATGACGAGCAAGAGCCGGACTACACGCCGATTGCATCAATCAGAATCCGTGAACTGTCCGAAGATGACATGGCAATGATGAGCGATGAGCCGGAAAAGAACAAGGAACTCGGTCGGGAAGTCTGCGTTCTGTCCGGATGGCTGATTATGACAAAGCTCATTGCTGAATACGGATATGATCCGCACATGATCTGTGATGATTTCAGTCAGGATTTGGAATACTGCTGGTCGGCATTGTCCGATCCGTCGATCAGCGCAGTCTGTGATGCAGTCGAAAACATGAATGTGTTCTATGTGAATGGAATCGGCATTGCTCCGGAATATGACAACGAAAAAGAAAGAACCGGCATCATTCAGACTCTGCTCGGCGGACTCATTCGTTTTGTCAATGAAGCACTCGATGAAGCTGCTGACGAGAATGCAGTGAACAAGCGATATACCTATGCGCCGGAAAAGGATTACTACATTGACCTGATTGCTTTCTACCCGTACCCGCTGCCGCATGACAAAAGTAAACGGCAGATGCAGACAGACATTGCTTGTGGTATCGTATCACAGATCAGCGATCAGGCTGCTGTGAAGCTGCTGAATCCGGATGCTGCGCAGAACGAGCCGGAAGTATCGGTCAAGGTTGCACCGGAATTATATCTCCGCGCTGCGGGAATGCGCGTCAGCGGTGACACCTATCCGGAGGAAGCAAAGAACCGAGCTGAATGGGATTTGCTGGAAGCTGCCGGATGGTATGAGTGCGGGAACAGCAGATTGCTCTACATGACAATGCTTGATTACTGATAGAATGCCTTGCTGAAAAAAAGAGGGAGCAACTGCTCCCTCTCTTTTTTTATCATGAATAACCGAACAATATGATGATATGGTACGCTTATTCTGACAAAGTGTGAAATGAGCCTCAGAGTTCAAAAAACAAATCCTGTGAAAGCAGAGGAAAAGCAAATGGACTCAATTTAAGGATTAAGGATATCTTGCTGTTGATTAGTGTAATAGTATCTATGGTTATCTCTCTCCATATATTTATCGTCTGCTGTAGGCTCATATATTTTTATGTCACCGCTTCCAATCATCGAATCAAATGCTATTATAAATTCCAATTCAGAAAAGCGTGAGTTCAATGAGCCACAATGATAGTTTATTACCTCTTTGATATCAATATACACCTTTCCTGATGCAGACAGAGTTCGTCCAATTCCAGATGGAAACAATATTATTGATCGTGGATCGTTATTCATATTTGTTAATCTCCTCCTACATTAATCACAGGTCGATCTTATCGGAGAAGTCACCGTTGACAACATAGTAAACAGCCTTATCCTCCGGCTTGATGTAGATTTCGACAGTCTTGATTCTGCCCTTGACCTTGCTCTTGTAATCCGCTTCGACTGCTTTCTTGATTTGAGCGAAGTCATACTCATCTGCGTCGAACTGAATCTTGACGGTTTCCTGCGGTACTGCTGCCTTTGTGGTTTTAGCGGCAGGCTTCTTTGCGGCAGTGGCTTTCTTTGCCGACGGTTTCTTTACCGGCTTCTCGGTAGGAGCTTCTGCGGCAGCTTCCGTGACGGTTACTGCTGCGACCGTTGCCGTGACTTCGGCAACAGGTGCGGTTTCGGTTTTCTTTCTTCTCGGCATGATTGATACCTCCATATCATTATTTGTATTTATAATTTAGTATGAGCATATAAAACTATCTGGAATTCCAAAATGAAATTTGAATCGCTTCAACTTCAGGATCATCTTCATCCGCTTCAAACGACGGAATTGAATCCTCACCCCATCCGTCAGACAATAAGCTGTTAAGAAAATCGTAGATTGCTTTTTTTTCTTCATCACTTATTCCTAATTTAGCTTTTGCGGTTATCAAAGTCGTTCCTGCATCTGTTATTCTTATTCTGAAATCAAAGACTATGTCAGGCAAGGGATAATACTTTTGAAGTGAAGCCCCGTGAAATGTATCACACACTTCGGTAATCCAATTCGTTCCATTACAATCTTGAATGATTCGGTCATAGGCTTCTTTGCCAGAGAGTCGTTTCGGTTCATAATTCGCTATTTCCTCAAAGCCCCTCTTGTATAGGTCAACATAAAGCGGAAATGTAAATACTATTTCTTCCATTTCAGGAAGCAGGACATTGTTTTTCTTCTTTTTGAAAAAAAGCATAGTCACATTGCACATCCTTCTAATTCTAATCAATTCCATATTATGATTATAGCGGAAACCAGCCGCTTTGTCAAGACCGCGAGAGCATTTTTCATCCAAGCAGCACCTGAATCGCCATCAGCACAACCATGTGCGCGGGATAGAAGATGTAAAAGAACCAGCGGTTCAGATTATTGTGTCGAACATTTCCGCGCTGTCCGTTATACATTGAGATCGGTATGAGAGAAAAGAGAGTACCATACTGAAAAGAAAAAAGAGCGAAGCTGTCAAACTCGCGCAAGTAAACCAGCGTTTGCAGCGTGACCGATGCCAGAGCAAAGAGAACAATCATCTTTTTGTTATCCCTCTTATAATAGCAGAAGAAGATAATCGTCCATGCCGGAATCAGATACGACCAGTCACCGAAGTGTGCAAGCGAAATCAGAATTCCGAGCAGAATCATGCTCGGCGCTGTTTGTATCTTTTCCGAATCAAACAATACCATAACAAACAAGCCGAGTGCAAGCGAGAACATCACATTCCAGTGCAGCAGAAACTCTGCTGCGTTCTCCGGCATTCTTCCGTACACGAATAGAAAATAAATCGGCTGTGAGATACCGGCGAACATGAATAGCCGCGCCAGATATTTTTTTCGATTGCGTGTGTGTCGGTATCCCTCTGTCAGCAGGAATACCATGATCGGCGCGGTCAGCCGACCGAACATCCGCATGAAGTAATAGAGCAAGCTGTGCTTATCAGCAAAGATGATTGCTGTGTGATCGACGGTCATAGCAATGATCGCAAGTGTTTTCAGTTGTGTTGCAGACAATCTCTGCTTCATCAGATTCCACCTCCATTTGCATATTTCATTCCGTTCGGGACGAACTGATTTGCACGCCGCAGTCGTTCCTCCGCACCGAGCGACTGAACAAAAGTGCCGCCGAAAACTTTTTCCGCTGTCGCCAATGTATCAGAGCTTTCAGCAAGTGTGGTTTTCTTTTGCTCATGATCCGCAGCGGCTTTTCGGACAGCTTGCTCCTGATTGGCGATCAGAGCATCGACATTTCTGTAATTCGCTCGATTGATAGACGGATATGATTTCAAAGATGCTGCTGCCTGTTCTCTGGTAAAGAGCTTTGACGGTTTTCCTTCATAAACGATCAACAGCTTTTCTTTCAGATCATAAAATTCTCGTAAATCTTTTTCCTCTGCACGCAGCTTGCTTTCTGCATCCGCTGCTGCTTTTTCTTTTTCAGCAAAGTCAGCGCGCAAGGAATCAAGCGACGCCCCGTCGTTTATTTTTTTGTTCAGCGCAAGCAGCGAATCCAACTCAGAATCATTTGTCCATGCATAAGGCTTCTGCGGATTGCTTCTCCGCATTGGCAGTGCGCCTTTTCCATACGATACAATATAGAATTGCATTGTACGCAGAACAACGGCATTCGGAGCAGATTTCTGACGCGCTTCGGCAACTCTCTTTGCAAGTTCCCGTTCGTAAATCGCCTTTTCACGCAGCCGGTTTTTCAAGGCGATTTCGCTGTAATGTTCGCCAAGACTTTTCAGGCGGATAAAAGAACCGCCGTTCTCCGGTTTGACCGAAATATATTTTCCGCGCTTCACTTCGTATTTTTCTTCTTGCAGCAGCGCAAGCAGTTCATCAAAGTCCTTGCACATCATCAGCAAATGGTCAATGTCATTGCGGAGCTTTTCGCGCTGATTGTTCTTCGGACTGAATTCTTTTTCAATCTTTCTGATTTCTTCGGCATAGCACTGCTGCGCTTCAAAACCGTTCTCGGTTTCGTGATAAGGAATGCCAAGCTGATCGAGCCTTGCTTGCACAAACGCTTGCTTTTCCGGAATCGTATAGAAGAAAGCCATGAACGGAGATTTCTTCTCTCGTTTCAACTTTTCGGATTCATGCTTCACCAAAATCAATTGCTCTTTCAGTTGACGGATGTTTTCATCCCTGTGGTCACTTTCTGTTACGATAACGGAAGCGCGGAGCTTTTCCTGATATCGTTTTACATCCTGCGATTGCTTGTAATCTTCTACTGTCATGTGCGCACGATGCACGCCCTTGTCCTCCCGCACATAACCGTGCTGATGCAGGATGCTTTCCATAGCTGCGCGTTCTGATGATTCCCACAAAACAAGTTGATTTTCCTTTGTTGTGCGAGGTTTGAACCCCTGCTCAATCAATGCTTGTTTCATAGACACACCTTTTGATAAACCGTTCTTCCGTCCCTGCGTATAGAACGGAACAAAGTTAATGTGAATGTGCGGGCTTGCTTCGTCCAAATGCAGAACGGCATTAAACACATGAAGATTTGGATTGCGCTGCTGAAACTCTTTCATATATTCATTGAGAAGTTGCGCTGCAATTTCTCCGCGACTACTTCCGCATGGTGCTGTTTTCACATCACCAAACTGTACGACGATTCCTGAATCCACTGCTGCACAAACTTTGCTGCCATGCGCCATGTGATTTCGATTTTACGGATATTATCATGTTTTTCCGGCGCTGAAAAAGAAATGGTAATACGGTCATACGAACAGTTTGTGAATACCCCCGATTCAAAGCCAAAACCGGTAGTCCTGTTTACCGCTCGGAATTCGTTTGTGAAATCCATGCCGTTCATTGTCAGGGCATCATCACGCAGTTTATTATTCACCAGATGCATGAGCTGCTTTCTGACTGCTTTTAGCTGCATTTCTCCGTTCCATTTCACTGTGACCGGTTCAGGCAGGGGAACATCCTCTGCATCAGAAAAGTTGCTACTTGTGTCAACTTTTTTCGCAGCAGCCTTTTTAATCTCCTTCGGCTTGATCTCACTCAGATCACCGGCAGCAAGTTCTTCCTGCTGTTCTTCATCGAGCTGGGCAATTACATTCGCAGTTGAGATTGAAATATCGCCGTTTGCAACGGCTTCCTTAACCGGTTCAATCGCATTGCGATCAACATTCTGCAATTTGCCGACCTGTGAAGGCGATACTCCGAGAATCTGTGCAATCGTTTCACGCACGCGCCCGAAGCGTTCGCCAGCTTCCTTTTTGCGTTGCAGAATGCTGTTCAGCTTTTCGTAGCATTGCCAAAGCTCCTGATCGGAAAGCTGCCGCGCTGATACATTCATGAGGATCAGATCAAGCATCATGGAATCTTCATCCTCATAGCTCTGAATCAGGCATGGGAGAAGCCGTGAAATACTTTCGCCGTGATCGAGCAGATACTGCACCGCAGCTCTGCGCCGGTGTCCGCTGATGATCTCATAGCCGCCGCTTTCCAGCGGACGCACGATCAGATTATCCTTTACGCCACCCTGACCAAGAATCGTATAGGCAAATTCTTCGATTCGTTCAATCTCAAAGAAATTGGCTGTTGATTCATGTAGCTCGTCAATGTCGATCATGCGGATATTGTCAGACTGTGTGTTCTGCGCAATCGCCGCAAGATTACTCAGCATTGTTTTCATGATCGTTTTTTCTCCTTTCCGATTCTTGAGTGATTCTCAGCTCCCATTTCCATTTCTGGTATTCTTCCTGTGTCAGTTCACCGGCAGCAAGCTGTTCCCGCTTAACTTTCCAGAGAGCAAGCACATCTTGGAACAGATGCGAATGAAATGCACCTGTATCCTCAATCTCGAATAAAGCATGAATGCAATCATCCAGACTGGAAAGATGCCGTTCCTGCAAAGTTGCCGGAGGAACATCCAGTTGATCAGCAATTTTAGCAAGCGTTGCTTCATCAGGAAAGCGCGTTCCGCGTTCATAGTGACCGAGAGCTGATCTGGTCACATCACATTTGACTGCGATTCCCAATCTCGTTTTATCTCTGAACTGCCGAATATCACGAATCTTCGTGCCGGTTGTTATTACGCTCTGCATCACATCCAATTCATTCCAGCTTTGCATCAATTTGTCAATGCATTCGTCCTGTCCTGACTGAAAGAGAAAAAGCAATTCTTTTAGCATTTCCGAATACTGTTCGACTTTACTCATACTGTGATTCCTTTCATAATCTCCGTAGCCAACTGTTCATAGGCATTGACAATCTTCCAGCTATTTCCGTTTTTCGGCACCTTTTTTTCAGTAAAGTATGCTTCAATCGGCAATCCGGCTTTCTGACTTTCGCGGACTGTACGCGAGTAGGGGATGACTGTCTGCATCAGCCGTGTCTGCAAGGCGTTTCTGAACTCTTGCAGCAACTCTGCATCATTCTGTTTCTGATACATGGTTATAAAAATACCGCCGAGTCTGGCATTCTGCCTTGCAATCTCGACGGTTACTTTTTCTAATCCTTGAATCTCAAACTCACCGAGCATCGTCGGCACATATACAGTACCGCAATGCCGGATAATCTGCCGGACTTCATCGGTCATAGCCGGAGGAAGATCAAACAAGATATAGTCGAATGCAGCCGTGTCTGTGTCTGCAATATCAATATATCGTGTCCATGTGGTATGACTGACATTCTCATAGTCGGTCGGCAGAATGCTGTCCGCATTCTGCGCCGTCATAAAGAATGAGAAGCAGTTTTCCTGCGTATCGCAGTCAACGACCAGTATCTTTTTTCCGGTTTTCTGGATACTGTACGCCAGATTGATAATGGATGTGGTCTTTGCCACACCGCCTTTGTTGTTGTATAAGGCGATTCTCTTTGTCATTTTGCGCTCCTTTACTCGTTCAGGACTTCCAGCGTGAAGCCGGTTCCCTGATTACTGGTTTGATAGCTCCGGATTCTGACCGGAATTCCGCTGCCGATGTTTTCACGATAGATCATGGAGATAATCGAAAGGGCTTCATAGACCTTTTCGGATGTGGTTGACAGTGCTTTCAGCTTATCGTCAGCATCGCGGCAGAACAATGTACTGATCTTTCCATCCTTGCCGTCCTGAAAACGCCGCTTTTTGGCGTGATAGCCGCAAAGCCGGAAAGTCTGACCGACAGCATCGTTCAGGCGCTCCGGCTTGACATTACCGATTGCAACATTCGCCATGTATGCTGCATCTGCCGTCGGGCTGGTTTTAGGGAAGAATGCCGCAATCTTCTCGGCAAGCGCATCTTCCTCTGCTGAAAAGAAAAAATCTTCTGTATTCATCAGACTTTCCATGTGAACCTCCTATACTATATATATTAGTAGAAAATGTCGATCTCCAAAATCTTTGCATCATAGTCAACGCGAATATCATCGGCAATGTCCATGATTCGTTCGTCCAGTACCGCAGCAATCTCGGCATCGCGGCTGCGCATATCTTCCTCAAAAAACTCTGCGAAGCCCTCAAAGGTAAATCTCTCGTCCGGCTCTGCGTCCGGATCATCCCTGACTGCTTCGCTGGTTGTCACATAGAATTTCAGTTGCCAGTCGCGTTCATAACACGCATCACTCACAAATTTGGCAACAGATCTCTCATCGCCCTTGTCTCTTAACATAGTAATCCCTCACTTTCAAATTCTAATATTTTGCGCTTCGAGATAGTTTTGCATCCTCTTTGCACTTTCCTCTTTCATATCAGTCAGGGCGAAAGCATATGTATCCAGCGTGAAAGCAACAGAATAATGTCCCATTGTTTCAGACAGCGTTTTCAGATCAACACCGGCTTTGATACAAAGCACAGCAAATGTGTGCCGCAGATCATGAAATCGAAATTCTTCCATGCCAAGATTCAGCATCAGAGCTTCAAAAGGCTTGCGTACTTGCGATAAAGACAGATGATCTCCACCTGTCAGCCCTTGAAAAACATACTTGCTATTCGGCTCTTTTTCGTAGAGCTGCTTCATCATTTCCATAACATCCGGCGCGGGATAGATCGTTCTCGGTTTTCCGTTCTTCACGGAAGAAAAGAAGTAAACTCGCTTCTTCCTTTCGTATGAAAGCTGACGGTAAACTCGGATATACCCTTCTTCAAAGTGAAAGCAGTCCCATGTCAGTCCGAGCAATTCAGCCTTCCTCATTCCAGTGAACAACGCCAGCTTGAAGAAAACTTCCAGCGGATGACCAATAATCGCTGCTAGAAAAGCATGAACCTGATTAGTATTCATGGGGACAAGCTCCACAGTCTGTTTTTTGGGGAGTTTTGTGTGCTTTGCCGGATTCTCGTCGATAATTTTCATGTCATATGCATCTTGCATCAGTTGGTGTAAGACACCGTGAATGTTTCTAATGGACTTAGGACTTAACGGATCGTCGAGATCCATGCCATCTGTCAAACTCCAGATGAACAACTGCACATCTTCTGATGTAATCTCAGAAATCTTCAACGACTCAAAAACTCGGCAGATGTGATTTGAGATTGCGCTTTGATAGGAATAGCGAGTGGATTCTTTAACATTAATTTTTATATGCCGCAGCCAGTAGTCTGCAAAATCGCCCAGCGTAATGTCTTTTGACAATCCGCTAGGGGAGACAGGCTGCTGCTGCTTCATTCGTTCGAGGACAGATGATTTTGAAGTCTGCTTGTCAGAATTGCTATTAGTCATTGCGATACATTCCCTCCTGTGCGTCGAAATAATATGATTATTATACCACAATGTTGCCATAAAAGCAATAAAAAGCCCCATATCCAGTCATATGACTGGATATGGGGCTTGACAAATCATTCGATTCGTGCTATAATAGGGTTAGTATACGAAGTGAACAAAGGCATACATTTGGGCGGATGGTTCGATTCCTTCTGCCCCTGCCATATTTTTAGGTCCGGAAATCGCGTAGATACGCGGTTTCCGGATTTTGCTTTTTATAGAAATCGGTGTTTTGTCCTTTATTTGTCCATTATTCTGAAAATTCGCATTTCAGGCGCTGCTTTTGGTGCCGCGTTTCAGGATGCAGTCTGCCACGCTGTCCATCGCTCTGACCTGTGCTGCCTGGAAGGAATGGGCATAGATGTTCAAAGTCGTTGTCGCGCTGCTGTGACCTAAACAGCCCTGTACCGTCTTGACATCGACGCCGTTGCTGATTAAAATGGACGCATTAAAGTGCCGGAAAGAATGTATGTTCACAAAGCGCATACCCGTTTTCTTGCAGAACCGCTCGAAGAACTTGTAGGGCTGCCGCATCCCCATCGGGGAGCCGTCTGTCTTCGTGAACAGCCGGTCACATTCGATCCACTTGCTGCCGAGTTCACGTTTGCAGCCATTCTGCCATTCCTGAAACGCTTTCAGCTTCTGCATCAGCTCATCTGGCAGCTTCAGCACACGCTGACTGCTTTCTGTCTTCGGGGTATCTGTATAGATGCCCTTTTCCTTTGTGTACTCGGAAGTCCGCACCACACTGAGCATATTGTGCTTCCAGTCGATGTCCTTCCATTCCAGACCGAGCAGTTCACCGCGGCGCAGTCCCGTGAACGCCGCCAGCGTGAAGAAGATCGTATACTTGTAATTGGCTTCGGTTTCCTGCTCAAACAGTTCCAGCATCTGCTGCACTTCTTTCAACGAGTAAATATCCCGCTTTTTCGACCGGAGCGACGGGATCACCACATTTCTGCACGGATTATCCGACAGCATCTGCATCCGCACGGCATAGTCAAATACCGTAGAGATAAAGGTGATGTAATTCCGGACAGTTTTCGGCGCATGTCTCGTAGCATTCACGCAGGGGCGACGGTTCGTCCGTCAACACAGCACCGCTGCCGACGTCACCCCAGAGGATTCGTGAAGAAAGGTTCTCCGCTGTGTATTCCTCCCCCAGCGTTTTTGTGCGGATAAACCGCTGCTGTCCCGGCGCCTTGAGTGAGATATATTTACCCTTTTTCACCCCGTATCCATTTAGTTCCAGTTCGTATAACAGCTCGTCCAGATTCTTGACCGAACCGATCAGGCTGTCGATTTCTGCGCGCAGCTTCTGTTTCCATGAAGTGCCTTGTCTGCGTTTTTCCCACTCATGATGGCTGACAGTTTTTCCCTTTCCCTTGCTCTTATCATACGGCTGGATGTCAAAAGCGAGACACACCCTGTCCGAGTATTCCTTGACATGATCCAAAGTCGTTTTATTGGCATTCAGCTTTCTGCCGGTCAGCGTGTAGGTGTTGACAAGGATATGGCTGTGGATATGTCCGCGGTCTGTATGCGTGGCAATGACGACCTGACTGTCATCCCCGAAGGTCTTGCGGGCAAATGCTTTGGCAATGCGGTGTGCAAGTTCCGGCGAGATGTTGTCCTTCGGATCAAACGACTGGATATAGTGAATTGCCTTTACGCTGCCCTTGCCTTTTTTCGGCGGCGGTGCGTCGAATCGCTCCGTCGAGTAGGATTCAAAAACCGATTTCATCTCCAGATATGCATCGCGCGCCGAGGTCATGCAGTTCATTGAGGATGTGTAGAGCAGCCCCTCGGTCTTGTCCGGATTCAGGATGTACTTCAGCGTTTTGTGGACGGTAGCTCGGACAGAAATTGATTTAACATACGGCATATCTCGCTGAGCCCTCCTTTCAAAATTTCGATGTCCTCCGCATAAATGCTGTGCGTTTCATTTGCCTTGCGCGCAATCTGGTTGACATTGTTGTTGATCGTCCGCATCGCATTGACGAGAGGTGCTGCATTCTGCATATCGTAATAGGTCAGCTCTCCGTTGACGGCGATCTTCTTGATGTAGGTTCCAATTTTCAGATTTGCGGCGGCGGCACGGCGTTCAACCTCTGCCCATTCGTTCAGGTCAAATACGACCTCTTTGCGTTTTACTTGCTTGTATTTTCTCATTTCAATGACCTCCTTTTCATGTGCTCGGTTATCGCGCTGTGATTGGTTTATTGGGAGATATTCGTTTCGGGCTGGGGCTCCCAAAACAGGATTTTTGCAGGGGTATTGCCAGCAAAATCCGGAATTGTCGAAAGTATACGATACTTTCTATGGCTTGCTATTCCGTCAAAATCAAAAGAATACGGATACTCCGGATTTGCCCGTTTTCCTTCTGAATCGCATACCCCAAGCATATTTGCAGTGATTTCAGTTTGACTTTTCCTTTCGCCCGTGCTATAATTTTGATATAGAAATCTGATGATAACGAGGAGTGGACTTCATGTTCTGGGACAAAATCTCACCGCTGTACGATCTATTTGAGCAGGTTTACAATGGTAAGGTCTATCGTGGTACAGGCGAAAAGGTGGCTGAATTCATCGAGCCGAACGACACTGTGCTGGAATGTGCCTGCGGAACCGGCGCAATCAGCGTCAGCATCGCGCCGAAGTGCAGGCGGCTGATCGCAACCGATTTCGCTGCGGGTATGCTGCGGCAGGCTGCAAAGAAATGCAGGAAATTTGAGAATGTCGTTTTCCGAAAGGCGGACATCACGCATCTCAAATGCAAGGACAATCGTTTTGATAAGGTGGTCGCCGGCAATGTGATTCATCTGCTGCCGAATCCTGAACAGGCGCTGCATGAACTGGAGCGTGTTGTGAAGCCGGGCGGCAGGATCATCATTCCGACATACATCAATATGTCGAAAGGAACCGGTACAGCCGCGGTCAAATTCATCACGCTGCTCGGCGCGGATTTCAAGCGGCAGTTTGATTTTGAATCGTACAAGCAGTTCTTTGCAGATATGGGCTATACGAATGTAGAGTACCATGTCGTTGACGGCAGAATGCCGTGTGCGATTGCGGTCATTACAAAGAAACGGACTAAATAATTTGTTTATGGATAAAGCATCTGCTGCGGCAGGTGCTTTGTTATTTCTCACCTCCCAGATAGTCAAGCAGGGATTGCTTGCTGATGAGGATTTTGCCGCGCTCGCCCTCACCTGTGCGGATGTAGCGGACACGTCCCTGCGCGACCAGTTTGCGGACGGT
>JAFWUX010000114.1 GCA_017523995.1 Oscillospiraceae bacterium | reverse complement strand
CGGTCGGCATACCTGAAATCCTGCCTCTGGAAATGGCTGGAGGACAGCGATGCGGAAACGCTGACAGACATTCCGGCAATCTGATACGCTCCCAAATCATCCAGAATGCGATTTCACGGCGTTTATCCATGTTTCTGGTATTGGGATACCAGAAACAGGCAAACCCGCCGCAAATCGCACGTAAACGTCAAATACGAGAAACGGAGGAATTGAAAATGCCATTTTTTATTGAAACTATGGACGGCGAGCTGATTAACACGGCTTTTCTTCGTAGCATCTCCCCTATTTCCGGTGAAACGCAGCGCGGTGTCACCGCATACGGGATTGCCGGTTACTGGATGGCAGATGCCGTCCCTCTGACCGAGGAACCGGACGAGCCGGTTCAGCTCGGTTATTACGACACGGAAGCGGAGCTGCGGCAGGAGTATGACCGCTTCCTCGCTGCACTTGCAAGCGGTACGGCGCGTCTGTTCCGCTTCGGAAGCAATTACTGATGCCTGCAACATCCGATCAGGTCGCCAAGAAAACGCTGGATGTCATCATCGAAAGCGAAAAAATGACATCGGCAGTCCTGAAATCGGCTCTTGCAGATATGCTGAAACAGCCGGATACTTCCAGACGCACACAAACAACCCTTGGCGATCTGGCTGCCAAATCGGGCAGGAATCTGGAAAGTATCGAGATAAATGCAAGCAACATCAAGGATTTTGAGAAAGCTGCCAAACGGCATCATGTGCAGTTTGCACTGCGCAGAGAGGTCGGCAGCGATCCGCCGGTGTTTCATGTGATCTTCCAGTCAAACCGCATGGAAGATATGCAGCGGGCTTTTGCAGACTATGCCGGAGTGATGCAGAAGCGTGTGAAAGAGCACACAATCCCCAAGGAAAAACGGCAGGAGATTGCAAAGGCTGCGCAGAAAGCACACAACAAGTCACACGGCAAATCGCAGGAAAGAGATCTGACGCACGGTGAGGTGACGCGGTAATGGCTTCAACCAAGCTCAAAAAAAATCTGCTGCTTTCGCTTCCCGGAATCATGTTTGCGTATGTGGGCAATATTGTTTCATTTTCAGCCCGAAATACGACCGGGCATGATGTCAGTGACAAGTTCATGTCCTTCCTGGAAATATTCGCAGAAAAAATAACAATTCCGATTCCGAGTCTGCATCCGATTGACCTTCTGGTCGGTCTGCTGTCTGCCGCTGCGTTCTATGTAATCTGGAAGCTGCGAAAAGCCAATGCGAAGCAATACCGCACCGGCAAGGAACATGGCAGCGCGCGCTGGGCATCTGAGGATGAGTCCAAAGTCCTCCGTGCAAAGCATTTCTACGATAACCTCATCGTCACAGCGACACTCTGGATGACGATGAGGAAACCCAAGAACGTGAAAATCGGACGTAACCACAACATCCTGATCATCGGAACGCCCGGTACCGGTAAGACACGGTTCTATATCAAACCGAACCTGATGCAGATGTTCGGCAGTTATGTTGTGACCGATCCGAAGGGAACCGTCCTTATTGAATGCGGCAAGATGCTAGAGCGCGGCAGACCGAAACGGGATGATAATGGAAAAGTCCTGACGGATAAAGCCGGCAAGATCATTTATGAGCCGTACAACATCAAGGTTTTCAACACCGTCAATTTCGGAAAGTCTATGCATTATAATCCCATGGCATATATCCGTCCGAATCATCGTGAGGTAGACATCCTGAAACTGGTCGATGTGGTAATTCGCAATACTACGGGCAGCGGCGCAAAATCCGGAGAGGACTTTTGGGTAAAAGCAGAACGTCTGCTGTATATATCCTATATCGCACTGATGTTTGCGATATATCCGGAAGAAGAACGAAATTTCGGTTCTCTGATTGATCTGATTAACGATTCCGAGGTTCGGGAAAACGACGAGGATTTCAAGAATCATGTTGATCTGCTGTTCGATGCAATCGAACGCTGGCTTGAAAACCGGATGCTCGATGCAGCGGAAAGCGAAGAACTGGAAGCAGAGGATACGGAAAGCAGCCTGTACTTCTTGGGGTTGATGAATGATCTGGACGGCGAAACGCCGACAGATGAGCAGGCTTCCATTGCACGGTTCGCAATCCGGCAATATAAGTTATATAAGCTGGCAGCCGGCAAAACGGCAAAATCTATTCTCATCTCCTGTGGAGCACGCCTTAGCGTGTTCGGCATTGACGAGGTTCTGGAAATTACCAGTTATGACGAGCTGGAGCTGGGAAAGCTCGGTGACGAGCTGTCGGCTCTGTTCGTGATTGTCCCGGATTCAGATGCGACATTTAATTTTCTGGTCGCAATTCTGTATACACAGATGTTCAATCTGCTTTGCACGAGAGCAGACAGCAACCGAGGGGGCAAGCTGAAATACCATGTGCATTGCCTGCTCGATGAGTTTAAGAATACCGGTGAAATACCGGAGTTCGACAAGCTCATCTCCACAATCCGTTCTCGTGAAATATCCGCCAGCATTGTTTTGCAGTCTAAAGCTCAGTTAAAGGACTTGTACAAAGACAATGCTGCTACAATCGAGGACTGCTGCGATACCATGCTGTTCCTCGGCGGAAGTGATAAAACCACGCTCAAAGAGATTTCTGAGTCTTTGGGCAAGGAAACGATTGACATTATCAGCACTTCAGAACAGAAAGGTCAATCGACTTCCAGTGGAGTGTCTTATCAGAAACAAGGAAGGGAGTTGATGACATCCGAGGAGATCTACACCATGGACGGCGGAAAATGCATCGCACGAGTCAGAGGTTTTCATCCGTTTTTCTGTGACAAGTACGACATTACCAAGCATCCGATGTATGGCTGCCTCTTGGATGCACACATGGACAAGCCCGATGAAGCAAAGTTCACCTTTGATATTGCGGCTTACACGCAGAGCATCCGAAAGCAGCAGAAAGCAGTCGTATCGGGAGATACTGCTGTTGACGTTTATGAGGCAAAAACGGGAAATTAAAAATTAAGAGAGGTTGAATTACTATGCAAAGATCCAATACCGAGCTGTCCCGCCGCTGTGCAAAGGCGAAGAAGATCACCACAATCGTCATCACGGCAATGTGTGCGATTACGATGTTTACTGTCACCGCGTTCGCTGCTGAGGTCGATCCGACCAACTTCATCTCTGCGATGAAGAAGATTCTCCGTGCAATCCTGATTATGGTCGGTGCCGGTTTTGCAATCTTCGGCGTTGTGGATATTTCCGAGGGTATCGGTGACAACAACGGTGCGGCAAAATCCACGGGCATCAAAAAGACAATGGCAGGTGCAGGCATCATTATGGCAGGTATCGTGCTTGTTCCGGTCCTTGCAGACATGATGACAGATGCGTTTGCTGATGGTACAGCCGCAGGAACCTGATTGTTACGCATTTTCCAATGAAAGAATAGAACCGATGCAGCGAAAGCTGCATCGGTTCCAAGAAAAGAGGTGACACCGTGGACTGGTTAGGAGAGCTGAAAGACGAAATCTCCGATGCAATTCATAATTCCCTTGCCGAAATCGTGGAAAAAGCACTGACATCCGGACAGGAGCTTCTGAAAACCGGTATGAATAACAATATGGCAGGCAGCGACGGTCTGTTTGCGAATTTCCTGACCAAGCATCCGTCTGAGTTTGATGCGACATTATCCGAAGGCAGCGAGCACGCCGGTGAGCTGTGGGAAGCCATGCGGACGTTGAGCATCAATGCCGTTGTCCCGATTGCCGGTCTGATCATGGCGGTTGTCCTGCTGTATGAGCTGCTGCAAATGGTGTCGGATCACAATAATTTCCGGGAGCCTGACTTGTCAATCATAGCGCGATGGGGTATCAAGGTGCTATGCGGTGCATTGCTGGTATCGCACATGTTCGATATGGCATCCGGCTTTCTTGCGTTCGGCTCTTATGCTACAAACAAGGCGATCTCAACTATATTCGGATTGAACGGCACATATCTGTCATCGGTCGCAGAGTTCCATATAGATGCGACGGATATGACAGTAGCAGAGCTGCTGCTGGACATCATATTATCAGGATTTCTGTTGATTATCATAGGTGCGATGCTTGTGATTGTCATTATCGTGCTTGCATCCCGTATGATTGAAGTATTCATGTATCTGACTGCCTCGCCGCTGCCGGTTGCAACGATGATGAACCGGGATTGGGGCGAAATCGGCAAAAACTGGATCCGCAACATGGTTGCACTTGGTTTCCAGAGCTTTTTTATCGTGATCGCGCTGTCGATCTTCCAGACAATCTTTACTGCCGTGCTTGCAGGTATGGCAGCGACACCGGCAGAACCGGCAGCTCCGGCAGTTCCGCCGGTACCGGGTGCTCCGCCTGCACCGGCGGCAACACCGAATCTCACATTGAATCTGATTCTTCTGATGGGCTATGCACTCGCGCTGTGCTTTACGATTCTGAAATCGGGACAGATTTCCAAATCTATCTTCAATGCGCATTAAGGAGTTCACATGAAGTATATACGAGTTCCGAAAGATATTAACGCGATTAAGGAGAAACTGTTTTTTAATCTGTCAAAGCGGCAGGCATTGAGTTTTCTCATCGGAGCGATCTGCGGATTCCCGGTCTATTACCTGACAAAAGGAATTGACCTGACGCTTGCGGTCGTTCTCATGTTCATAGCAGCAACCCCGGCTCTGGTATGGGGCATGTTTGAGAGAAACGGGCTGCATATTGAGGATTACGCCAAACTGATTAAGAATTACCTGAAAACCGATAAGATCAGGCGGTATGAAACAAGCAGTCCGTACCGTCTGATCGAAGATGAAATCGAATATGAACGGCTTGTAAAACGGCTGAAGCAGGGAGGGAAAAAGGTTGCTGTTCAAAAAAGGAAACGAAACTGACATCCAGGGAACACCGGAACAGACAGAAGCTGTAACGCAGGAAAAGACCGAAAAGAAGTCCAGAAAAGAGATCAGGGCAGAAAGAAAAGCTGAAAAGAAAGCGGCAAAGGCTGCAAAAGCAGCAGAGAAACGAGCTGCGAAAAGCAAGCCGGTGAAGAAAGCCGCAAAAGCAGCAGCACCGGCACAGCCGTCAAAGCCGAAACGCAAGACCAAGCTGACAAAAGCCGAGGAAAAAGCAATCCGGAAGCGGATTGCGCAGCTCACCGGCAGAAAGAAGATGACCGTGCAGCGCACGATCCCGTATCTGATTATGGGCAAAAACGGTATCTGTCAGCTTACTGAGAATACATATTCCCGGACGATTCAGTTCGGAAATACCAATTATCAGCTTGCTTCCGACGAGAAGCAGGAAGAAATCTTCGCAGCATACTGCGACATTCTGAATTACTTTGACGAAACGATCCATTTTCAGCTCACGTTTGAGAATCAGATCGCAGATGTCGAAACGCTGAAATCGCAGATGCGGATTGCTCCTGTCGGGGATGAATTTGATCCGGTTCGGGAAGAATACACGAATATCCTGTTTCATCAGCTTGAACAGGGTACAAACGGCAGGCAGCTTTTCAAGTATCTGACGTTCTCCGTTGAATCGGATTCGCCAGGCAATGCCAAGATCAAGCTGGATAATATCGCAAATGAGGTCATCCGGCTTTTCAAGGCTATGGATGTCGATGCGCACATCATGAACGGTGAGCAGCGTCTGGCTTCGATGTACCGTGCGCTGAATCCGTTTGAATCACAGCCGTTCCTGTTCGATTGGGAAACGCTGCGGAAAGGCGGATTTACGGATAAGGACTTTATCTCCCCGACTTCCATGCTGCTGAAACGCTCTGCGTTTGAGATTGGAAGTGTCTACGGTGCGGTCGCCGGTATCAACATCGTCGGTGCCGAGATTCCGGACCGGATGCTGACAGACTTTATGATGGAAGATAATATCCTTGCCGTGAACATTCATGCGCAGCCGTATGAAACAATGGCAGCGCAGAAGTTCGTCCGCAGCAAGCTGTCCGATGTGCAGAAATCACAGGTTGACGAGCAGAAGAAAGCAAGCAATTCCGGATATGACATCAATATTCTGCCGGAACAGATGAAAGAGTACATCACTGATCTGAAACAGCTCATTGCCGATCTGAACGAAAAGTCAGAACGTCTTTTCCATACGACGCTGACGATTCGGTACTATGCAGAAACGCCGAAGAAGCTGAAAACCTTGCAGGATAAGCTGATTCGTATTACGCAGAAGAACGGCGGACGGCTTGTAAAGCTGGACTTCATGCAGGAGGAAGCAATCGGTTCTTCGCTGCCGCTTGGCGTGAACAAGGTTCCGATTGACCGCTGCCTGACAACATCCGCGATTGCGGGATTTATGCCGTTCACCACGGATGAGCTGTTTGTTTCTCCGAAATCAACCTATTACGGGCTGAATCAGCGTACCAGAAATATGATTATGGCTTCGCGTCTGCTGCTGGACAATCCGAACGGTATTTTCCTCGGAATCCCCGGCAAAGGAAAATCCTTCTCGGCAAAGCGTGAAATCTTTGATGTATTCCTGCGCAGACCGAATGATGATATTTTCATCAACGATCCGGAGGGTGAATATGCGCCTCTGGTTGATCTCCTGCACGGACAGGTCATCAAGATCGCGTCCGGCTCCGGTAACTTCATCAATCCTCTGGACATTCCGCTGGATCCGGCACTCTGCAATGAGGAGCTGATTTCCGACAAGTCGAATTTCATCATCAGCTTCTGTTCCCTGATTACCGGTGATACGCTGCAAGCTGACGAAACCTCGATGATTGACCGCTGCCTGCGGAATGTCTACAAGAGATTTCTGACAAGCACGCCGCGTTCCAAAGACACGATGCCGACACTGGCAGATTTGCAGGATGAGCTGCGGCTGCAATCCGGTTTCACGATGTCTGAGGGCGTCGGAAAGCGTGTTGCGGATTCCATGGATATGTATGTCAGCGGCTCTCATAAGTTTTTCAATCACCGGACTACGGTTGACATCAATAACCGGCTTGTCTGCTTCGACATCCGGGATATGAACGAGCAGCTTCGTGATCTGGCAATGCTTGTCATCCAGAACGAAGTCTGGACGCGCGTTTCCTCTAACCGCAATCAGGATAAGCGGACATGGTATTACTGTGACGAGTTTCACCTGATGCTGCGTGAACGGCATACGGCAAAGTATTCCGTTGAAATCTGGAAGCGTTTCCGTAAATGGGGCGGCATTCCGTCCGGCATCACGCAGAATGTCAAGGATCTGAGCAATTCCGCAATGGCAGAGAGTATTCTCTCCAACAGTGAGTTTGTGTATCTGCTGTCGCAGTCGCCGGAAGATCGCGTGATTCTTGCGGATTCCAAGCATCTGTCCGAGGAACAGCAGAAGTGTATCACGAACGCTCCGCCCGGACACGGCTTGCTGATCTACGGCGGCAAGGTCATTCCGTTTGAGGATAAATTCCCCGAAAATACGCAGATGTACCGGATTATGGATACGAAACCGAAAGAAAAAGAACAGCAAATTGCGGCGAGCTGATAAATTGGGCTCCATTGGAGCCCAATTTCCGAGGGGGTGATAATCCTTGAAGCAGATCAGGAATCAGAGCAAGCTGCGCCGCACAACGGACAAGATCACAAAGCCGCTTGGACGGGCAGCATATCTCACGCAGCGGTATGCTGTGGAACCGATTGTAACACCGATTTCAAAGTTCGATGCCAAGACGGAAAGGCTGACTGAAAAGACAGTACAGAATGTTTCCGGCAAGGTCGAGCAGCAGTTTCAGCAGACCGATACCGGTCAGGCGGCAGTCGTTGCCGCAAAAGTAACGACTGCGATCATCAAGGACCGTCACCAGTACCGCAAAAGCAAGCGGGAATACGAGGACAGCAAAAAGCCTGCTGTCAATCTGAATAAGTATTCACGGGATGCGCAGGCAAAGCACAAGGCTGCTGAGGCAAGCATCCAAAAGCAGACTGCAAGCCTGAATACGCTGATCGGGAATTACAATGCGGAACGGGCAAAATACCGTTCTGCGCAGCAAAAGCTGAAAGCGCAGTATAAAAGCGGTAAAATCAGCAAGACGAAATTCCAGACCGGAATGCGGCGGCTGAAAACAAAATATGAATCATCTCTGAATCTGAAAAAGATGCAGATCGCCAACGAAAGGCGAAAGCTCCGGATACAGACAAAGACGGAAGCGTGGAAATACAAGCTGTTTCGGGTTGAATCCAGTATCGGATTCAAAAGAGTGTATGCGAAGAAGCCCGGCAAGGCGCGTCTTGAACACATCCGGAAAAAGCGGCGTACTGATTTTGAAAAAGACCGGAAGCTGCATAAATCCGCAAAGATGTCGCTGCGGAAACAGCCTGCGGCAAAAAAGCCGGTCAGCCGGATTCAGAAGCTGCACCGGCGGCACGATCAGAAAACACTGTACCGGAAATACAAGCATTCACTCCGAAAGACAAACAGAACAGACAGAAAGCTGTTCAAGGAACAGCAGAAGGTTCGCAAGTATTCCAAGCCGCAGCATGAGCATGTAGATAATATCGGTCGTTCGCTGAAATCTTCGATGCGCAGCAAGGCTGCGGAGAACGCGGACGATGACGAAGGCGTGCAGGCTGCGTTAAAGGTAACGGAGCTTGCCGGTCAGATGAAGCAGACGCGGCAGCAGAAGCTCCAGAGTGCGAAGAAGCGCACCAAAAAGCTGAACAAGAAATCCGGCTTGCAGAGCCAGAAGCTGCACCGGCGGCAAAGTCAGTTGCAGCGCACTTCCGTTGCCAATGCCAAAGGCAAACCGCCTCCGCGCCGACATCGTACCGTAAAAGAGGCTGCAAAGGATGTCAAGAAAGTTGTTGTTGAGGGGTTCAAGAGCTTTGCCGCAAAACTGGCGATTCCGCTTGTCCTCACAACATTCCTCTGCTTTTCCTGCATGGCACCGGTTGCAAGTGTTCTGACGGCATTTGAGGGTTCCACATTCCTGCTCGGCACATACAATGTGCTGGACAAAGACCTTTCCGAAGCCGAAGAATATTATACCAAGCTGCTGTACGATACAAATGTAGCGATGATTCAGTGCGGTACAACGGGGCATTGGAAAGACGGATTGCGTCACTTCGGTGTGGATGTTGGCAGTTACCGCAAAACGCCCGCAGTATTTACGAATCGTTCCGGTGATGTTGACTTTGACATCTGGAAAATCTGGTCTTTTCTTAGTGCATATCTTTACGACTACGACGAAGATGAGCATGAAATGAAGATGTGGAAATTTAACAGTGATGCCAAAGATGCGCTGAAAGCTCTGTTTGACAGTCAGTATGCATTCGATCACAGATATACCCGCGGCGGACATTGGCATCCAACGGAAGATGCTCCTTTACCTGACTACGGACCGATGGGATTTCTTGGGATTACAACGGTCGGAAATGCAGATTGGACGCACGGTTTACTGACATTTGAGAATCTGCCGGATGAAATCAAGGGCTTTGCAGAAGAACAGCATTACGATGACGGGACTATGGAATACTGGCTGCATTACAACCTTACGAACGGCGAGATACTGGATGTAAGCGATGACGCCGATGAATGGGCGTGCGCGACCGGATGGTATATTGTTCTGACTGATGAATGGACGGAGCAGAAGCTCTGTCAGTATCAGAGAGTGTATGAATGGATCAATACAACGGAGCTGGAATACGGCATGGTTCAGGTAAGATCACTGGACGATGCGATCCGGTATCTTCTGGACGATGAGATGTATCAGTATTATCTGGTTCTGACCGGCGGGACAACAACAGAAAGCGGTACGCCGATTCAGCTTTACGGCGGGCATCAGGCAATCGGACGTCCGACACCGGGAGCGTTTCACGATATTATAACCTCATCCGGTATCCTGCACGGATACGGCTACACCACTTGTGAGTGGGGAACAATGCATTGCGGACTGGAAATAGACGGTCGTATGCATGAGGGCATAGACATTTCTGCAACGCCTGGAACACCGGTTTATGCAATGTTTACCGGTAAGATTACGGATATAGGCGGCGGAAAGATTAAATTGGAAACAACGAAACCTGAACATGAAGTTCATTTTTGGATAGAACATGAGGATAAAGCAAAGGTTCGTGCGATCTATGAGAACATTACACCAGTTGCTGATGTTCATGAAGGCGATATAGTTGAAAAAGGACAGCAGATAGGTACTACTACCGGTGACAGAAAATGTGACGGACATGAAACAAACGCACCGTATTACTATCTGCACATACAGACAGAAATTAAGAATGATACTATATTATGGAAAAAAGTTGATCCACTGCTGCTGATTGAGCAATAAAAATGCTCCCGATCATCATCAGGAGCATTCAGCGGTTATTTGGTTTTCTTGGTCTGCCGGACGTAGTAGCCGATACCGGCTGCTGCGCCGACAGCAAGCAGGCAAAGGATCACGATCAGAGCTGTGTGATTATTCTTTTTCGGTTCGGACCACGGAGCTGTTGTTGTGTATAAGGTCGTTGGCGGCTGTGTTTCTTCCATTGTAATTACAGCCGTTGTCACATCCGGCTTGGAAAGCTGTGTTTCCTCCGGTTCTGTTTTTTCAACGATCTCTACTTTCTCAAGATCAGCGGTATCTGATAGATATTCTGCGTTAATTTCATCAATCCTCGTTCTGAGATTGCTAAGTCCTTCATCTTCGTCTTTTGCTTCTCCAAAAGCATAGATAACAGTTTTAAAATAGTCATCCGTAAACGAATCGAGATGAACAGTTTCGTTTTTCCCTACATCTTCATAAAGAATACCGCTTACTGTAAGATTCCAAATCATTTCAAAAAGTTGTTCTTTATCGTCATCGGAAAGTGCTTCATAATATGCTTCTTTACCGCCATAAAGCCATCTGGCTTGTGTCGGTGTGGTATTCATGACAGCAGCATAGGCTTCCTCACGGGTAAAGTCAATGTCATAGTTTATTTCGTCAGCAAAGGCGGTGATTGAAAAACATAGTGTAATCATTGCAGCGAACAGAACAGAAATCAGGTGACGTAATTGTTTCATAGCTACCTCCTTCTCGTCAGGCGAGTTTGTGTACTATCTATTATAGCATACCAGAACCTGAACGTCAAGGCATCAAAATAAATTGGGCTCCAATGGAGCCCAATTAACAGAAAGGATTTTTATTATGGCAAATTCAAACGATAAGATCGCAAAGCTCAAGAGCAGACTGGAAGCAGTCGATGAAAAGATCAAGGCACTGACCGCCGAACGGAAATCTCTCACGGAGAAAATCAAGGAGGCTGAAAACGCACAGCTCGTTGAGATGCTCCGCAATGCAGTACCAAACGGAGAAACTTCGGATCTTGCAAAAGACTTTGCAGCTTTCATGCGGGAGCGTGAAGCACAGTCTGAACAGACGAGTGAAGCAGCAGCTTCGGGAGTATAAGCATGAAGAAAAAGAAAATCTATGCGCTTATCGTTTCCGCACTGGCGGTTGCGCTGACTGCCCCGACATTCGCGTTGACTGCATTTGCGGTTCCGGAAGATAACGCGGACGAAACGGAAGCGGCTGACGCTGCCGATGATGCGCAGGAAACGGAACCGCCGCAACCGGCGGACACGAAGCCTTTCGATGCCGAGGCGTTTCTGGAATCCTATACGACCGCAACAACCTATGACTACTACGGCGATCCGTATTACGATACCGACGGCAACGCTTCCCTGATTTCTGACAAGCATGTGATCTATTCTTCGGATCAGATTCAGTTTATTTCCGTTGCCACAAAGGACGGTCATGTGTTCTATATCGTGATCGACTACACCGATACCGACGGCGATAACGTGTATTTCCTGAATAAAGTTGACGATTTCGATATGTTCCGGCTGCTGTATTCCGGCAAGCAGGATGAAAACACGAATCTTGTTGAGGAATATCAGGCACAGCAGGGAAATACTGCTGTGGCAGCTCCCGTCGATCAGCAGAAGCAGGGAACACGCAAGACGGAACCGACCACACCAACGGAACCGGCAGATAACCCGTCCGGCGGTTTAAGCGCCGAATTGCTGATGTATCTGATCGGCGGCGCAGTATTCGTGCTTGCTCTTGTTATTTTCCTCATTCTGAGAGTACGGTCTATCCGGAAAAACCGCATCCCGACTGACGATTTCGACGATGATGACGATGATGAGGACATTACCGGAAGCAGCGGCGAGTATGAGATCAAGTGAGTAACCAAAAGAATTGGGATCCATTGGATCCCAATTCCTAAAAGGACAGAACGTGATGTTAAAAAAGTACAATTCTCCTAGCAGTTCCTATCCATGCATCTATAATGACGAGCGATCCGGCAGAGTTCTGTTATCTTTGAAAGCTATCCTGACCAGTAACGATGATAGCTGGATAACAGCAAAAAAGCGGATGAATGCAGAATATGCCGTTTTCTTCTGGCCGAATACGGAAGTGATTCCGCGTCCGCTTGCCTGCTGCTTCTCTCCGGAGAAACCGCAGCTGCAATTCAGCTGCCTTGCTTGGAGCTGCGACTTGGAACCGATGCCGATTCTGATATATACTACGGTCATGGAGGAACAGATCATAACCGAAAAAGCGGTGCTTGAAACCGTTGAAGCCGTCAATGAGAAAATGCAGACTTGCGATTCTGTATGCTTTTGCAATCACTTATCAGACCTTGACCGGTATATAAAAGACAATGGATATTCGCTTATTGAAAGGCGCATCAGGGTTCAGGGCTTCGGCAAAAAATAATTGGGCTCCAATGGAGCCCAATTAGGAAAGGTGATGAACATGAAGAAATATCGTATGAATTACGACAAGTGCTTTATTGCAATGAACAGTAAGGGAGAATCCCTTGTGATTAACGGCGATACTATCATGGATATGTCGATTTTATTGGAATACCGTGTGTATGACAAAGAAACGGGACAGGAAATATTTTTCACTTGTCCCGATTCGGAAGAACCGAAGGAATCGTTTCTCGATGAAGGATACAGCATGAACGCATATTACCGCTGCGATTATGACCGTGAAAAGGGCTTTGTTATTACACCGACAGATGTATGTAAGAACAGCAAATATCGCGTCGAATACTCTGTACGTCCCTCTTACGAGATCGGCGTGACAAAAGGCGAAAGAGTGTGTGGCGTTCCACTTTCAGAAGGCGTGGAGATTCCGCAGGAGCAATTCTACAGCATTCTGAAAGATTATCCCGACTACTTTGATACCACTACAAATCAAAACGCGCAGTCCGGTGCTTATGCTGTAACAATCGTAAAATGAGCCAATAATAATTAGGCTCCAATGGAGCCTAATTAGGAAAGGAAGTGTAACCAATGACAGACAGCGAAAAAATCACATCATCCATTCTTTATCAAAACGATAACGAAAAGCAAGCAACACGGCGAAAATGCATTGCAGACACGATTATCGCAAATAAAAAGTATCAGGGCTATACAGTGGATCAGATCATGCAATTCATGAAAAAACCGGATTCCGTGAGAAACGGGACAAAGGATTATGAGATCGCAAGCGATTTTACTTTGCTTATCAGTATGGAAGAAAAGATCAATGTTTTCAAAATGGCTTGTGAACGGTTCGGGTACAAGCTGTGGCGCGGCAGAGCATGGCAGAATAAGGCCTGTAAACGCAGCTGTCCTCTGGCAGACTTTTGCCGAAAAGAAACCGTTGTGGTGGACGGTGAACGCCTTTGCAGAGGTCAGATTTACTGTAATGGACTCATGGCAGACGCACTTCCGGACAGTACACCGGTCTTGAACACTGACGGCAGCGTGGACTATCTGAAATCAGATGATCCGGAATCATTCGGCATCTTCTTTGATATTCTATTCGATGTTGGTAGTGATTACGGTGATCCAAAGAGTTACGGCAATCATCTGATCGGCGGCAATGTCATTCAGCAATTATATAAAACAGCTTTGAATGAGAAAGACGAGCATTGAGATATTGATTGTTCTGCTTCATAACGGAAAAAAAAGCAACATACTGATTGTTCAACCTCTGATTCAGAACTAAACCATAATCAGACTCTAAATGTGTGGCGACACCTTGGCTGAACGACAATGAGCAAATAACTGAAGAATCGCTACGGCGCAGAAGATCAAGTTTGAAGAAGGAATAATCCTGTTTTTCTATTTTTGAATACTGAATGTTAACGCTTCCGTAAAACAGTTTATAACACGCTAAATCTTCATCATGAAACGGTGCTGTAATGGATTTTGTCGGGATACGGCGAATAAGCTGCCGATTGCGGATAGTAGCAGGTTGAACATCATCATGAGATATTCTATCGTTTTGAATCTGCAAAAGAAGCGGGTGCGTGTTATTATTATTTCTTTGCAACTTTCGGAAAACAAACCTTTGAAGCCGCTGTAATAGGAAATCATGGTTTGTTGTATCCAATGCAAATGTCTGAAAGCTGGTTGTCGAAATCGGGTCAAAGCCTTTGCTACAAATGGGAGTATGGATGTGCTGGGGAAATCCCCTAAAATAGTATTTCCCGTTATTGCTTACGAAAGTAAGTTTTGGCTCATGGCATTCGGGACAATAAAGACGATCGTGATATTTTTTCTGAAACTCCTGATCGTCTTTTTTTGCCAGTACTATCGCATCTTCGAGTTTAAGGAGATCGTATTGGTTGTTATTTGTTAAGAAGGCTGCTTCATCATATTTTGTACTCATTATAGTTGTTCCTTTCTGGATAGGATTGAGGGTAGACTAACAGTATTATAACCCGTAAAATTACGGCTGTCAAGGGAAAAATCAATGAATAAAGACCAAATTCTTGAAAATCTCGCCACTAATATCTCTAGGGAATGTCAAAGGCTCAGAATTGCACCTGAAACACTTTGCAGATTCAGCGGTATCAGCACCGATGTTATGTACAACATGAAACGAGGCTGCCTGCCGTCTATTGACAAGATCACGGCAATCGCAGAATACTGCGGTGTTTCCGTCGATTATCTGATCGGATTTCGGGCCAAAAAAGAATTGGGCTCCAATGGAGCCCAATTAACGGAAGGAGTGAAAACTTGAAACTTGTTGTAGCAGAAAAGCCCTCTGTCGGGCGCACAATCGCTGCCGTTCTCGGCGTTTCAGAGAAGAAAAACGGATATATCGAGGGCGGCGATTACATCGTAACATGGTGCCGCGGGCATCTGGTGGAACCGGCAATGCCGGAGAATTACGATGAAAAGTATAAATTCCGAAAAATCGAGGATCTTCCGATCATTCCGGAAAAATGGAAACTGGCAGTCCTGAAGGATTCTGCCGACCAGTACAAGATCGTCAAAGGTCTGATGCTGGATTCCCGCGTGACTGAGATCGTGTCCGCGACCGATGCCGGGCGCGAGGGCGAATGCATCTTCCGGTATGTCTACTATCTGACCGGCTGCAAAAAGCCGGTGCTGCGGCTCTGGACTTCCTCTCTGGAGGAATCCGCAATCCGGCAGGGCTTCGCCGGTCTGAAACCGATGTCCGCATACGATAATCTCTTTGCTGCCGGTTTTGCCCGTGCAAAAGCGGACTGGCTGATCGGTATGAACGGCAGCCGCCTGTTCTCCTGCCTTTATCGCAGCAACCTGTCTGTCGGCAGAGTACAGACACCGACACTTGCGATGATCGTACAGCGCGATGCGGATATTCAGAATTTCGTGAAGAAGCCCTATTATGTGGTCGAGCTGGACTGCGGCTTCAAGGCTTCCAGTGACCGCTTTGACGAAAAGCCGCCTGCGGAGATGCTGCAAGAACGCTGCAACGGTCAGAGCGCGTCCGTGACAGCCCTGAAGCGTGAGAAGAAAACGGAGAATCCTCCGAAGCTCTATGATCTGACATCTTTGCAGCGTGATGCCAACAGAATGTTCGGCTATACTGCAAAGGAAACACTGGATTACGCACAGAGCCTCTATGAAGCACAGCTCATTACATATCCGCGCACGGACAGCAACTACATCACGACGGACATGGAACAGACGGTCACGGCACTTGTCGGCAAGGTGTCTGAGCATATTACGGCAGCATCCGGAATCGCGGTTCCGAATCCGAACGTGAAGCGGCTTATTAACGATAAGAAAGTGTCCGATCACCATGCAATCCTGCCGACAGATAAGATTTCGGTGAAAGACCTTGCTGCGCTGCCGATTGGCGAGAAAAACATTCTGTCCCTCGTGTCTGCCCGCCTGCTTGCAGCAGTTGCCGAACCGCATCTCTATGAGGCAGTTTCTGCCGAGATCACCTGTGCAGATACCGTTTTCCGGGCAACCGGAAGAACGGTATTGCAGCCAGGCTGGAAAGCAGCGGACAGGCAGATGCGTGACCGCCTGAAAACAGATAAAACGGATAAGCATGAGCAGGACGAAAACGCTGCGGCATTGCCGCCGATCAGCGAGGGACAAACCTTTGAGAATGTCCCGGCGGTTGTGGCAGAGCGTTTCCCGCATCCGCCGAAACCGTTTACGGACGATACGCTGCTTGCCGCAATGGAGCGTGCCGGTAACGATTCCTATGAGGATGACGGCACCGAAAAGAAAGGACTTGGGACACCGGCGACGAGAGCTGCGATCATCGAGGGCTTGCTGAAGCGTGAGTATATCAAGCGGACCGGCAAACAGATATTCCCGACCGAAAAGGGAAAGCAGCTCATTCAGATTGTACCGGAATCTCTGAAATCTCCGAAAACAACCGCTGAATGGGAAACGGTATTGCAGCATATCGAGCACGGCAATTCCGATGTATCCGCAGAGCAGTTCACGCAGCAGATCACGGAACAGACTCGTACTCTGATCCGTGATTACAGCAGCAGCGCACCGGCTGAAAGCAAGCCGGAGAGCAATCCGTTCTATCAGAAAGCGGATGACAGCATCGGCAAATGCCCGAAATGCGGCAAGCCGGTCAGAGAATACCCGAAATCATTTTCCTGCACTTCCGGCAAGGACGGCTGCGGCTTCGTCATCTGGAAAACCATGAGTGGGAAAGCGATCACCGCAGCGCAGGCGAAGAAGCTGCTTGAAAAAGGAAAGACCGACCTTATAAAAGGCTTTACAAGCAAAGCCGGAAAAGCCTTTTCCGCGTATGTCATCCTGAAACCCGATTTTACAACAGGATTTGAATTTCCGACCAGAAAGTGAGGTACAAATGAACGAAGCACTGAAAACAGCAGCGGAAATGCTGCAAACAACACCCGAAGATCTCGCCCGTTATCCGGAAAACGTGCAGCAGGACATGATTGCTGCCGCTGCGAGAAATGCATTTGACGATCTTCATGCGATATGGGAGGACGCATATCTGAATGAGGAAATGCAGGAAGTGTCCCGCGTTTCCGGCGTTTCGATGCAGTCGCTGCTGGATATGCCGAATGCTGCCAAGGTTGAGCTGACATATCTGCTTGCACAGAATCCGAATGACAGTGCGGCACTGAATCGCCATATCACTGAATACCTTTCCACAGCATCCATTCCGGACATTGCCGTGCTGCTGAAAAAGCCGGTTCAGGAGCTGCGGACATTGCCGCTGAGTAAGCAGAAAGAGCTTTGCGGCACTCTGGATATGCTTTACGGTACTGTACCGGAAGATGAGCTGATCGCAGAGCTGACCGGCATCCTGAACGGTGACGCATCATGATGGACGATGTACCGGAGCGCGTTCTGGAAAAACCGGAGAGCGTGAACGAGGACCTTCTGCCGGAGATTGCCGAAAAGCTCGGCATCACGATTTCCATGCTGCGGTCACAGCCGGATGATGTGCAGCAGATGATCCGCACGATCTATTTGCAGACGCAGCATGATGATGCCGCGTTTGCTGACCGGATGAAGCAGGTCATGCGCGTGGAATATGTTTCTCCGTCCAAAGATTGGGAGCTGGCACAGGAAATGAACGGCGACCATATCGACGGGATCATCAATAATCTGCCGCCGGAACGTAAGGCGGACGAAAACGAACCGGAAATAAGCGGACCGGAACAACGTACCGCGATCTTTACTTTCTCGCGGAAACGGCTGCGCGAGCTGGCTGCTGCCGCCAGGGTGACTGCCGCACAGAATGCCCGTTCCGCAAAGCAGACTGTTCAGAGCATAGAGGAACAGCCGGAAATCGCCAGAAAAGAGGGAGGTAATTAAACATGCCGGAACAGGATGAACGCAGACGAATCAATGAACAGGAAGCAATCGCCGCAGCGGAACGCGAAAAGCAGCGTGCCGAACGAATGCAGCAGGCAAAGCAGGAACAGAGAACGGCAGAAACCGAACGCAGCACAGAGCCGGTGAAATCGGACAAGCTGCTGCCATTCCTGAATGCCGCGCATGAACGGTATACTTCCCGCGTCACATCACTGAACGGAAAGAAGCAGACAAGGCTTGCCAAGATCGGAAAGAATGCTGCAAAAGAAGAACGGCTGAGTGCAAAAGCAGATCGCATGGCACTTACAAACGAAATGCTGCGCCGTCTGACTGCCGGTACCCGGCTGGAAGCAACTGCAAATGCGATTATCGGCAGGAATCAGCAGCGGATTGATAAAATCCGAAATGAGAAGATTCCGAAGATCGAGGACAAGATCGCAGCACACGGAGCAAAAGTGCGTGAGATCGACAAAAAAATCGCTGCACAGCAGCGCAAGGCGGACAAATGCGTTGCGTTAAGCAATGTCATTACGAGCTTTGTAATTCTCGATCCGATCAAACGCCGTGCGCAGTTCTCGCAGTCCATGGACACGCTGCATCGTGTGACCATGGAAACGCTTGCAGGAAAAGTCGAAAAGTATACCGGCATGAATCAGGCATTGCAGCAGCGGATCCAGACGGAAAACATTTCGCAGAGCGAATATGCCCGGCTGACCGAACGCATGAAAGCGAATCTGGAAAGAGCGCAGGAAGCAAAGGAAAAAATGAAAAAGCTGGAAGTTCTGGATAAGCCGTATGCAGAACAGGATGCAGAGCGTCAGGATATGCTGCAAGCCCTTGCGGAAACGCAGCTCGATGCCGCAGCGCAGCGCGGTGAAACCCGTATCAATCCGCTGACGGAAACACTCTGCGTCAGCGCAGCAGAACGTGCAGCAGAGCGTTCAGAGCGTGCAGTAGAACAGATGCAGGAACAGCGTGAACCGCAGCTCGGCAAACTCGCAGAGCTTATGGAGCAGACCGGTTATAAACAGGTCTTTGACAGTCCGTTTGCTCAGGACGGCTTGCTTGTTCTGCGCACACCGGACGGCAGAGAAATTGGATTTGACGGTGAGGAGCTGGCGATTGCACATCTTTCCGAGGTTGCCGCAGAACAGCAGCTTCGTGCGGTATTCAGCGTTGAGCAGAACGGCGAAACAAGATACTTTGAAGCCAAAAGCACAAACATCGACGATATTCTCGATGCCGCTAAAACCGATCATCCGATGATTGCCGCAGAGATTATCGGAAAAAGAATCAGTGAAGCCGAGTACGCAGAGATTGAGCAGAGCGACAAACTTTCCGCCTCGGTTGCGGTAAATGTGAATCTCGGTTTTGCACAGGTCTATGAAATCAACAACGGAAAAGGCGGCATCCGTGAAGAAAACCGCACCGATCAGAACGTCCGGATCAGCACGGAAACCCTGACAAGCGTTCAGAAATTCAATCCGGAATACTTTCAGTCCCTTCCGCGTGCAGACCGTCTGACGGATACGCGCACGCATGAAGCCGCTTTGAAGATTATGGACGAGCTGGATCAGCAGGGAATCCCTTTCTCGGCTGTGTTCCGGAATAACGGAACAGCATCGGTTACAGTCAATGAAAAGCTGCACGGTGCAGTATATCTGAATGCTGTCCGTGCAGCCGGTGAGCCGCTTCCGGCACAGCAGAAGCAGCAGGATATAACGGTCAGAACCCCGGAAGCCGCTGCACGCATCACAAAAGCACTGGATACTGCCGGTATTCAGAACAGCAGCGTCCGGCAGGGAGAGGCAACCGTGATTGTTACAGCTCCGCAGGACAGATCACAGGTCAATGCCGTGATCTCCGGTTCTGAGCAGCAGCACCGGAAACAGTTTATCAATCCGGAAACCTACAAACAGATTCCGAAAGAAGAACGGTTCACGAAACGAATGCCGGAAGCGCAGGCGCGTGAGGCTGTCGAACAGCTCGCTGCGAAAGGCGTTCCGCATTCTGCCGTGCTGGACGGAGCACGCTCTGCCGTGACGGTCGAAAAGAAGTCCAAAGGATTCGTCCTCGGAAAGCAGCAGCGCAATGACATTGCAAGCCGTGCAGCACAGGCAAAGCATCAACCGGCAAAGAACGATTCCCCCGCAAAACAGCAGGAAATAGGCTGAAAAACACATACGAAACGAGTTCCGATTTAATTGGGCTCCAATGGAGCCCAATTAAAAGGAGCCACGGAGGTTTAAGATGCAGCTATACGGAAACAGACTCTGGAACGATGTGACAGACAACCGGCACAAGGCATATTTCGTCATGCAGGATGACATTTTCCGCGCAGTTACGGAACGCCTTGATGCAGAAGGTCTGAATTATTATGCCTTTGAACAGAACGGAACCTATAAAATGGCGGTCAACGAACATGATCTGCGGTATTTCCGCGATGTGATCGGGGATCGCCTGATTGAGCAAATGGACCGTACATCCACGACGCGGAGCAATGCACCGCAGACGATTATCGGGACAACCGAATACCGCGGCATTCAGAATAAGCGGTATTTCACTTCGGATATTGATATGGTGCTGAAAATTGCAGAGCATTTGCAGCAGCAGAACGTGCCGTTTTCCGGTCGTGTCTATGACGATCATGCAACGATCACGGTCAGTGCGGAGCATGAAGCGGCGGTTCTGGAAGTCAACAACCGTGTCCTGGCGGAACGCCAGCAGCACCGTCATGCGGTATCGCAGCACATGGTTGTCGGCAGCGTGCCGTATCAGGACATTCAGCAGCCGTATCATTTTTCTTCGCATATCAAGCCGCAGGAGTTTATGCAGGTCAAGCCGATTCTCGATGCCGCAGAGATTCCGTATTCCGGCATCGTAAAGAATAACGGTATCATCCTGACGGTCGATCAGAGAAATGCACAGCAGTTCGGGATTTTACTGAATGCCGCGCAGACCAAACGGCAGAGCATCGACGAGCTGAAAGAAGCCGGTTTCTCCGATCATCAGATCGCGCTTATGGATCCGGCTCTCGACCGCTTCGCAGAAGCGAACGACTATGAAAGCATAATATCTTTTGTGGATCCGCGCTTTGCAGACGAGCAGATTCTGTATATCACCGATGCAGCAGCAAGGTATATCGTCCAGAGTGAAGCGGACCGGCTGTTTGACCGTTCCGGCATTCTTCTGGACATGATTCATTACCGGGATGCCGCGCTGCGTCAGATTGAATTTGATGAAGCGTTCCGCGATACAGCGTATTCTCCGGAACAGCGTCAGGCTTTGCAGTCGCTGTGCGACACCGGCATCACACCGGCAACGCTGCGCGAGAGCCTTGATGAAAGCTATTCCGTTGAGGAAATGCAGAGGCTCGGTGCCTGCTTCCGTGATTCGGATGTTGACGGACTTCGGAAGATTCAGGAACAGCACACGGCTGCGATGGCACTGGTCGGCTTCGATCCGGAGCCGGACGATCTGGCTCAGACGGTATACATGCGTGAAACAGAAGCAGAGATGCAGCGTGACGTTCCTGCCGGAGCCTGGCAGGAAATCGCTGCATCAGAGGAAGCTGCGGAGGAACCGGCTGCAACCGGCGACACCTTTCAGATTTACCGGCTGAAAGAAGATCAGAACGAGCTGCGCATCCGCTTTGAGAATTACGATACTCTGGAGCAAATGGGCTTTGTCATCAGCGCAGACAAGTATGACAACATCTATACCGGTGCGCTGGAGGGCGAGAACGCCACGCTGAACGGTATTTACGAAACATTCAATATCAATCATCCTGCGGACTTCAACGG
>JAFWUX010000008.1 GCA_017523995.1 Oscillospiraceae bacterium | reverse complement strand
CTCCTTTCTTATTTACCGTTGCGGCGCTTCACGATGAGCTTATCGGAAGGCTTGTGATGCTTGCGGGTCTTATAACCGAGAGCCGGCTTACCCCACGGGGTAACAGGACCGGGACGGCCGATCGGGGACTTGCCCTCACCACCGCCGTGCGGGTGGTCATTCGGGTTCATAACAGAACCGCGGACAGTCGGGCGGATACCCATGTGACGGGTACGGCCTGCTTTACCGATGTGTACGTTCTCGTGGTCAATGTTGGAAACCTGACCGATGGTTGCCTTGCCGATGACCGGAACTTTTCTCATCTCGCCGCTGGGGAGACGAACCAGTGCATAAGCACCTTCCTTGGACATGAGCTGTGCCTGGTTGCCGGCGGAGCGAACGAGCTGACCGCCCTTGCCCGGATAGAGCTCAATGTTGTGAATGAAGGTACCGACCGGAATTGCGGTCAGCGGAAGTGCGTTGCCCGGCTTGATGTCGCAGTCTTCGCCGCTGCGGACAGTGTCGCCGACCTTGAGGCCGTGCGGTGCGAGGATGTAGCGCTTTTCGCCGTCCTCATACTGAACCAGTGCGATGAATGCGCTGCGGTTCGGATCATATTCGAGCGTCATGACAGTTGCGTTCATGCCGTCCTTATTGCGCTTGAAGTCGATGATTCTGTACTTCGGGCGCACACCGCCGCCGTGATGGCGAACAGTGATTCTGCCGTAATTGTTACGACCGGACTTCTTCTTCAGTGTGACGCAGAGCGACTTCTCAGGGCCGTTCTTGGAAAGGCCCGAGTAATCGGTCACGGTCATACCGCGGCGGCCCGGAGTCGTCGGCTTATAAGCCTTAATTGCCATTGTGTTTTCACTCCTTAGTTCAATGCTTACTTATCGGGAGCATGACTCCCATACAATCGGGATGCCTGATGCATCCGCTTTGAATGACCTTACGCGGTCAATCAGAACATACCGTCGAAGAACTCGATGGTACCGTTGCGCTTCTTGCCCTGTGCATCGGTGCCGGGCTCCGGATTGACAGTGACGACTGCCTTTTTCCAGCTTGCGGTCTTGCCCATGTATCTGCCGACACGCTTTGCGCGAGCGCGGACGTTCACGGTGTTGACCTTGGTGACTTCGACGTTAAAGAGCTTTTCAACTGCATCGGCAATTTCGAGCTTGTTTGCGTCCTTTGCAACCTTGAAGGTGTATTTGCCCTCCGGAAGCAGGTCTGTCGACTGCTCGGTGATGACGGGCTTCAGAATGATATCCTGCGGTGCCTTCATTTTGCATACACCTCCTCGATTTTTGCAACAGCGCCCTTGCTGACGATGAATGCATCATGATTGAGAATGTCGTAAACATTCAGGGTGTTGACGGCAGCCGTCTTGACGCCCGGGATGTTTGCAGCGCTCTTGTAGACATTCTTATCAGCTTCCTGCGTGACGATCAGTGCCTTGCCGTTGATCTCAAGAGCCTTGAGCAGATTGACGATCGTCTTGGTCTTGAAGCCCTCGACTGCGAGGTTATCAATGACGACGATGCTCTGATCGAGTGCCTTCTGGGAGAATGCGGAGAGCATTGCCAGACGGCGAACCTTCTTGTTGAGGGTGTAACGGTAGCTTCTCGGCTTCGGTCCGAGTGCAACACCGCCGTGATACCACTGCGGAGCACGGATCGAACCCTGACGGGCATGACCGGTACCCTTCTGACGGTACGGCTTCTTGCCGCCGCCTCTGACCTCGGTGCGAGTCAGCGTGGACTGTGTGCCCTGGCGCTGATTTGCGAGATAATTCACGACGCAAGCGTGCATAACGCCCTCGTTCGGGGTAATGCCGAACACAGCATCATTGAGCTCGGTTTCGGAAACCTGTTTGCCGTTCATATCATAAACCGGAACATTTGCCATTTCTGATTTCCTCCTTCCTTAACCCTTTTTCACGCTGTTGGTAATGGTAACGAGGCTGCCCTTCGGACCCGGAATCGCGCCGCGGACTGCGATGAGATGGTTCTCAGCGTCAACGGAGACGATGCGGAGGTTCTGAACGGTAACAGTCTCAGCACCCATGTGACCTGCAAGGCCCTTGCCCTTGTAGATACGGGACGGAGAGGAGCAAGCGCCCATGGAACCTGCCTGACGGTGAACCGGACCGGTACCGTGAGTTTCCTTCAGTCTGTGCTGACCGTAGCGCTTGATCGGACCTGCATAGCCCTTACCCTTGCTGGTGCCCTGTACGTCAACAATATCGCCTGCCGCGAAGATATCGGGCTGAATGGCGTCGCCGACATTGTAAGCGTCGCAGTCCTCAAGGCGGAACTCACGCAGGGTGCGCAGTGCACCGGTGTTTGCCTTGTCGAAGTGACCCTTCATCGGCTTGTTGACCTTGTCAGCTTTGGCAGCGCCGAAGCCGACCTGAATTGCATTGTAGCCGTCATTTTCCACGGTCTTCTTCTGAACAACGAAGCAGGGACCTGCTTCCACAACCGTGACCGGCACGACCTTGCCGGACTCGTCGAAGATCTGCGTCATGCCGATCTTCTTGCCAAGAATGGCTTTCTTCATGTTTGGTTTCCTCCTTTGGTTATTGGTTGACGTGTTTCACGCCAACATGACCGGCGGCTTGAAGAGAGCCGCCTGTGCGGATTTCCCTTTGCAGTGAGATTATTTCATCTCCATGTTGATGTCAACACCTGCGGGAATTTCCAGTCTGGTGAGAGCGTCCATCGTTGCCTTTGTCGGGCGGATGACGTCGATCAGGCGCTTGTGCGTACGCATTTCGAACTGCTCACGGCTGTCCTTGTACTTGTGCACTGCGCGGAGAATCGTGACGATTTCCTTGTCAGTCGGAAGCGGGATCGGACCCGAAACCTTCTGCGCACCGCCGCGCTTAGCGGTCTCCACGATTCTGGCTGCTGCGGCATCGACTGTCGCATGCTCATAGCCTTTGATTCTGATTCTCAGTTTTTCGCTGCCTGCCACTTGATTAGCCTCCTTCAGATTTGTTTTGCTGCCTTAGGGGGTATGAAGTGAGTAGCCTATGTGCTCTCCGCGAGATTTCCGCGTTACGGCTCTTACAACCGTTCCGCGTGTTCCCTATATATAAAGTCTATAAAAAACCCCGATTGCAAGATGTCTTGCATCGGGCTCACGGAATGAGATAAGCAGAGAGTGTCTCTGCGTTTTGTACGCAAAAAGGCTTACGACCTGCGAGCAGCGGTTTTCCTGACAGTCCTGTCCGTAAGATGACAGAACCGACGCCTTCAACCGAAGCCTGCGGTTTCGCAGCTTTTCGCACACACAGTGCATAATCTCAATTCGCCCGTCTAGCGGGACATGCTCGCCGCGAATTACCGGCACACAGCCGCAACCTCGCGGTATCTTCGCATATCTTGTTGCATCAGCTTTATTATTATAGCATAATGCCGCGGAAATTGCAAGCCTTTTTGAAAATTTCCGCGGCATTTGAAAGAAAACTTTGACAAAGTTTTCTGCAAATATTTGGTTATTCTGACGGTATCTGGTTTTCTATACTATTATATATAGTATCGGCATCACTCAGGCTCAATGACGCCCCAGCGTTTGGAGTCCGCATCCTGCACCCATGCTCTGCCGCCGTGAACGGGGCGCGCATTGGCAAATTCGCCGACCGGAATCTTCTCCTGTCCGTTTGTATCGCAGTAGCCTGCGCGGTCACCCTGATTCAGCGCGATGTATCCGCCGCTCGGCAGATAAGGAACATAGACATCCCTGCCGTCCTCGCCGAAATTCGGGACATAGCGGTTCGGATCATAGGAATAGAGAAAATCGGCGTCATATTCAAACGGCAGGATCACCGTGCCGTCCGCATTGACATATCCCCATTTTCCGTCCCTGCAGAGCGCAGCCACGCCGGATTGATAGCTCAGCGCCGCCTCATAGTCAAACGGCAGAATCACCTGATTGTTCTTTACAATTCCGAATCCGCCGGAGACCGTGCCTTTCAGCGAGGTATCCAGCATATAGCCCTGCGGAATCGAGACGCTCCGCGCGACAGCCGCCGCCGGCAGCGCATCAATCTGTGTGAAGCCAATCTGACCGTGCAGCCAGAGCTCATCCCCGACTGCCGCCGTATGCAGCACATCGCAGGTGCATGTTCCCATGAAGCCCTGCTGCGCCTCGTATGCGTAATCCGTTGCGGAATAGCAGGTCGAGAAGTACGCACCGCATGCCGGACACTGCGGTTCTTCATAAGCAACAAACTTCTGCGACTTGACACAGAAAACCTGCGAGCTGCCCGCCGGAGAAGGATCCGACAGGAACTCATAGTGCGCATTCTCAGTCCCGAGCATGCCGCGCACCGCCTTGTATTTCGGCTCCATGACAACATTGCCGTCATAATCGACCATGCCGATCAGGCCGCCCTTCACGATCAGTGCATAATCCGCATCGAAGAACGCGCCGTAATTGCATGTGCCGCTTTCCGCCGCAACCACATTGATGTCATCCGCTTCAAGGAACGGCTCCTTCACCCATGTGTAGGGCTTCGGGGGCTCGGTCGTCGTTGTGACGGTTGTTGTCTCCGTCAGCGTTGTGACCGCCGTGGAATCTACAGTTACATCCGTTGTATCTGTTTCAGCCTCCGCAGTTGTGACGGCGGTTTCGGTCTGTGATTCCAGCTCCGAATCCGCCTCTGAACGGCTGCCGCAGCCTGCCAGCAGCAGACAGATCGCCGCCGCAAACAGATATCTCTTTTTCTTCATGTGTATTCTCCTTCATGCGCTGATTCGCAAAAGCAGGGCAGACACATGTTCTGCCCTGCCGTGTCTATTCAAATCAGGCGTTCTCGTCCTGAACGAGCTGCTTTCTTGCTTCAAGCTCTGCAAGTGCATCCTTTCTGGAAAGGGAGATCTTGCCCTTGACATCGTCGATCTCCATGACCTTGACAACGATCTCATCGCCAAGCGAGACAACGTCCTCGGTCTTTTCGACGCGCTGCTTGTCCAGCTTGGAGATGTGAACCAGACCTTCCTTGCCCGGAACGATCTCGACGAATGCGCCGAATGACTGGATGCCGGTGACCTTGCCCTTGTAGATTGCACCGATCTCCGGACCGTTTGCAATCGTGTCAACGATCTGGATTGCCTTTCTTGCATTTGCAAGATCAATGCCGGAAACGAACACGCTGCCGTCCTCGTTGATGTCGATCTTGACATCGCACTCAGCGGAGATCTTCTGGATGACCTTGCCGCCGGAGCCGATGACTTCGCGGATCTTGTCAACCGGAACGCGGGTCTGGAGCATCTTCGGTGCGAACTCGGAAACCGTCTCGCGGGATTCCGGAATTGCCTTCAGCATGATCTCATCGAGGATGTAGATACGCGCCTTGCGGGTCTTCTCGAATGCTTCCTTGATGATTGCCGGTGTCAGACCGTCAACCTTGATATCAACCTGAATTGCGGTGATACCCTTGTGTGTGCCGCCGACCTTGAAGTCCATGTCACCGAAGAAGTCCTCGAGGCCCTGGATATCAACCATGGTCATGAACTCATCGGAATCCGGCTTCGTGATCAGACCGCAGGAGATACCTGCAACCGGTGCCTTGATCGGCACGCCTGCGTCCATCAGAGCGAGCGTCGAGCCGCAGATGGAACCCTGCGAGGTGGAACCGTTGGAGCTCAGAACCTCGGAAACGAGGCGCATTGCATACGGGAATTCCTCAACAGACGGGAGAACCGGAACGAGTGCCTTCTCTGCGAGTGCACCGTGACCGATCTCGCGGCGTCCCGGACCTCTGGAAGGCTTGGTCTCGCCGACAGAGTAGCTCGGGAAGTTGTACTGATGCATGTAGCGCTTGGTCTCCTCGTTCTCGTCCAGACCGTCAATGCGCTGTGCATCGGAGACAGGGCCGAGCGTTGCAATCGTCAGAACCTGTGTCTGACCGCGGGTGAACAGGCCGGAGCCGTGGACACGCGGCAGCACGCCGACTTCTGCAGCAAGCGGTCTGATCTCGTCGATCTTTCTGCCGTCCACGCGCTTGCCCTGATAGAGCCACTCGCGGACGATGGTCTTCTGGAGCTTGTAGATGCACTCGTCGATCATGGCGATGCGGGTCTCATTCTCCGGATCGAACTTCTCGTGGATTGCGTTCTTGATCGGAAGCAGTCTTGCTTCACGGATGTTCTTATCATTGGTATCGAGTGCAAACTCAACATCCTTGCGTGCGAATGCTGCGATTGCATCGAACAGGTCATGATCGACCTCCATAGACTCGAAGGTGAACTTCGGCTTGCCGATCTCCTTCTGGATATCGGAGATGAATGCAACGAGCTTCTTGATCTCCTCGTGCGCCTTGAGGATGCACTCGAGCATCAGGTCTTCCGGCACTTCGTTTGCGCCCGCCTCGATCATGACGATCTTCTGTGCGGTTGCAGCAACGGTCAGCTTCAGATCGGAGACAGCTCTCTGTGCCTTGGTCGGCATCAGGATGATCTCGCCGTCAACGAGTGCGACCTCGACGCCGCCGATCGGTCCGTTCCACGGAATATCGGAAATCGAGATTGCGACGGATGTACCGATCATGCCGAGGATTTCCGGCATAGCGTCCTGATCGACAGCCAGAACCGTCATGACAACTGCGACGTCATTGCGCATGTCCTTCGGGAACAGCGGACGGATCGGACGGTCCACGCATCTGGAAGTGAGGATTGCGTGCTCGCTCGGCTTGCCCTCGCGCTTCATGAAGCTGCCGGGGATTCTGCCGACGGAATACAGGCGCTCCTCGTAGTCAACGGAGAGCGGGAAGAAGTCGATGCCGTCACGCGGCTTTTCGCTTGCGGTGACATTCGCCATGACAACGGTATCGCCGTAGCGAACCCAGCAGGAGCCGTTGGAGAGCTCACAGGTCTTGCCTGTCTCGATGGTCAACTCTCTGCCGCAGAATGTCGTCTTGAAAATCTTGTGATTCTCGAACATTTGGATAAGCCTCCTTAAAATATTTATGATGTGCTTTCCGCAGTTCGCCCGACATCTGTTAGCATAAAATCATGAACTGCATGACGCTGCAATGCATGATTTCATGCTAAACCGGCTGAGTGAACGCAGAAAAGCACATAGATGCAAAAACAAATAGAAGGGAAGGGAGTCGCCTCCCTCCCCCTCATTGCGCGTATTACTTACGCAGGCCGAGACGCTCGATCGTCGCTCTGTAACGCTCGATATCCTTCTTCTTCAGGTACTGGAGCAGGTTACGGCGGCGGCCGACCATTTTCAGCAGACCACGGTAGGAGTGGTGGTCGTGCTTATGCTCCTTCAGATGAGCATTCAGGTCGTTGATACGGCGGGTCAGAATTGCGATCTGCACCTCAGGAGAACCGGTATCGCCCTCGTGAGTAGCGTTCGCAAGGATGACCTCCGTCTTTTCTTCCTTACGCAGCATGTAATTTCACCTCTTTCTTGATTTTTGATCCGGTAAACGCAGGTGGGGGAAGGTGAAAACCTCCTGCATTGGCAGGCATACTCCCGAATCCGCGTAAACGGTCTATTTATTATAACATATTTCCCGCGTTTTGTCCATGAACAAACTATGAACATTTTGTGAACTCGATATGAATGGCGGCGAAATATGTTCTGTACCTATTATAATATGTTCGCGGAGAAAAGTCAAGGGGGATGATTGTGATTTGATTCGCGCGGGTGGCATGATTTTCGTTTTCTGTTTCTGATCTTTTATCCGAAAACGATTTTCGCTGGGCGCGGGGCGCGAATGCGATCCCTCTTTCCTTATCCTCTCCTCTCTGGAGACATAAGACTTGCGTGAGATAAACCGCATGTCCAGTTTTCTCTCTCATCTTGAGGTATCTCTCCCAAATAGACATATGATCATAAGGATAAAGCACAAAAAGCCGCCGATCAACGCATTCACGCTGATTCAGCGGCTTTCTTCTATCCATACATAAAAACGGGATTCCAAAGGGATAGTATCCCTTTGGCGGGGTATGGGGCAGCGCCCCATTTTCAATCCGTCGGAGACACCGCTGTCACTTCGTGCCGAAGATGCGGTCGCCGGCGTCGCCGAGGCCGGGGACAATATAAGCGTCCTCATTGAGATGATCGTCGAGGCAGCCGCAGTAAATATCAATATCCGGATGCGCGGTCTGGAGCGCTTTGAGTCCCTCCGGCGCCGCAATGATGCACATGAACTTGATATTCGTGCAGCCCTTCGCTTTGATGAAATCCACCGCCTGAATCGCCGAGCCGCCGGTCGCGAGCATCGGGTCGGGCAGAATCACCAGACGCTCATCAATGCCCTTTGGCAGCTTGCAGAAATACTCATGCGGCTCATGCGTGACCTCATCGCGGTACAGACCGATATGTCCGACCTTTGCCGAGGGCACAAGCGCGAGAATGCCGTCCACCATGCCGAGCCCCGCGCGCAGAATCGGGACAACTGCAAGCTTCTTGCCCGCGAGCATTGGCTCCATTGCGGTTGTGATCGGCGTTTTGACCTCGACGAGCTCCGTCGGCAGATCGCGCATCGCCTCATAGCCCATGAGCATCGCGATCTCCTCAACCAGAATGCGGAAGTCGCGCGTACCGGTTTTTTCGTCACGCATCAGCGTGATCTTGTGGCGGATCAGCGGATGATCCAGAATGACTGTTTTTCCCATTGTTAATATCCTTTCTGTTATAGAATTCAGCGGTCTGTGAGCATCAGGATCAGGTCAAGCACCCAGACAGCGAGCGCAGCCGGTCCCAGCACCAGCACCAGAATCATGGCACCCAGCGCGCCTTTCAGCCCGAGCGGTGCCAGAATCACAAGCAGTATCAAACCGGCAAGCACCGCGCTGCTCACATGAAAGCAGACCTTTCGGTCATTTCCGGGATTCGTTCGCTGCACATGTCCCTTGATCCACAGCCCCAGCGCTTTGATCGTGCTGCCGACTGCAATGTTGATGATCCAGAACCAGATATCGCCGCTTTCGCGCTGATCGAAAGCAAGCCAGTACATGAACACTGCAATCAGCGTAAAGACAATCGCGCCGGTTCTGGTTGAAGGTTCCATCGCTGCATCCTTTCTGTTTTGCGTTCATCGGCTGCTGTTCGTCAGCCACTGCACCAGCCGGATCACCGCAGCCACACACAGCGGCACCGCAATCCAGATGAGAACGAACACGCCTGCAAGCCCATCCCAGCCATTGCCGAGCAGCAAATATCCGGCGCCGATGAGAACCGCGGCGAGCGCAAACACTGCCGATACGGTGAACAGAATCCCCTTGCGGCTGAAGCGCTCTGTTCTCGCGCGGAGAATATCCGCAAGAAAGCTGCCGACGGTAAAGGAGCCGGAGACCAGCAGAACCCAGAACACGAGAACGCCCGGGAACTTCATCATATGATTCATGCCGAGCAGCCCGCTGATGACTGCGGCAATCACCGCCGTGATAAAATACGGGATTGTCCTGCTCTCCTCCGGTTCATAATGCTTTTCTTCCATCGCGATAGCCTCTGAATATGATTACTTCTTCTTTTTCTTCTTTTTGCTCTGATTCTGATTCGGACGGTTCTGCACCGGTGCGGATTTCACAGCCGCGCTGACCGGCTCCGCAGGTGCTTCATCCTTCGCCTTGGAAAGCATCCAGTTTGTCAGGATGCCGAGGATCAGTGCCGTTGCGATCTCGGTGATCGTCACAGCGCCGAAGTGCAGGCTCAGTCCGCCGATGCCCGCGATCAGGATCACGGATGCGGTGAACAGATTGCGGTTGCTGCCGAGGTCAACACTTTGCAGCATCTTGAGACCGGAAACCGCGATAAAGCCATAAAGTGCGATGCAGACACCGCCCATAACGCACGCCGGAATCGAATCGACAAACGCGACCAGCGGCGTGATGAACGAGAACAGAATACATCCGATTGCCGCCGCGAAGATCGTCAGCGTGGAGGCGTTTCCGGTGATCGCAACACATGCAATGGATTCGCCATAGGTCGTATTCGGACATCCGCCGAAGAATGCGCCGACCATCGAGCCGATGCCGTCGCCGAGCAGTGTTCGCGTCAGACCGGGCGTTTCCAGCAGGTCTCTGCCGATGATCGAGGAAAGATTCTTGTGATCCGCGACATGCTCCGCAAAGACCACAAATGCAACCGGCACATATGCCGCGAAGATCGTAGTAAAATACGAAGCGGAAAATTCGCCCGTACCGCGCACTGCTTCGAGGAAGGTCAGCTTCGGGAAGCTGAGGAATGTGCCGAACGTCACGGCGCCGTCCGGAAGCATGTAATTCGAAAATACGCTGACATCCACAATTTTCAGCGCGTCGATATCCGCAGCAAAGCCGATGCAGGTCATCAGGATTGCGGCGGCGTAACCGGCAAGAATGCCGAGGATAAACGGGATAAGCTTCATCATCTTTTTGCCGTAGGTCGAGCAGAGCATGACCGTTGCAAGCGTGATCAGTCCGCAGATGATCGCTGCAAACGGCGAAGCTGCCATGACGGATTCTCCGGCATCATTCACGATGCTGACATCGCCGCGCTGCAGGTCGCCGACGGCATTTCCTGCGAGCGACAGTCCGATGATCGCGACCGTCGGACCGATGACAACAGGAGGCATGAGCTTATTGAGCCAGCCGACGCCGACGCCCTTGATGATCAGCGCGATCAGGACATAGACAAGTCCCGCAAGCACTGCGCCGAGGATCAGACCGAGCATGCCGAGCTGCATCGAGACACCGCCTGCAAATGCGGCAGCCATCGAGCCGAGGAACGCAAAGGACGAGCCGAGGAACACAGGACTTTTCCGCTGCGTGAACAGCAGATAGACGATCGTGCCGACACCGGCGCCGAACATCGCGGCGGCAGGCGTCAGACCGTTTCCGATGATCATCGGGACGGCGATCGTTGCCGCAAGAATCGCCAGCATTTGCTGGAGCGCGAATACCACGAGCTTTCCGCCGCGCGGTTTATCCGCAATGTCATAGGTGAGCTTCATACACATCCTCCTTTTTTCCGCGGCAGAAAAAACGCCCTGTCTGTTGCAGACAAGGCAGCCGCGGCTGCGTGGGATGTTGCGATGCTTGTCTGCACCGGGGATTCGCCGCGTGATTGTTTTCATTATACCCCACGAAGGCATATTTGTCAAGCGTTTTCGTCGATTATACACGATGTAGAACCGCGGGCTTTTCAGAGTCAGGAGTGAGGAGATAGGAGTGAGGAGATGCGGTATGCGCTTTGCGCAAGATTATATAGAGGCTCAGGAAGTGAATCGTGAATAGAGAAAAGTCCTTCCTCCCTGCTCCCTACTACCTCCTCCTTATTTCAAATCCGTCCGCGAAGCGGACACCGCAATTTCTCATTTCTCATTCCATTATGGTCTATTTCGGAAAATCACTTGACAGGACGCCCCGTTTTGGTGTAAAATATAAGAGTATATTTATGCATGAAAGGCAGGAATCCAAAATGGGACTCACAATGACTGAAAAGATTCTCTCTGCGCATCTCGTTGAGGGTGAGCTGATCCGCGGCACCGAAATCGGTATCCGCATCGACCAGACACTGACGCAGGACGCAACCGGCACAATGGCATACCTCGAATTCGAGGCAATGGGCGTGCCGCGTGTCCGCACAGAGCGGTCTGTCGCTTATATCGACCACAACACGCTGCAGAACGGCTTTGAAAACGCAGATGACCACCGCTTTATCGGCAGCTGCGCAAAGAAGCACGGTCTGTATTTCTCCCGTCCGGGCAACGGCATCTGCCATCAGGTGCATCTGGAGCGCTTCGGCATTCCGGGCAAGACCCTGATCGGCTCTGACTCCCACACTCCGACCGGCGGCGGCCTCGGCATGCTCGCAATCGGCGCAGGCGGTCTGGATGTCGCAGTTGCAATGGGCGGCGGCGCATACTATATTACATGTCCGAAGGTAGTCAATGTCAAGCTGACCGGCAAGCTCAGCCCGTGGGTTGCGGCAAAGGATGTCATCCTTGAGGTGCTCCGCCGCATGTCCGTCAAGGGCGGCGTCGGCAAGGTGATCGAGTACACCGGCGAGGGCGTCAAGACCCTGACCGTTCCGGAGCGTGCAACCATCACGAACATGGGCGCAGAGCTCGGCGCAACCTCCTCGATCTTCCCCTCTGACGAAATGACCAAGGCATTCCTCAAGGCACAGCAGCGCGAAGAAGTCTGGACGCCGCTGGCTGCAGACGCGGACGCCGTCTACGATGAGGTCATCGAGATTGACCTTTCCAAGCTGGAGCCGCTGGCAGCATGCCCGCACTCCCCTGACAACGTCAAGTCCATGAGCGAGATCGGCAAGCTGAAGATCGACCAGGTCTGCATCGGCTCCTGCACGAACTCCTCGCTGCTCGATATGATGAAGGTCGCATACATCCTCAAGGGCAAGACCGTTCATCCGGATGTTTCGCTCTCGATCGCACCGGGCTCCAAGCAGGTGCTCAACATGATCGCAGCAAACGGCGCACTCGGCGACATGATCGACGCAGGCGCGAGAATCCTCGAATCCGCATGCGGTCCGTGCATCGGCATGGGTCAGTCCCCGAATTCCGCAGGTATCTCACTGCGCACCTTCAACCGCAACTTTGAAGGCCGCTCCGGCACAAAGGACGGTCAGATCTACCTTGTCTCGCCGGAGACCGCTGCGGCTTCCGCACTGACCGGCTACCTGACCGACCCGCGCACCCTCGGCGAAATGCCCGAATTCAAGCTGCCGGATGTCTTCACGATCAATGATAACATGGTCACACTGCCGGCTGACGAGAAGGATATGGATTCCGTTGAGATCAAGCTCGGACCGAATATCAAGCCCTATCCAGAGACCCACCCGCTGCTCGAGACCATCGACGCACCGGTCTCCCTCAAGGTCGGCGACAACATCACCACCGACCACATCATGCCCGCAGGCGCAAAGATCCTGCCGCTGCGCTCCAACATTCCGAAGATTTCCGAGCACTGCTTTGCAGTCTGCGATGAGGAGTTCCCGAAGCGCGCAAAGGCACTCGGTCAGAGCATCATCGTCGGCGGCGCAAACTACGGTCAGGGCTCGTCCCGTGAGCACGCGGCACTCGCACCGCTCTATCTCGGCGTCAAGGCTGTGCTGGTGAAGTCCTTTGCACGTATCCACCGTGCAAACCTGATCAACGCAGGCATTCTGCCGCTGACCTTCGTCAATGAGGCGGATTACGATAAGATCGCACAGGGCGATCAGCTCGAGCTCGCAGGCGTCCGCAAGGCTGTTGAGGAGGGCAAAACCGAGCTGACTGTCATCAACAAGACAAACGGCGCTGAGATCCCGGTGCTCTGTGAGCTGACCGGAAGAACCAAGGACATCATGCTTGCAGGCGGTCTGCTGGATTACACCAGAGAAGCGCTGAAGAATTGAAAACGGAATCAACCGCGAGCATCCGGCTCTCAGCGGCTGACAGGAACTGAGGCAGACAGAAAATGCATACACCGTTTCATCCGAAAGGGAGCGGCATTGTCGTTCTGTGTACGATTATCATTTTTCCGCTTGCCATGCTGTTTGTATGGCTGGCGGCAGGCACGCTGACCGCGGAGGATCAGTTCGGCGCGTTCGTTGCTTCAGTTGTTCTCGGTGTGATTACCGCGCTGACGCTTCAGTTTGCGGTGCTGGACAAGCTGCAGTACTACAAAAAAGAGCGGATTGAAAAGCTCTGTGACACCATCGCTTTTCTGCTGATTCCCGCCGCAGTGATTGCCGTACTCATATGGTCGATGTGCCGGCACAAATGACTGCACACGGTTTATTTTCCGGCACAGAACCTTCGCACATACCTGCGGTTTTCCGCATTTCGAATACAATACAAGGAGGTCTTTCCGATGGACAAGATTAAAATGACAACCCCGCTCGTCGAAATGGACGGCGACGAAATGACGCGCATCCTCTGGCAGTGGATCAAGGATATCCTCATCTGCCCGTATGTGGATCTCAAGACCGAGTACTACGATCTCGGCCTGAAAAAGCGCGAGGAGACAAAGGATCAGATCACCGTTGACAGCGCAAACGCAACCCTGAAATACGGCGTCGCGGTCAAGTGCGCGACGATCACGCCGAACGCTGCGCGTGTCGAGGAGTACAACCTCTCCGAGATGTGGAAATCCCCGAACGGCACGATCCGTGCGATTCTCGACGGCACCGTGTTCCGCACCCCGATCCTTGTCAAGGGCATCACACCGTATATCCCGACATGGACAAAGCCGATCACCATTGCCCGTCACGCATACGGCGATGTCTACAAGAACACCGAAATGCAGGTCAAGGGCGGCGGCAAGGCGGAGCTCGTCTGGACGGACAAGAACGGCAATGAGACCCGTCAGCTGATCCACGAGTTCACCGATGACGGCATCATTCAGGGTCTGCACAACCGCGATAAATCGATCGCAGGCTTTGCACGCTCCTGCTTCAATTATGCACTCGACCGCAAGCAGGATCTCTGGTTCGCAACCAAGGATACCATTTCCAAGCAGTATGACCACCGTTTCAAGGACATCTTCTCCGAGATCTACGAAGCAGATTACAAGGAGAAGTTCGAGGCGGCAGGCATCGAATACTTCTACACGCTGATCGACGATGCCGTCGCGCGCGTCATCCGCTCCAACGGCGGCTACATCTGGGCATGCAAGAACTATGACGGCGACGTCATGTCCGATATGGTCTCGACCGCATACGGCTCGCTCGCGATGATGACCTCCGTGCTCGTCTCGCCGACCGGCGTCTATGAATATGAGGCGGCACACGGCACTGTTCAGCGCCACTATTACAAGCACCTCAAGGGTGAAGAAACCTCGACCAACTCCGTAGCTACCATCTTTGCATGGTCGGGCGCACTCCGCAAGCGCGGCGAGCTCGATAACATCCCCGCGCTCTGCAGCTTCGCAGATCAGCTCGAAGCAGCAACCATCCAGACCATCGAAGACGGTATCATGACCGGTGACCTCTATCTGCTCTCCTCGCTTGAGAACAAGCAGAAGGTCAACTCCAAGCAGTTCTTAGAGGAGATCGGTACCCGCCTTGCTGCAAAGCTGCAGTAAGGAGGCGCGAACCATGTCAAAGCAGGAGATCTCCCCCTCTGTCATCCGCAGACTGCCGCGGTATCACCGCTTTCTTGGAGAACTGGCAGAGCAGGGCACCGTCCGGATCTCATCCAAAGAGCTTTCCCGTCAAATGGGCATGACTGCCTCGCAGATCCGGCAGGATCTCAACTGCTTCGGCGGCTTCGGGCAGCAGGGCTACGGCTATAATGTCCGCGCCCTGCGGGATGAGATCGGGCAGATTCTCGGCATCTCGGCACACAGACGCACCATCCTCATCGGGCTCGGGAACTTAGGCAGGGCAATCGCAAGCCATGTCAGCTTTCCCGAATGCGGCTGTGAGCTCATCGGGCTGTTTGATTCCAACCCCTTTGTCGCCGGAAAGGATATCGAGGGCATGCCGGTTCACCATGCAGATACGCTCTCGGGATTCTGCCATCAGGAGCATCCGGAGCTTGCGATCCTCTGCGTGCCGGAAAGCGCCGCACCGGTTCTGGCGAATAAGCTCGTCTCGCTGGGCGTCAGGGCGTTCTGGAATTTCAGCCACGGCGATCTCCATTTTGATGATCCCGCGATTCTTGTCGAAAATGTGCATCTCGCGGACAGTCTTCTGACGCTGACCTACGGTCTGGCGCATGAAACCATGAATGAATCCGCAGATCCTGCGGTTTCAGAATAACAGCGCATCCCTATCACAATAACAGAAAGGATTAGTGTTATGCGTACCAAAAAGTTCTTGTCCGCTGTCACGGCACTCACCCTGACAGCAACCGCAATGCTCGGCTCTGCAGCCTTCGAGGCATCTGCAGCAGACGCCAAAACCCTGACCTTTGATTTCCGTTCCGGCGGAAAGAATGCGGTCACGATCTCCGCTGCTGAGATCGCTGCCGGTGATTACACCGTTCCGGTCGATATTTATATCCCCGAGAATCCGGGTGTCAACGGCATCAACCTCAAGCTCCAGATCAATGACGGCCAGGTCGATGAGAACGGCACATTCGGCAACTACGGTCTCTACCTCAATGACGGCGATCTCGCCTCCCCCTACTGCTTCGACAGCAGCAAAAAGGGCGATGCTTCGGGCTCCGCTGCAAAGACCTTCAACAGCAAGGATATGAACCTGAGCTGGGTCTTCTCGCAGGATCCGGACAAGAATGCAGATGCTGCAGTTCAGGCGGATACCACCGCATGGGACGCAACCGCTGCATGGGCTTACACCAATGCATTCGCAACCGCAAACCTCGTTGTCCCGAAGGGCACACCGGCAGGCACCTATGAGCTCAACATCCGCGAGGAGAAGTACCTCAATGCAAGAAGCGCTGAGAGCAGCACCCCTGTTTACAGCAAGTCCTCCTGCACCGGCGCAGAATCCGAGAGCGCACTGAGCTTTGCTTCTGTTCCGCTGACCGTGACCGTCGAGGCTGCGGATACTCCGTGGACCGACAGCTATGCAGGCGCGGATTCCGGTCACTATCTGATCATCGCTGACGTATGTGGAAAGCCGGGCGACACGGTTGCTGTTCCGGTCTATGTCTTCAACGATCAGGGCACCGCAGGCGCACAGCTCTTCTTCGAGGCTGATGCAGGTCTGAAGCTCGATTCCTTCTCCGACGGCAAGAGCCAGTCCGCTTATATGCCGCTGCCTGTCACCAACCCGGATGCAAGCTCCTTCGTTTTCAACGATATCGAGAACGTCAAGGCAAAGGACGGCGCAATCGTCACAGTCCTGAACTACACCATTCCGGCTAATGCAAAGAACGGCGACACCTTCGGCATCCGCTTCTTCAACGATGACGAAAAGTCCCCGCTCAAGGTTGTTGACTATGACGGCATCAAGCTGCCGGTCAAGTACTTTGCAGGTTCTGTCACCGCTGTCACCGGCAGTGATGTCACCCTCAACCGCACCAGCTACAATGCAAGAGAGATCGGCGAGACCGTAAACCTCACCGTCTTCAACGCAACCGGCGATGTCACATGGAGCTCCGCTGATCCTTCCGTCGCAACGGTCGATCAGAACGGCTTTGTCAAGGTTGTCGGCAAGGGCACCTCTATGATCACCGCAACTGTCAACGGCACCGGCTACGGCTGCGAGGTCAAGGTCGGCGGCATGTTCGGCGACGTCGATCAGAACGGCGAAATCTCCTCCGCAGACGCACAGCTCGTCCTGCGCCACTATGTTGCTGAGATGGCAGGCAAAGAGGCAGTGCTCACCGCATCCGAGCAGAGCATCGGCGACGTTGACGGCAACGCAAAGGCAGAGCTCAGAGACGCACAGCTGATCCTGCTCTACTACACCCGTAAGGTCGTCGGCAAGAATGACGCTGTCAACTGGCGCGAAGTCACCGGCAACCAGAACGCTCCGGCAGATTATTGATCTCCGGCGCATAACAGCGAACACGAAACCCGCGGAATCGGCACAGACCGGTTCCGCGGGTTTGCTTTATATATGGTATCGCTGGCACGATGATTGATCATGAGCAAACTCCCGCAGGGGTTATTGACCCCAGCAGGGGCTTGGGGCACAGTTTGCGCAGCAACACTGTAAGTCCCACATTATCAATCCATCGGAATACCGCAAAACGTAAAAAGAGGTATCCGCTGCGCGGATGCTATTTTAGAATGGGCGCCTCTATCGCAGGCGCCCAAGCCCGCGAACGCTTGAACGCCGGGGGAGTTCCGCACTGCTGCGCAATGGTTTGCAAGCAAACCATGAGCGGCGAGGGCTCTGCCCCTCGACCCCGCAAACTTTTGAAAAAGCTCGACCAAAACTTTCGATATG
>JAFWUX010000001.1 GCA_017523995.1 Oscillospiraceae bacterium | reverse complement strand
GCAGACCGCCGTTTTGTCACGCAGCCTTGTGATATACACGTCCACCGAGCGCAGGCTTGCGTCAGAGTCCACGCCCCAGAACTCGTCCATGAGCTGCGCCCTCGAAAATGTCTTGTTCGGGTAGGACAGCAGCTTGAACAGGATATTGAATTCCCGTGTGGAAAGGGGCATTTCCTCGCCGTTTACCGTGCCTGTCATGGCATCGCCGTCCAGCGTCAGATCGCCCACCGTCAGCTTTTTGGACTCTGCGATATTCGCCCTGCGCAGAAGCGCACGCACACGCATTTCCAGCTCTGCAAGCTCCACCGGCTTCACCATATAATCGTCAATGCCAAGGCGAAATCCCTTTTCCTTCGCGGACAGATCGTCTCTTGCAGAGAGGAACAATATCGGGATATTCGCATTCAGTCTGCGAATCGTCTCAGCAAATTCAAAGCCGTCAATTTTCGGCATCATAATATCCGAAATGATGAGATCATATAGGTTGGCATACATTTCGTCATACGCTTCATTGACCGAAAGACAGCCCTTTGCCGAAAATCCGCTGTCATTCAGATAACTGCACACAAGGCGGTTCAGGTCTTTGTCATCGTCAACAACTAAAATATGTATCATTGTAATTCCTCCTGTCTGATGTTTCGCTGCGCCCTGACGCTCATAGACAAGGCATTCCACAGCATGATAAGCATGACTGAAGCAGTTTTTGGTATGCAAAGTGTGGAGATCTCAAAGTATCAATCCCTTTGACTATTCTTGTTATCATTATACCAAAAATCCATTCGGCTTTCAAGACACATCAGCATATTTTAATATTACTGCAACAAAACTCAAACCCAACTGCAACAAAACTATTGTAAAATCAAGACATACCAAACAGAGAGGGCGATGAGTCATGAATGCGATCGAGATACAAAACCTGAGCAAAGCCTTTCACGGAATGTACGCTGTCGATCATCTGGATATGACTGTCCCGGAGGGCGCGATATACGGCTTCATCGGTGAGAACGGTTCGGGAAAATCAACCACCGAAAAGCTGATCTGCGGTCTTCTCGTGCCAACACACGGCAAGATCAGGCTGTTCGGCAAGTCGTTCCGAAACCCGCAGATCAGGGCGGAAACAGGTGTTTTGATCGAGAATCCCGGCTGTTTTCCCGGCAGCAGCGTATATCAGAACTTGTATATGCAGGCGCTGAACCTCGGTATCGTTCACCCGGGAGATGAGGTGGAGCGTGTGCTTGACCTTGTGAAGCTTACCGATGCCGCTGATAAGAAGTTCAGAAAGTGTTCCCTCGGAATGAAGCAAAGGCTCGGTGTTGCACAGGCACTTTTGGGACACCCACGGTTGCTGATACTCGATGAGCCGATCAACGGTCTTGATGCGGACGGTGTGCGTATCGTCCGTGAGACGCTGCTGAAAGTCAACCGTGAGGAGGGTGTTACCATTCTCATCAGCTCGCATATCCTTGATGAGCTTTCCAAGATCGCAACACATTACGGTATTCTGAAAGAGGGCAGAATGATACAGGAGATCAGGGCAGACCAGCTGAATGAACGCTGTCAGGATCATGTTCTTGTACGGACTGTCAATGATATGCAAGCCTTTGGGCTGCTCAGAAAATTTTATCCCTCGGTGCAGTCAACCGATGACGGTATCCGCATTTACGGAGAGCAGGACAGCACGAAAATTTCTGAGATGCTTCTTAGTAAGGGTATTGCAGTGTCAATGCTTGAAACCAAGCAGATCGGTCTGGAGGAATACTACATCGATTTGATGAAGGAGGTAAGCAGAGCATGAGTAAACAAAAACTGCGTCCTGTGGGAAACAGGGCATATTCGATGCTGCGCCGTGATCTGTACAGACTATTCCGCACACCGCTTCTGTACTGGTTTGTGGGATTTGCAGCACTCCTGCCCGGTTCATTCACGGTCATGACTGTCCCCGATTTTCAAAAGGGCTTTGATGCGTGGGGGCAGGTAAACTCGCTGTTTAGCTCGGCATTGTTTGTGATGGTCGGTATCTTCCTTGCATTCTTTATCGGGAATGATTATAAAAGCGGCTTTATCAAAAATGTTTGCAGTATCACGCCAAAGCACAGGGCTTTCACCTTTGCAAAGATCATCACGGGCGCTGTTGCAGGCGTGATGATGATACTCAGCTATGTCCTCGGTGCAGCAATATTCGGTGCAGCCGCAGGAGGTGAATTTACGGCATCAGGCTTTGGCGAGATGCTTGCGGGAGCTGTCGGAAAATCGGCACTTATGCTGATGTTCTGCGGAATGTATGCCTGTGTTGATGTACTATTGCGCAATCATGTCTGGTTTGCGGTCTGCGGTTCGGTTGCGGTGGGTGTGCTCTTTCTGCCGGCAATGATGATAACCCTCGGCTCTGCCTACACAATGGCAGGACTTTC
>JAFWUX010000113.1 GCA_017523995.1 Oscillospiraceae bacterium | reverse complement strand
GCGAGGGGAAGAACCATAGAGAGAGGGAAGTCCACGCTACGCTCGGGTCTCCCCTCTACCTAAGGTTCTCCCCCGCACCGTTACGCCGGTGCTGCGCTCACCTCTTTCCTTATCCTCTCCTCTCTTGGGGCGTAAGCCACCTGTTTGACAAAAGCCAATTGTTTGAGCGTAAGACTTTCACAAAGTAAGTATTGCTCTAAGACACAACCTGCGCCGAATGAGTGATGTTCGCCCTAAGGGGGTCAAGGAATCAGGAAAGGGGAGCGCGAGGGGAAAACCTAAAGGGGATAGGGGGAATGTGAGCTCGCGAACCTTCCCCCTTTCCTCTTTGGGTTGTCCCCTCGCACTTGCGCCCCGCGCCCAGTGAAAAATAATAATCGGACAAAAGGATAAAGAGCATCAAGCGAAAACTAACAAGAATATAACCACAAATAAACTTGCAGCATCCCTCGCTTTGCCTTGCGACTGATGCTGCTATTCACTTGTCAAAGTTCTAAGTGCATGCCTGCAATCCTGTACCGTCGGCATGAACCCCATCGCCTGTACAAGGTTGAGTTCACGTACCGACTAACACCTTTGCCAAACCGAACATTCCGTCTATTGTATGGTTCGCAGCACCCGCTGTATTTCTAGTGAGAAGATAGGAGTTAGAAGTGAGGAGATGATGAAAATGAGAAATTAGAAATTAGAAATGAGAAATTGTGGTATGCGCTTCGCGCATGAATCTATAAAGTGAGGAGATAGAAGTGAGAAGTGAGGAGATGCGGTGTCCGCTGCGCGGACGGATATATAATAGAGTGGGGAGATAGGCGTGAGAAGTGAGGAGTTGTGGTGTCCGCTGCACAGATATATTTATAATTGTTTACAATTATTTGCGGCGAAGGAACGGAAAAATATGTGTGCCCCTCTACTAAGGGGTGCCAAATCGGCAAAAGTTTGACGGTTGCGTGCAACTTTTCAAAAAGATTGCACAAAGATTTATGCTTCATACTGCTTTTTGTGCAAAAGCCGCTGAATGAGCGTTTTCCACTCATTCAGCGGCTTTATAATTATATATATTTACTTTGATTGGGGCGGTAGCCTTTATCCATTCGTTTGAACTATTCGGACTTTAGCATTTCGGATGCAGGCACTGCCTGCTTCGGACTTTAGCATATGGGCGGCGTGCCTGCGTGCTCCTCATTCTATCGTCAGGGTGCCGTTGATTGTTTTTGGGTTCAGCGAGGTCTTGGTTTCGTCATTGAACGAATCAATAACCGTGACGAATGTGAAGGTCTGACCGGATGGCGCGTCCTCCGGAACGTCAAAATATACTGTGAAGATCGTGCCGTCTTCGGTGTTGTTTTCGCCGGAGAGTGCGCCGAATGCGATGAGATGATCCTCCTCATTGACCAGACACGATGTCATAAAGCCCTCTGCTGCTTTGCCGAGATCGCATTTTCCGCCGGGGGAATCCGAGAACTCGTTATCCGATTTTTCGGTAACCGGCTTGAGCTTGGTGTCATAAAAAAGCTGAATGCCGCATGCGGAGTATCCCGGGTTGTTCCAGACCTGAACATTGACCGGAACCGCCTTATCACCGGCATGCGCCGTGACCGATGCTGCACCGATCGTCAGGTCGGAGCCGATCTCAGGCTGACTGTCGGCATCCGGCTGTTCGCTGCTTTCGGCGGATGCTTCTGCGGTACTCGATGAGACAGCGGAATCTTCTGCTGCGGACGGCTGATTGCCGCATCCGGAGAGAAATGCAGCGAGGGAGCATGCAGCCATCACGGCTGCGAGTTGACGAAATTTCATGAAGCGTATTTCCTTTCAAATTGTAGCGTTATATGCCGGACATTGACCGGATGTACCGGATCTTTGAGCGGCTTGAGCGATAGCACCGTGAGGCGCGGATCTGCGGCGGCAAGGCGCATCAGTTCCGGCGAGACAAATGCCGTCACGATAATCACCGCGGTATTCTGGTTGGCGGCGAGGAACCGCCGGAGCATCTTGGGAAATTTGCAGGCGATCGTATCCGGCAGTGCAGCGAGCATGCGCAGCAGATGCCGCAGACCGTCTGTGCCGCTGACAACCTTCGATTCCGCCGGTGCCTGCCCGATGACCGTGTTTGCCATCAGCCGGACGGGCAGATGCATGCGCTCTGCATTGCCGAGCAGTGCCGCGCAGAGCCGGATCTCGTCCTCGAACAGTGCGCGGTCGGAGAGTTTGTCGCGGTCGGTCTCGCGCGTTTCGAGATTCAGCATCACTGTGATCTCCGGCGCCGCAGTCTCATGATACTGCCAGACCACGGGCTGCTCTGAGCGTGCCGATGCCGTCCAGCTGATGTCGCGGACTGCATCGCCGTCTGCATAGGGACGGATGCCGCAGATCGCAAAGCGGTCGGGGATGACCGATCGCCGCCGGATGATCTCGCCGCTGAACTGCTGCGGCAGCTCCGCAAGCGTGTTCAGATTCCGGACGGCGGGCAGCACGGTCAGGCGCGCGACAACCTCCGGCAGCGGGTTTGACCATTCCGCCGTGCCGAACAGGTCACTGATGACAAGCACCACATGCGACACGGTGAACATGCCGCGCTTTGTGCAGGTCACTCGCCAGTGCCGCTCGATTTTTTTGTACGGGAACAGGCAGAAGCAGCTCGAGACAAATCTTGTCTCCTCGGAGACAGAGGACTGTCCGGATGCAAACTTCAATGAGGAATCCGTGGTCAGCTCTGCCTTGATCCACGGCAGCGGGATCGGCTTGCGGCTGATGATTGTCTCGATCAGCTCGACGGTATCGCCCTCTGTGACCTCATCTGCGGAGAACGCGAGCGTGTAGGTCAGCTTGCGGAATCCGAACCGTTCAATGAGCCGCTGCGTGAGCAGGACGGCGAGCCCGATGCTGAGCAGCAGGAGCACGAGAATCATGTTTTGGGTACCTCAACACTGTTCACGATCTCCGTGAGGACGGCTTCTGAAGCCTGACGGTCGGAGAGGAGACCGTCCGAAGCCTGCAGGCGGTGTCCGCAGACCGGTATCCACACTGCTTTGATGTCATCCGGCAGCAGATAATCTCTGCCTTCCATTGCAGCGACCGCCTGCGCCGCATGACGCAGCGCAAGCGCGGCGCGGGTGCTCAGTCCGAAGCGCAGTTTGGAATGGCTGCGCGTTGCTTCGGCGAGTGAGAGCAGATAATCGAGCACTGCCTCAGAGGCGGTGACTGTTTTCACTGCTGCCTGCGCAGACAGAAGCATCTGCGGCGTGATGACGGGCGTCAGCGATTCCAGCGGATCGGTCAGCTGACGGTCGGCGAGGATCGCGCGTTCCTGACTGCGGTCGGGCGTGCCCATCGAAAGGCGCATGAAGAAACGGTCGAGCTGTGCTTCGGGCAGCGGAAATGTGCCCTGCAGTTCCACCGGATTCTGCGTTGCAATGACAAAGAACGGATCGGGCAGCGAATAGGTTTTGCCGCCGGCTGTCACCTGATGCTCCGCCATGCATTCGAGCAGACCTGCCTGCGAACGCGGCGCCATACGGTTGATTTCATCGGCGAGCAGCAGATTCGTGAACACGGGACCCGGCCGGAATTCCATATGCCGCGCACCGGATGCATCCTGCTGCAGAATCTCGAAGCCCGTCAGGTCGGCAGGCATGAGATCAGGCGTACACTGCACACGGCGGCTGTCGCAGCCGGTCAGGATCGAAAACGCCTTGACGAGTGTTGTCTTGCCGGTGCCGGGAAGATCCTCCAGCAGAACATGTCCGCCGCAGAGCAATGCGGCAGTGAGCATGCGGAGTGTATCAGGTGCACCGATGATGACGCGGCCTGCGGCTTCGGTCAGCCTGCCGGTCAGTGCGGGGAGATCATTGATGCGGATTACGTCTGCCATATTCGGCTCCTTTCACTTGGTGTGAGATATATTATAGTATACCATGCAGAGATGCATTTGTCAAATATCATGATAGCGATATACCAGCTGTATAATCGTGCACGCAATCTACAGAGGATAAATATTTAATCAAATTTAAGATTCAAATAACGAATTAGAAGAATCTTGCGATAAATAGCATTTTCGGCACATTTCACAAGCGCATATTTGATTTGTTATACAGAATGTCCAAGCAATAAGTGAAAGGATTGGCAAATGTTCGATATTTATTCATAGAATGTTCATAGACTGTCCATATAATACAGGAAGTTTTCGTATATAATAAAAATGTCGGTTTCCGACTTCCGGCTGAGAGGGAACTGCCGGAAAACTTTTAACAAACCTTTGAGAGGGGATTCCATATGAAAAAAAGAATGATCCACCGCGTCGGCGCTGCCTGTACGAGCGCCGTCATGTCGCTCGGCACCCTGATGGCTGTCGGCGCAGGCTCCCCGTTGTCTGTCAGCGCTGCTGACGGCGACAACTATGCAAAGCTGCTGCAGTACAGCTTGTATTTCTACGATGCCAACATGTGCGGCAGCGATGTCCAGACACTCGGCGCAATGGAATGGCGCGGCAACTGCCACACCAACGATGAGGTTCCGGGCGGTTTCCACGATGCAGGTGACCACGTGATGTTCGGTCAGCCGCAGGGCTACACCGCTTCTACGCTCGGCTGGGCTTACTATGAGTTCAAGGATGCTTTTGAGGCAACCGGTCAGGGCGAACACCTCAAGGTCATCACCGATAAGTTCTGCAAGTTCTTCCGTGATGCTACGGTTCTGAACGGCAACAATGTCTCTAAGGTTCTCATCGAGAAGGGTGACGGCGATACGGATCACATGTACTGGGGCGCTCCTGAGCAGCAGGGCGGCAGAGGCAGAATGCTCTGGACAACCGGCGGCGCTGCAAACGTCACTGCACAGTACGCAGCGGCACTCGCTGCAAACTATGTCAACTTCGGCAATCCGGATGACCTGAAATACGCAAAGGCGCTCTATGACTTCTCCAAGAGAGACACCGGCTTCTATTCTGCCGGCTCGTTCTATGAGGCAAAGTGGACAGGCTCGCAGGATGAGCTGAACTGGGCAGCAGGCTGGCTCTATCTTGCAACCAAGGACGATACATATAAGAATGATATCGCGAAGGCGGGTCAGGCTTATTCCAACCATTCCTGGGAAAGCGTCCAGCTCGGTGCCGGCATCCTGAAGGGTGAGATCACCGGCGACTGGGGCAGCGCAGGCTTCCTCAACAACTTCAAGGGCGATAACTACTGCTTCCTCGAGAACTGGGAATGGGGCAGCGCAAGACATAACGCAACTGCACAGTTCTGCTCGCTGGTTGCTGCTAAGCACAACAAGGGCGATGCAAGCTGGGCAAAGGGTCAGATGCAGTACCTCACCGGCGACAAGGCATTCGCAAACGGTCAGACCTACTGCCTCGTCTGCGGCTTTAAGCCGAACGCTTCCAAGAACCCGCACCACAGAGCAGCTTCCGGCACCAACAGTGCAGCGCCTGAGAATGACGGCGTTCAGAACAAGTACACCCTCGTCGGCGCACTCTGCGGCGGTCCGACCAATGCACAGGGTGCATACCGTGACGTCCGTTCCGATTATCAGGCAAACGAGGTCGCTCTGGACTACAATGCAGGCTTCGTCGGCGCAGCAGCAGGTCTCTATCACTTCTACAAGAGCGGTCAGATCGACACCAGCATCACCGGTGTGAAGAAGATCTACAACGGCAAGGGCAGCACGGACGGTCCGCAGCAGACCACACCGTCTTCTGAGGAGCACAAGCAGGATACCACCAAGCAGCCGTCTTCGGATAACAATCCGGGCAGCAGCTCCGGCGGCAGCCTGACCTTCACCAAGGCAACCGATATCGACAGCAATCCGAAGTGGGTTGCACAGACCAACGGCTCGACCAAGGTTACATTCAAGCTCAAGACCAACTCCAATGATACCGAGGCGAACGGCTGCTACGAGATCAACGGCAAGATGACCGAGTGGAAGGCAAGCCCCTCCGGCGGCGAAATGACCGTTGAGGCAGAGGTTCCGTCCGGCGCAAGCGAGATTTATCTCACCGTCTGGTGGCCGACTTCCGCAACGCTCGAGAGCGTGACCGGCAACGGCAGCGGCAGCAGCCAGCCCCAGCAGCCGGATCAGCCGAAGCAGACCACTCCGGAGGTCACCACAACCACTACCACCACGACAACTACTACCACCACAACAACAACAACCACCACAACCACTCCTCCGACTGAGCCGGTAAGAGAAGAGGCATCCATGTTCGGTGATGCAAACTGCAGCGGCAAGGTTGATGTTTCGGATGCTGTTATGGTTGCACGTTTTGCAGCTGAGGACAGCTCTGTCAGACTGAGCAATATCGGACGCCTCAATGCAGACGTTACACATGACGGCAATATCCATAGCGATGATGTCATCAAGATCCTGAAGTATGTTGCAAAGCTCATCTCCGCAGATGACCTTGCACACTGATTGATCTCATCGAATGGTACATATTGCGTGAAAACGTTATAATTTCAGATTCGGGCACGGATACGGCTTTTATAGCCGTATCCGCGTTCGCATATACACAGATTGGTGCAAATTTTAATAAACGCACCAAAATAAAGGCGAAAACGCCAAAGGGGAGGTTTCTTATGTATCATTCCGCGAAAACCAAAAAGACAACTGCTGCAATCCTGAGTGCCGCGATGCTGTTAAGCTGCGGCAATGCACTTGCAGCACCGGTCACTGCAGCCGGAGAATCGAACAATTATACTGAGGCGCTTGCGATGTCTCTGTATTTTTACGATTCCAACGCCTGCGGTTCCGGCATCACGGACGGTCCGCTGACATGGCGCGGCGACTGTCACACCTATGACGGACAGGCAAGTGTCGGCAGTCTGGACGGCGCGGCAAAAGCTGTTGTCGATCCGGACGGTGACGGCAAGGTCGATCTCGACGGCGGCTATCACGATGCCGGCGACCATATCAAATTCAATCTGACAATCGGCTTTTCGATGAGCAGCCTTGCGCTCTCGGAGTATCTGAATCCCGGCGTTTACAAGCAGGCGAGATGCTTTGATCATTTGCAGTATGTGCTTCGACGCGGCGCGGATTTCATGATGAAATCGACATTCCTGAATGACAGCGGCGAGGTTGTCGCGGTTGCGGGAACGGTCGCGAACGGCGACATTGACCACGGTCAGTTTCTGCCGCCGGAGGAGCAGACCTATCAGCGCGATGTCTACTGGCTGACTGCCTCCGACAACAATTCCGCTGTCTGCTGCGAAATGGCGGCGGGTCTTGCGGGCTCTGCGTATATCTTTCAGGATATTGACCCGCAGTATGCGGCAAAGTGCATCAAATATGCAAAGGCGCTGCTGGCGTTCGGTCAGAAGCATGTCGGCAACAACTGCGCCGGAATGAGCTTCTACTCCACCGATGCGATGTATCAGGATGAGGAGGCAATGGCTTCGGCGTGGCTCTTTGCGCTCGGCGAAGGCGACAAGCCATCGAGAACACCGAAGAACGGCGATTACGGCGGGATCGGTGACTGGTACAGATACTCCTGGGACAAGGTCTGGCAGGGTTATGCTGCACTGATGTATAAGGCGACAAAGGATACCGTCTTTCAGGATGAGCTGATCTATGAGGTCAAGAATGCAGGCGGTGTTGCAGCAGGCAAGTATAACGGCGACGGCTGGGGCGCGGCGCGCTATAACTGTGCGCTTCAGATGAGCGCACTTACAATCGCGGACGGTGATGCATCCTCGGAGTATGCGACCGGCGCGAAATGGCAGATGGACTACATCCTCGGCGGAAATCCGCTCGGCTACAGTTTCCTGCTCGGCTACGGCGACAAATGGCCGACCCACATCCACCACCGTGCGGCGCAGCACCTGAAACAGGGTGAATCGCTCGTGAACAATCCGGAAGTGAAGTACACGAATTACGGCACGCTCGTCGGCGGCATTGATGCTTCCGGCAACTATCAGGATCACTCCGACAAGTATCAGTATACCGAGCCGGCGCTCGATTACAACGGCTGCTTTGCACTTGCCTGCGCAGGTCTTTGCAGGCTCTACGGCGGTGATGAATCCGCGATGGCTGCACTTGCCAAGAGTGCTTCGGAGATCAACGAAAGCTTCGATTTCGGCGGTGAACCGCTCATTTTTGATGAGACCACCACAACACCGGTCACCACCACAACAACATCCGAAACCACAACAACCACAACCGTCTCCGAGACAACCGCGCCTTTCGGAACGCTGGAACTCGGCAATGTCAACTGCGATAACCGCGTGGATGTTTCCGATGCGGTGTTGCTCGCGCGCTATAAGGCTGAGGATCAGAAGGCGCTGATCTCTGCGCAGGGCAAGCTGAATGCCGATGTCGATCGGAACGGCGCGCTGAACGGTGAAGACGTTACGCTCATTTTGAAGTATATTGCCAAGCTGATCACATTCTGAGGATATGTTTCGCAATCGCGCACGGTGCATGCCTGCGCGATTGCGGTTTGTCATGATTTTGAACAAAAGATTGCAGGAGGACTTCCGCATGCAGAACACAAGCAATGCTGAACAAATCGAAAAACGTGTAAAGGGCAGAAAAATCTGGCGGCGCATCGGAATCTGGATGCTGCTGATTCTGCTCTTTGCTGCAATGGCATACGGCGCAAACAACCGCATCGAGGTCACAAAATATACATACGAAACAGATGCGCTTTCGGTTTCGTTCAACGGCTTTCGCATCGTGCAGCTCACCGATCTGCACAACAAGGTGTTTGCCGAGAAAAATGAGGTGCTGCTGCGGGAAGTGCGCGCGCTGGAGCCGGATATCATTGTGCTGACCGGTGACTTCATCGACGCGAGCAATCACACGAATGTGGCGGATGCGCTGCTGTTCATGCAGCAGATTCCCGAGATCGCGCCGACCTACTTTGTCTACGGCAATCACGAGCATTATCTCTCGAAGGATGTGCTCTCCTCATTCGAGGAGAAGATCACGGAATACGGCGTGCATTTTCTCTACAATGAGACCGTGCAGATTGAATCGCAGACCGGACAGACTTTCTCGCTGATCGGGCTCGATGATCTGTCGCTGCAGGCGAATATCCTGAAAACGCTCGCGGATGAGGCGCCGGATGATTTTCAGGTTCTGCTGGCGCATGAACCGCAGTATCTCCGCGATTACTACGCGGAGACCGGCGTCGATCTGGTGTTCGCCGGTCATACGCACGGCGGGCAGTGGCGGATTCCGTTTACGCATCAGGGATTCTACGCGCCGGATCAGGGCGTGCTGCCGGAGTATTCCGACGGCGTGTTCACGGAGGGCGGTACTACGATGTATCTGAGCCGCGGACTCGGCAACAGCGGCTTTCCGCTCCGCCTGTTCGATCATCCGGAGATTGTCTGCGTGACGCTGCAGACGGTTCCCGCGGAGCAGTCATGATCGGGGGCTTGTGATGCGGATTGCTTTGATTCTGACGGGCGGCACGATTTGCAGCCGCGCCGGTTCCGACGGGACACGCCGCAGCGATGTCGGGACGGCTTCAACTGTCCTCGAGCAGCACTACCGGCTTGCGCATCCGTATTCCTCGGTGGAATTTGATGTGCAGATGCCGCTCAATGCGCTGAGTGAGGATCTGACACCGGATGACTGGTGTACGCTGCTGCGGACAATCGCGGCGCTCGATCTCAAACGCTATGACGGGATTATCATTGCGCACGGCACGGATACGCTCGATCAGACCGCCGCGATGCTTTCCGCCGCGCTCATCGGGATTCCGGTGCCGGTGATGCTCGTTTCGGCGATTGAGCCGCTCAGTGAGCCGCAGACGAACGGCCATGCGAATTTTGAGGCGGCGGTCAAGCTGATCTGTAAGCATCTTGCGGGCGGCGTCTGGGTGATCTATGAAAACAGCGACGGCTATATGTATCTGCACCGCGGCTTTGATCTGCTGCCGTGTCAGCATGAGAGCCGCTCCTTTTACAGCGCTACGATGCAGAAAATCACCGCTGTGCTGGATGCCGCGCCGATCCATAAAAAAAGCACCTGCTTTGATTTGCAGATGCTTGCGGCACATGCCAAGGCTGCGCCGGAGATTATGCTGATCCGTCCCTACAACGGGCTGCGCTATGATAAGCTGCCGCTCGAGGATGCGGCGGCGGTTGTGCACGGCACCTATCACTCGGAGACGGCAAATTCGGTGCGGTTTTCGCCCTATGCCGTCCAGACGCTGATTCAGCGCTGCCGGAGCTATGGGATTCCGTGTTATCTTGCGCCGTGTCAGGAGCAGAACCAGAGCTACGGTTCGGGGTACGATCTGGTGCAGGAGGGCGCAATCCCGCTCGGGCACATGACGCTTGCCTTTGCCTACGGTGCGGTCTGGACAGGCTGTCTGCTCGGGCTTTCCGGTGAGCAGCTCACGAGCCGCGTCCGGCAGATGCGTCAGTCGCTGGAAAGCCAGCTCTTTCGCTGCTGCATGTAAATTCTGCGCACCTGCGTCAGAAACTTGTGTACCTGCGGCAGTTTGAAGTCCATATAAGTCCACGGGAACGGATGCCATGCATGCCGTGCATAAAAGAGCGTCAGCTCCGCATAGATGCCCTCTGAGAGCGGGATGCGGTGACCGGCGTTCTTGGTTGTTGCAAGGGATAATCTGCCGGGGCTGACAAAGCCCGGATCAAGGTTGATGTGACGGTTTCCGGCATCGGCGGTTTCCTGCTCGATGCTGTTCGTCAGCGTCTTGATTGCGGCGAGCTCCTGCGGATCGCGGCAGACCGAAAATGAAAGCATTTTGCGGTAGACGGTGCCGCCCATTTCGCCGTCATAATAGGGCGAGATTGCAGAGAAGCTGTAGGCTTCGGATTCGAGATCGGTTTCGCCGAATGCCGCTTTCAGCTTTGCGATTGCGGCATCTGCGGCGGATTCATCGGTATACAATACGGCACAGATGAGCTTTTCCGGCTCAAAATGATGTGCGGTTCCCATATGTGACAACTCCTTGTGAATGTTCTGGTGTAATGATACCACGAAAGCGGAAAGATGTCAAGTGCGGGGTGATCGGATGATCAAAAAGATTTGGAAATATCTTGCGGCTGCGGCGATGCTTGCTGCGCTGCTGATGATGGCGCTGTTTCTCTACCGCGTGTCAAGAACCGGACTGCGCTATGTGCTGAACGGCTGTCCGGACAGCCGCGCGATGCCTGCGCTCGGCGAGCTGCTGACCGCAAAGAAATATGAAACCTGCTATTTTGCATATATCCGCGAAGTGCCGCATGAGCCGCATTATACCGCGCTGGAAATTGATTTTGAGTTTGACTCGTTCTGTGATCGCGAGCAGTTGATTCGTGAGACGCTGGAAATCCGCGGGATCACGGAGCAGTTTATGCGGGAGCATCCGGAGGAGATACACAGTGAGCTGCGCGTGAAGCTGGATTTTCATGACAAGAATGATGCGTCTCCGGTATTTGTTCGGTTCCTGAATTTCAATGAGGATCAGAAAGGCGGCGGGTTACAGTCCGGCGGGTTGATGTACGGCAAGATTTGGGCGGACGGTGCATCACTCGATACTTTGAAGGATGCGCGCGGGTTTACGAATCTGTTGCTTGATGGCTTTGCAGTTCCGGATGATTTCTCTGCGCTGGATGATATGGATACGCTGCAGGCGCTCTCGTTCAATCCCGGAAACAAATATACTTATGCGCCGGAGGTGCTCGCTGATTTTGACAAGCATCATCCCGGCTGCAGGCTCAGCGGCAATCTCGAAACCGTGAAAGATGATGAAGAATCCTGAAACTGAAACACGGAAAGTGCGGAGAATCCGCTGTGAAAGCGTATAAGATTATTGAAATCGAATGCAGATATCAAAAACGGTTATTCCTGGAAAAAACGCGCTCTGACGCATAAATGAGGGATCAAAATGAAACTGAAAGACAAGGCAGTGCAGGTCTGCGATATTCTCGATACGGTCTATCCGGATGCAAAATGCTCGCTTGAATATGACGAGCCCTATCAGCTGATGATCGCGACGCGGCTTTCGGCGCAGTGTACCGATGCGCGCGTCAACATTGTGACGAAGGATCTGTTCCGCGATTTCCCGACGCTGGATTCCTTTGCGGATGCGGATATCACAGCGCTCGAAAACGCGGTCAAGCCCTGCGGCTTTTACCGCGCAAAGGCAAAGAGCATCAAGGAGATGTGCCAGCGCGTGCGCGATGTCTACGGCGGAAAGGTGCCGGACAATATGGATGATCTGCTGACGCTTTCCGGCATCGGGCGCAAGACGGCAAATCTGCTGCTCGGCGATGTCTACGGGCAGGCTTCGGTTGTCACGGATACGCACTGCATCCGGATTTCCGGCAGGCTCGGGCTGACAAAGCGGCACGCGCCGGAGCATGTCGAGGAGGATCTGCGGAAGATTCTGCCGCCGGAACGCTCCTCGCGCTACTGTCATCAGATTGTGCTGTTCGGGCGTGATACCTGCACGGCGCGGAATCCGAAATGTGCGGCGTGTCCGCTGAAAGAACTGTGTGTCAATCCCGATTTTACAAAAATCCCGAAAAAATTTGAAAAAGGGCTTGACAAATAAAATTATTTGTGATACAATGCATATCGAAAGGCAATGAGGAAGCCAAACAGAGGATTGCCAATGTCTTCAGAGAGCCGGCGGGTGGTGCGAGCCGGTGTCATGCAATGCTGTGTATCCCTTCTGAGCCGGAATGCTGAAAGGTCAAAGTAAGCGTTCCCGTGAGTCTGCGTGAAAGAATAGGGTTTGCTGGAACCTGAAAGTGGTGTTACGCAATAGCGGCACAATTTGAGTGGTACCGCGGGTAATCAATGGATTGATACTCGTCTCAAAGATTTTTCTTTGGGACGGGTTTTTTTATTTTATTATGATAGGAGAGATTTCAATGAGCGACCAGAAGAACCTTCAGAATGCCGAAGCCAGAATCAAAGAGGTTGCAGAGCGAATTTCCCGCCTGCGTGAGGATCTCGGTCTTTCTGTTGAGGAAATGGCTGCAAAAACAGATTATTCCGTAGAGGATTACAAGCTGTTTGAATCCGGCGAAAAGGATTTCAGCTTTACGTTTATTTATAAATGTGCCAATGCGTTTCATGTCGAGATTTCCGAACTGATGGAGGGCAGCTCGCCGGAGCTGAGCGGCTATACCGTCACCAGAAAGGGCGAGGGCGTGCCGATCGTCCGCAGAGAGGGCTTTGTCTATAACCGTCTCGCTGCGAAGTTCAAGAACAAGACTGTGGAGCCGTTCCATGTGGTAGTGCCGTATTCTGAGGAGGCGCTTTCCAAGCCGCTGCATCTTGCAAGCCATGCCGGTCAGGAGATGGATATTGTCCTGAAAGGCACGCTGCGGATGATCGTCGGTTCGCACACCGAGATTCTGCACGAGGGCGACTGCATCTACTATGACAGCTCCATGCCGCATGATGAGGTGGCACTCGGCGGCGAGGACTGCGAAATCTATGCCTTTGTCATGGCGCCGCACGGCACAACCGGTCTTTCGGAGTATCATGAGCATGTCGCGGAGCATCACTCGACCAATGTCGATAAGGCCGGTCTGATGCATCCGGTTGCAGAGAAGTTTGTCACCTGCGAAACAAATGAGGAAGGCATCCTCAGCGGCGTGCACTTCGAGCACAAGGATGAATTCAACTTTGCATTCGATATCGTCGATGCAATGGCAGAGAAATGTCCGGATAAAACCGCGATGATCTATGTGGACAGAGACCACAATGAGCGCAGATTCACATTCAAGGACATCAAGCGCTATTCCTGCCAGACTGCAAACTATTTCAAGTCGCTGGGCATCAAAAAGGGAGACCGCGTCATGCTCGTTCTCAAGCGGCACTTCCAGTTCTGGTTCTCGATCATTGCGCTGCACCGCATCGGCGCACTGGTCATCCCTGCATCGAACATGCTGAAAAAGCATGACTTTGAATACAGATTCAATTCTGCGAAGGTTTCTGCAATCGTATGTACCGCGGACGGCGATGTTGCAGACGAGGTCGATCTCGCACAGGCAAACTGTCCGTCGCTCAAGACAAAAGTTGTTGTCAACGGACAGCGCGAGGGCTGGCATGATTTCAACGCAGAGCTTCCGGCTTACAGCACACACTTCGAGCGTACCGCTGAGACGCCCTGCGGCACCGATCCGATGCTGATCTTCTTCAGCTCCGGTACATCGGGCAACCCGAAGCTTGTTCTGCACAGCTATCAGTATCCGCTCGGTCACTATGTCACCGCGCGCTACTGGCAGAACGCTGACCCGAACGGTCTGCACTTCACAATCTCCGATACCGGCTGGGGCAAGGCGCTCTGGGGCAAGCTCTACGGTCAGTGGATGTGCGAATCTGCGGTGTTTGTCTATGACTTCGACCGCTTCCATGCGGATGATATCCTGCCGATGTTCAAGAAGTATCATGTTACGAGCTTCTGCGCGCCGCCGACCATGTACCGCTTCTTCATCAAGGAGGATCTCGGCAGATATGATCTCTCCTCGCTCAAATATGCATGTATCGCGGGTGAGGCGCTGAATCCTGAGGTGTTCTATCAGTTCCAGCGCGCAACCGGTCTGAAGCTCATGGAGGGCTTCGGTCAGACGGAGACTACGCTTTCCATTGCAAATGTTGTCGGCATGGAGCCGAAGCCCGGCAGCATGGGCAGACCGAATCCGCAGTATGATGTGCAGGTGCT
>JAFWUX010000112.1 GCA_017523995.1 Oscillospiraceae bacterium | reverse complement strand
CTTTTCTTATAGTGGGATTCCAAAGGGATAGCATCCCTTTGGCGGGGTATGGGGCAGCGCCCCATTATAATCATCGCGCAGCGATACCTTTATCGACAGTCTGAGACCAAAATAAAAGTTTTGGTCGAGCTTTTTCAAAAGCTCGCGGGGTCGAGGGGCAGAGCCCCCGCCGCGCTCCGCAGAGCGCGGAATTCCCATGCGCAAGGAGCTCCGCAGGGGTGAATTTCAAAAAGCATCCAGTGGATGCTTTTTGAAAGAGGGGAGCCCTGCGATAGAGGGCTCCCCTGAGTGAATTGCAGCGCAATTCACAGATTGCCGCAGCTGCGAATTGAGAGGGCAGAGCCCAATGAAAATAACCGCGAAGCGATACATTATGACGAGCCGGATGCCGGCTGAGAATGTTTTTTTCGTAAAGGAGTATAAAAATGAATGAACGTACAGTTACGCTTGCGCACGGCGCGGGCGGCACACAGACAAACGAGCTGATTGACAGCGTATTCAAGGCGCATTTTGCAAACCCGATGTTCACGGGCGACGATGCCGCCGTTCTGCCGCAGATCAGCGGAAAAATCGCGACTTCCACAGACGGCTTCATCGTTTCGCCGTGGAAGTTCAACGGCGGCAACATCGGCAAGCTGTCGATCTGCGGCACGGTCAACGATCTTTCCTGCATGGGTGCAAAACCGATGTATCTGACCTGCGCATTCGTCATTGAGGAGGGCTTCTCAATGGATGCGCTCGAGGAGATTGCATCCGCGATGGAGAAAACCGCCGCAGAGGTCGGCGTGCGCATTGTCGCGGGTGATACAAAGGTCGCGGGCAAGGGTCAGTGCGACGGCGTGTTCATCACCACAACCGGCATCGGCGAGATCATGCCGCAGGCGCATACATCCGGCACACTTGCAAAGCCCGGCGATGCAGTCATCGTGACGGGCGACGTCGGGCGGCACGGATGTACCATTCTGATCGCGCGCAATGATTTCGGCATCGAATCCGATGTGGACAGTGACTGCGCACCGCTCTGGGGCACGGTGCAGTCGCTCTATGATGTCACCGATGAAATCCATGTCATCCGCGATGCAACACGCGGCGGCGTCGGCACAGTGCTCTATGAGATTGCAGGACAGAGCGGCGTCGGCATCCGTCTGGATGCGGCAAGCGTTCCGGTCGATCCGCGCGTCAGGGGCGTCTGCGGCATGCTCGGTCTGGAGCCGCTGTATCTTGCCTGCGAGGGCAGACTGGTCATTTTCGCACCGCAGGCACATGCGGAGGCGATTGTCGCAAAGCTGCGCGAGGGTAAATATTCGCAGAACGCCGCGATCATTGGCACGGTGACCGCTGAGAACGCGGGCAAGGTCATCATGGAGACCGAGATCGGCACGCAGACCATTCTGCCGCAGCCGAAGGGCGAGCTGCTGCCGCGAATCTGCTGAATCTGAAAATTCGTCCGGAGAGGTTGACAATTTCGCGCTTTCGTGGTAAAATAGCTGTATATAGATAGATGAAAGAAAGCGGTGACTGTTTTTATGCTGCATCTGCACAGACGCACGCTCCTCTGGGGCGCCGTGTTTGCTGCTGTGATCTGTCTGGCGGGCTGCGGCCTTGAGGACTCCTCTGCAACGGAGGACCGTCTCGAGGAGGTAACGCTGCTGTCAGAGGAGCAAACCACAACAACCGCCGGGACAACTGCGACTGTAACCACCTCAACTTCCGCCGCAACATCTGCGACGACCGAAGCCACCACGACCACAGTCACAACGACTGCTGCAACGGAGGCGACGGCGCCCGTAACGATCGGCGAGCTCCCCGTGATTCCGACAACGCCTGCCGTTGTGGATATCACACCGGATGCGCACGGTCTGACGGCGGAGGACTATGCCTTCCTGCACGATACGGTGTTCGTCGGGGACAGTATCTGCAGCGGTCTGCGCGTTTACGGCATTCTGCCGGATGACAATGTGGTTGCCAAGGGCTGTGTCGGCGCACGGAATATATTTGAATATACCTTCGATGTCCGCGGAAACGAGTTCGGCGTCGCCTATGCGCTGACCGTCCTCAAACCGCGCTACATCGTCTTTTCTATGGGCATGAACGATGTCAATATGACAACACCGGATGTCTACTGCCAGAACTATGATTTTCTGCTGAAAACCATCCGCAGCGTCATGCCGGATTCGGTGTTCTTTGTCGCTTCGGTGACACCGATCACCGCGGATGCCACGTTCAGCACGAACCAGAAGATCGAGACGCTGAACCAGACGCTCCGCGAGCATCTCGCCGGAACATCCACCGGATTTGTTGATGTCGCATCGAATCTGAAAATATGGGACGGCTCGCTGAATCCTGCCTATAACGGCGGCGACGGCGTGCATCTTGCGCCGGAGGCGTACTATGTCTACTTGAATCAGGTCTGCGATCAGCTTGTCGATACGAAAACCGTCGGCGGCTATGCAGACGGCATTGCCTATGGCTGGGCAAAGGGCTGAACCGGAAACAGAAAAGAACCGCTGTATGCAGAAAGCTTGCTGCATACAGCGGTTTATTGTTTTTATGTTATGCTGAAGGTTCCTCTGCGGGCGCTTCGGTTGCTTCGCCCTCGGGTTCCGGCGCATCCGCAGCATCTTTGTGCGCGATATCAATGCGCAGGACAGCGGGCGTCTCGCAGCTGGAGCAGGTGACATAGTCCAGATCGTCCGGCAGATTTTCAAGCTGCCAGAACCGGTTATTGTCAAAGAGATCGCTGTTTGCAGTGTCATAGGATTCCTGCGAATCAAACATGATCTCGATCGGTTCCTTGCCGCTCCGGAGCTGATCTTCGATGATTCCGCACAGCGCGTTGCCGTCATAGGATTCGAGACGCCAGCCGTTTTTTTCAAAGTAATTCATCTCCATGCTGCTGCATGTCGGGATAAACGGCTCCGTTATGTTGACATGATGCGTTTTCAGCATAATTTCATCGTTGAGGAAGCAGTAATAGTGATTGAGCTGTTCCTCGTCGGTGCCCTCAACGCTGGTGTCATCCCATGTGACATCCGCCCAGTAGTATTCCCCGCCGAGCTCGAGATAGTTCCACATGTGATTGCCGCCGTTGACGCCTGTGCCGCTGACATAGCCTGCCGGAATCCCGAGCTGATGCATCAGCAGCAGAAAGGCTCTGGAATAGCCTTCGCAGTAGGCGGCGTGGTTCATGATGCAGCCGTAGGCGTTTCCGGCATTGTCGCCTTCGCCGGTATACACGGTGTTTTCGATCAGATAATCGTGGACAAACAGCGCTTTTTCGTAGTCATCCGCATCCGCCGGAATCTGCGCGCAGATTTCCGCGGCAGCATCGGTCAGGTCCTTCTGCATATCGCTGCACTGCTGCGCGGTCAGTTCGGTCGGTGTATTGAACGAGATGTAGTAGACGGTCGGATGCTCGCTGTCCGTGGCAGTGCTGTACCAGCCGTTGAACCAGAAGATTTCCGGATGCTCCATCCGGATCTGCTGACAGATCTCTGTGAGCGTAAAGTTGTTCGGGTCGCCGACAACCTGAACATGATCCTGATATTTTGTGAGCGCGCTGTAAACCGCCTGATAGAGTTCTTTTCTGTCGGTGCCGGAAAACAGTGCGACCGATTCCTCGGGCGGCGCGGATTCCGCACAGCCGCCGAGCAGGCAGGCTGCCAGAAGCAGCGGTGCGCAGCATACAAGCCGTTTCATGGCTGACTTACTGGATGCCCGCGATCCATGCGCGCAGGTCATCGAGCGTGGTTTTCATTCTGGAGCCGCCCATGGAATCGAATTCGACGGAGAAATCGCCGATGTTCTCGCCCTTGGAGAGCATGCGGATATCCTTGAGTGCGCGTCCGGGCTGACCGCCGTGTGTCTGGAATGCGTAGACGCGCTTGCCGGTCAGATCATACTGCCGCAGGAAAGCGCGGACAGCGGGCGCCATCGTATACCACCATGTCGGGGTGCCGATGATGACCGTATCAAACTGCGAAAGATCGGCATCGAGCGGCTGAATCTCGGGAACGAATCCGCTGTTGATCTCGTCGCGCGCTTTTGCCATCACGGCTTCATAGTCGCTGCCGTAGTCTTCGACGGTCCGGATTTCGCAGAGCTCCGCGCCGGTTGTCAGACCGATCATTTCGGCGATTTTGCGCGTGTTGCCGCAGGACTGGGAATAGTAGATCACGATTGCTTTCATGGAAATGCTCCTTTCTTTTCCGAGAAACGGTTTCTATATTGCCATTATAACACATTCTCCCGCAAAACACAAGAGCGCGCGTGAAATTAGAAATGAGAAATTAGAAATGAGAAATTGCGGTATCGCCTGCGGCGATGTTAATATAAAATTGCGGTACGGGGGCAGCACTTTCCGGAGCCGCACACGGCAAGTATAAATAAATTATGAAAATCGGGCTGCAGGGGTTTCTTTTTTTGATTTTTTGTGATATAATAGTACAGTATTATGCCGCAGTATGCAATCGCGGCAAAGGAGGTCCAAAAACATTGAGTCAGAAGGTGTACGCACTCGGCATTGATGTCGGCTCTACGACAGTCAAGACGGTGGTCATAAATGAGCAGAACGAGATTCTGTCCCGATGCTATCAGCGGCATATGTCCCGCGTCCGTGAAACGGTCATGGAGCAGCTGCAGAATCTGCGCAAAGAGTTCCCCGATGTGCTGTTCAAAATCTGCATCACGGGTTCCGCAGGACTGGGTCTTGCCCAGAGCGCGGAGATTCCGTTCGTGCAGGAGGTGCATGCGGCATTTCTTGCAGTGAAGGCGGATTATCCGCAGGCGGATGTTGTCATCGAACTCGGCGGCGAGGATGCAAAAATGATCTTCCTGACCGGCGGCGTGGAGCAGCGCATGAACGGCTCCTGCGCAGGCGGAACCGGTGCTTTCATCGACCAGATGGCGACGCTGCTGGGCATCTCGGCGGATGAGATGGATGCGATCTCCCTGAAAGCGGAAAAGCGCTATCCGATCGCATCGCGCTGCGGCGTGTTTGCAAAATCGGATATTCAGCCGCTGCTCAATCAGGGCGCGCGGCGTGAGGATATTGCCGCAAGTATCTTTCAGGCGGTTGTCGATCAGACCGTCTCGGGACTTGCACAGGGCAGAACGATCGAGGGCACGGTGCTGTTCCTCGGCGGACCGCTTTCGTTCCTGAAGGGTCTGCGGCAGGCATTTGTCCGGACGCTGAAGCTGGACGATGAACACGCGATTTTCCCTGAAAATGCGCCGGTATTCGTCGCATACGGCTGCGCGATGTACGCAGCGCAGTCCGTCGGGGCAATGTCACTTGCAGAGGCGCAGGACAAGCTCGAGCACGCGGAGACCGGCGGCAATACCGTCACCGGCGAGCCGCTGTTCCATAACCGCAAGGAATATGAGAAGTTCATCGAGCGGCACAAGGCGCATGATCTGCCCTTTGCCGATCTGCGCACCGTGACAGGCGACGCCTATCTCGGCATTGACGCAGGCTCGACCACCACAAAGCTTGTGCTCATCACGGAGAAGGGCGAGCTGCTGTATCAGTATTACGCTGCAAACCGCGGTCAGCCGCTTGACCGGATTGTCAAGCAGCTCAAGAAGATTTATGCGGAAATGAACCCCGATCTGCATATCCGTGCATCGGCGGTCACAGGCTACGGCGAGGACTTCATCCGCGCCGGACTCGGCATTGATTTCGGCATCGTCGAGACGGTCGCACATTTCAAGGCGGCATCGCATTTCTGTCCGGATGTCGATTTCATCATGGATATCGGCGGTCAGGATATCAAGTGCTTCAAAATCCGCAATCACAGCATCGACAGCATCATGCTCAATGAGGCATGTTCGTCCGGCTGCGGCTCGTTTATTCAGAGCTTTGCGCAGGCGCTCGGCTATGATATCGCCGAATTCTCGCAGCTTGGATTGTTCGCGGAGCATCCGGTGGACCTCGGCTCGCGCTGCACGGTGTTCATGAACAGCTCGGTCAAGCAGGCGCAGAAGGACGGCGCAACGGTCGAGGATATCTCGGCAGGTCTTTCCTCGTCGATCATCAAGAATGCAGTTTACAAGGTCATCCGCGCAAAATCCGTGGATGAGCTCGGCAAAAATATTGTTGTGCAGGGCGGCACATTCCTCAATGATGCTGTGCTGCGCTCCTTCGAGATGGAGCTCGGGCGCGATGTCATCCGTCCGGCAGTCTCGGGACTGATGGGTGCATTCGGTGCAGCGCTCTACGCAAAGGAGCATGCGCCGGAGCAGACGAAAACCATCACCGCGGAAAAGCTCGCGGATTTCAGCTATCAGACGAAAAGCGCGAAGTGCGGCGGATGTACGGCACACTGCGCTTTGAACATCGTGATCTTTCCGGACGGCGGCAGATACATCTCCGGCAACCGCTGCGAAAAGGGCGCCGGCAAAAAGCAGACCGAGGAGATTCCGTCGCTCTATGATTTCAAGTACAGGCTGATTCTGGATCAGGAGAAGCGTCCGGTTTTCGGCAAGCCGCGCGGAACGGTCGGGCTGCCGCTCGCACTGAGCTTTTATGAGCAGATGCCGTTCTGGACAGAGCTCTTTACAAAGCTCGGATTCGCTGTGAAGCTTTCGCACGAAAGCGACCGCGAGATGTACTACAAGGGACAGCATACAATCCCCTCGGATACGGTCTGCTATCCGGCAAAGCTCGCGCACGGTCACATTGAGGATCTGCTGGAGCAGGGCGTCGATTTCATCTTCTGGCCCTGCATGAGCTATAACTTTGACGAGGGCTGCAGCGACAATCACTACAACTGCCCCGTTGTCGCATATTATCCGGAGCTGCTGCGCGCAAACAACAGCAAGCTCACCGAACAGAATTTCATCACGCCGTATATGGATCTCAACCGAAAGAAGGGCGTGTTCCTCGCACTGAAAGCGGCGCTGGCACCGTGGCGGATTCCGGCGGATACGCTGAAATCTGCGGTCATCAAGGCATATGACGCACAGACTGCCTACCGCATGAAGGTCGCGCAGGAGGGACAGCGCATCATCACAGAGGCGCGGGCATCCGGCAAAAAGATCATCGTGCTCGCCGGCAGACCGTATCACATAGACAAGGAGATCAACCACGGCATTCACAAGCTGATTTCGAGCCTCGGCATGGCGGTTGTCAGCGAGGATGCAGTCGCATCGCTCGTGCGGATCGGCAAGCTCGGCGTGCTGAATCAGTGGACGTATCATTCGAGACTTTACCGCGCGGCGAAATATGTCACCGAGCAGCCGGATATGCAGCTGGTGCAGCTTGTGTCCTTCGGCTGCGGCATCGACGCCGTCACAACCGATGAAGTCCGCGCGATTCTGGAAAAGGGCGGCAAGCTCTATACCCAGCTCAAGATCGACGAGATCAACAATCTCGGTGCGGCAAAGATCCGCCTGCGCTCGCTTGTTGCGGCAATGGAGGAGCATCCGGCGGAGACACCGGCGCGCGTTCCCGTGACGGTCTGAGCACCGTCACCTGTTCCCTGAGGAGGGCATATGAAGAAACTTTGGACATGGCTTGCGGCGGCAGCGGGTACGCTGCTGGGGTGGGCAGCGGTTGAAAATACCGCGCTGCTCCGCGTCCGGCGATACGCTGTCGCAATGCAGAATCTGCCGCGGATCGTGCAGATTTCCGATCTGCACAGAAAGCAGTTCGGCAGCGGTCAGCGGCGGCTGATCCGGAAGGTTGCTGCATGCAGGCCGGAATATATCCTGATCATCGGCGATCTGATTTCACGCGAGGTGCGGGATTTCACAAAAACAGAGCAATTTCTGCGCAGACTCGGCGCGCTGGCACCGGTCATTGTGGCAGAGGGCAATCACGAGGCTGATCTTCCGCCGGTGCCTTATGCGGCATTCCGTGCGGCAGTCCGGCGGAGCGGTGCGCGCTACCTGAAAAACGAGATCATCCGGCTCGGAGATATCTCCGTTGCAGGGCTGGCGCTTTCCTCTGATTACTACCGCGGCGGCGGAACCTTCGGCTTCACCGGCGCGCGGAGCTGTACCAAAAAGACGATGCGTCTGCTGCTCGGCGCCTGCCCGCAGCATACTTTGCTGCTGGCGCACAATCCGCTCTGCTTTCCGGTCTATGCGGAATGGGGTGCGGAGCTGACGCTTTCTGGACATGTTCACGGCGGCGCCGTCCGGCTGCCGCTGCTCGGCGGGCTGCTCTCACCGGAGCGAACATTCTTCCCGCAATATGACAAGGGCAGATACCGCATCGGGGATTCGGAGATGCTCGTCAGCGGCGGGCTCGGCAAGCTGCGGCTGTTCAATCCGCCGGAGATCAGCCTGATCACCTCAGTCCCGAAACCCGACAGGATCCGGCAGAAACAGTCCGGAAAGACTGCATAAACAGAGAAATGTCTGCATGTTTGACGCTGCTGCGGAAACAATCTCCTTGCGGCGCGGATGCAGAAGGAACAAAAGCGAACCGGCAGAGTGCTTCTGCCGGAAGGGAGCTTTGCATTATGAATCACAGGAAATACCGGCATCTGTTTTCGACCGGATTCGGCGCGCTGCTGCTCGGAATGCTGACATTCTGGTTTGCGCTGATCTGGGAGAACTACTATGCAGATGTCATCATCGCACCGTTTTTCCGGCGCGGCAACTGGGTTGTCGTCCTGATTTATCTGGTGCTGACCTTGCTCGTGTTCAAGGCATACCGATGTACCAAATTCGGATACCTCAAACGGAGCGATCTGATTTACTATCAGCTCATCGGCATCACGATTGTCAATTTCATCACCTATTTCCAGATCAGCGTCATCGGACGTCATTTCATGCCGGTTTCGCCGCTGTTTCTGCTGACGGCGCTTGATTATGCAACGGTACTGTTCTGGGCGCTGCTTGTCAGCAGGGTGTATTTCGGATTGTTCCCGCCGCGAAAGCTCGTGATTGTCTACGGCTCTGCAAAGGCAGCGGAGCTCGTCATGAAAATGAGCGCGCGCGTGGATAAATATATGATCTGCGAGAGCATCAGCTGCGCGGCGGGGCTGCGCGAGATCACAAAGCTGCTCAGCGATTTTGAGGGCGTCATCCTCTGCGATGTGCCCGCCGAGCTGCGGAACGATCTGCTCAAATACTGCTGCGGACACCGTCTGCGCGCCTATATTGCGCCGAAGATTTCCGATATCCTGATGCGCGGCGGCGATGAACTGCGGCTGTTTGATACGCCGCTGATCCTCTGCCGCAATGAGGGGCTTTCGCCGGAGCAGCGGTTTGTCAAGCGCAGCTTTGATCTGCTGATTTCGGCGGTGCTGCTGCTGATCATTTCGCCGGTGATGCTGATCTGTGCGGCGGCTGTCCGGCTCGAGGACGGCGGACCGGTTTTCTACCGGCAGAAGCGCCTGACAAGAGACGGCGCAGAGTTCGATGTACTGAAATTCCGCAGCATGATCCCCAATGCAGAGGCAGACGGCAAAGCGGTGCTCGCAGCCGATCACGATGCGCGCATCACAAAAACCGGCAGAATTCTCCGCAGATTCCGGCTCGATGAACTGCCGCAGCTGCTCAATATCCTGCGCGGCGAGATGTCGCTTGTCGGACCGCGTCCGGAGCGCCCCGCGCTGACAGAAGCATATGCGAAAAAATATCCCGAATTCCCGTACCGGCTGCAGGTCAAGGCAGGGCTCACCGGCTATGCGCAGGTGACCGGTACCTACGATACAGAACCGATCGACAAGCTGAAAATGGATCTGATGTACATCGAGCAGTATTCACTGCTGCTGGATATTCAGATTCTGCTGCAGACACTGAAAATCGCGCTGTTTCCGCCGGAAACAAACGCAGAGGAGTTTTCGGTGCACCATAACGAAAGCGATCATAAGGAGTAACACGAAATGCAGAACGACAATCAGAACCTGACAGCGGTGATCATGGCAGGCGGCAAGGGCGAACGCTTCTGGCCGAAAAGCCGCATCCGCTGTCCCAAGCAGTTCCTCTCGCTGACAGGCGACGGGGAGACCATGCTGCAAAAGACCTTTCAGCGTCTGCGCGGCATTGTGGAGCCAGCGCGTATTTTCATTGTGACAAACGGGGAATATATGCCGCTGGTGCAGGAGCAGCTGCCGGAGATTCCGGCGGAAAATCTGCTTGCAGAGCCCGCGCCGCGCAATACGGCGCCCTGCATCGCGCTGGCTGCCGCGGTGATACAAAAGCGCTTCGGCGATGCGACGATGATCGTGCTGCCGGCGGATCATCTGGTGCGGCACGAGGAAATCTGCGCCGATGTGCTGCTCAGGGCGGCTTCCGCCGCAGAGGAGACCGGTTCGCTTGTCACGATCGGCATCACGCCGACCTATCCGGAAACCGGATACGGCTATATCGCGTTTTCCCGCGCAAAGGATATGCCGCGCGGCGTCTATCAGGTGGACAGCTTCAAAGAGAAGCCTGATATCGAAACGGCACGCAGTTACGTCAATTCCGGCAATTATCTCTGGAACAGCGGCATGTTTGTCTGGAAGACGGATGTCTTTCTGGATGCCGTAAAGCAGTATCTTCCGGCGGCATATGCGGTCACGGAGGAGCTGCAGGCAGCCTGCGATACGCCGGATTTCGACACGGTGCTGAAAAAGCGCTTCCCCGATATGCCGTCCATCTCCGTGGATTTCGGCATACTGGAAAAGGCGGAGCGCATCTGCACGATTCCGGGCAGCTTCGGCTGGGATGATGTCGGGAGCTGGCCGGCACTGCGCCGCGTCGCGAAAACCGATACAAACGGCAATTACCGCGACGGCGACATCCTCACAATCGGGACGAAAAACTGTGTGTTCACCGGCAGAGAAAAGCTGATTGCGGCTGTCGGTCTGGAAAATATCATCGTAGTGGACACAGCGGACGCACTGCTTGTCTGCGACATCGACGCTGCACAGAATATCAAAAAAATCACGGAAATGCTGCGGGAACAGGGCAGAGGAGAACTGCACTGATTCCTGCACGAAAATGAAACGGAGGTACGGCTATGGAAGAGCTCACCGGCGATCTGATCCTTGAACAAATGCGCAGAGACTACGGACGCAATGCGTTCGGCAAGGCAATTTTGCTCCTGATTCCGGCAGCAGGCATGTGCGTTTCGGCATATCTGCGCGGTTTTCGGGATCCTGTCACGATCATTCTCGCAGTGCTGACGGCTGCGGCGCTGGTCTTTTTCCTGATCGCGCTTTACAGGGTGATCTTCATCGAGAAGCATCCGCTGATCAAGCAGTTCGGCAGCGCGATTGCACTCGCGGGATGTATCCGCGCGGGCGGTACCTTCGCAATCTGGCACACACCGCCCTACCGCAAGCATCAGCTGATCATCACCGAGGAGTACATCGTATGTCCGGAGAAGGTGCAGAGCTATCTGGGGCTTGAAACGATCACAACGGTGCAGCGCTGCATGCTGCACGGCGCGGGATATCTGCGCGTTCTGTTCGGCGCCCGCAGCTTTTCGGCGGCAAAGGCGCTCGGCGTCTCCGGCAAGGACCGCCGCTATCACAAACAGCATCCGCTCCCCGAGACCGAGCAGTTTGATCTGCTCTGCCTCTGGGATATCAAAAAGCGGCGGCATCTTTATTATGTTGCTGCCGCGGATTTCCATGATGTTCTGGCATTTCTGCGCGAGTATCTTCCCGAGGCGCAGATCAAGCCGGAGCGTTCCATCTGAGAGAAAAAGGAGTAACGAACAACATGAAGCATGCATTGATTACCGGCATCACCGGTCAGGACGGCTCTTATCTTGCAGAGCTGCTGCTGGAAAAGGGCTATGAGGTCTACGGCATCTGGCGCCGCAAGAGCGTTGTCGATTACGGCAACATCGCACATCTGAAGGATCAGATTCACCTGATCTACGCGGATATGACCGATCTCGTCTCGCTGATTTCCGCAATGCGGATTTCGCAGGCGGATGAGGTTTACAATCTGGCGGCACAGAGCTTTGTCGCGACAAGCTGGGAGCAGCCGGTCGCAACGGCGGAGATCGACGCGCTCGGCGTGACGAATCTGCTCGAGGCAATCCGGATTGTCAAGCCGGAGGCGCGGTTCTATCAGGCATCGACCTCGGAGATGTTCGGCAAGGTGCAGGCGATTCCGCAGAGTGAGACCACCCCGTTCTATCCGCGCAGCCCCTACGGCGTCGCAAAGCTCTACGGTCACTGGATTACGAAAAACTACCGCGAGAGCTTCGGGCTCTTTACCTGCTCGGGCATTCTGTTCAACCACGAATCCGAGCGCCGCGGCAAGGAGTTTGTCACGCGCAAGATCACCGATGCCGCTGCCAGAATCCGGCTCGGGAACCGGCACTGCGTGGAGCTCGGCAATCTCGATGCCAAGCGCGACTGGGGACACTCCAAGGATTATGTCCGCGCGATGTGGCTGATGCTCCAGCAGGATCAGCCGGATGATTATGTCGTCGCAACCGGCGAGACGCGCTCGGTCCGCGAATTTGCAGAATGTGCATTCCGTGCCGTCGGCATCGAGATCGAATGGCAGGGCGAGGGCGTCGATACCGTCGGCATCAACAAGGCAAACGGCAAGACGGTTGTGAAGGTCAACCCGAAGTTCTACCGTCCGGCGGAGGTTGAGCTGCTGCTCGGCGATCCTGCCAAGGCGGAGCAGAAGCTCGGCTGGAAGCGTGAGATTCCGTTTGATGAGCTCGTCACGCGCATGGCGCAGAATGATCTTCGGCTGGTCAAGGATGAACTCGGCATCTGATTTTTTGCCGGAGGCATATGAAACATGAAAATTGCATTTGACGCAAGCCCGCTGATCGGAGACCAGATTTCCGGCGTGGGCTGGTGCGAGGCAAATCTGACGGACGCACTGACACGGCTGCATCCGGAGGAGCAATATCGTTTTGAATATTTCACGCTGCGTTCGCCGGAGGAAAAGGTCCGGCGGATGCAGCCCTTTGTACGCGAAAATACGGCGCTGCATCCGGCGCGGTTCTCGCCGCTGCTCTACCGGCTGATGACGAATTTCGTGCCGGTGCCGTACTGTGCCTTTCAGGGCAAATGGGCAGATGTGACGCACTTTTTCAATTACATCGTCCCGCCGTTTGTCCACGGCAAAACGGTTGTGACGGTGCATGATATGGTGCTGCATGCCTATCCGGAGACGATGCGGACGCGGACGCGGCTGCTGCTGCAGACAGGTCTGAAACGCTCGATGAAGCGTGCCGACCGGATTGTGACAGACAGCGAATTTTCGCGCACGGAGATCATCAGATACTATCCGGATATGGCGGAGAAAATCCGCGTGGTGCCCTGCGGTGTGGATACAGCGCATTTTCAGCCTGCATCCGCGCAGGAGATCGAGCGCGTGCGGGGGATTCACCATCTGCCGGAGCGGTATTTTCTGTATCTGGGCACGCTTGAGCCGCGCAAGAATCTGGTGCGGCTGATCCGCGCCTATGCGCTGCTGCGCGAGAAATATCCCGATGCACCGGCGCTGGTGCTGGCGGGCGGCAAGGGCTGGCAGTATGAGCGGATTTTTGAAGCCTCGGCGGCTTCGGATGTCCGCGGACATATTCTGTTCCCGTCCTATATCCCCTCGGCGGATATGGCAGCGGTTTATTCGGGCGCGCTGGCATTTGTGTTCCCGTCGCTCTATGAGGGATTCGGCATGCCGCCGCTCGAGGCAATGGCATGCGGCTGTCCGGTGCTGACTGCAAAGGCGGCATCGCTGCCCGAGGCGGTCGGGAATGCGGCACTGCTCTGCAATCCGCTGAAAATCAAGGCGATTGCAAGGGGCATGGAGCTGCTGCTGACGCAGGAGAATCTGCGCGCAATGCTGATCGAGCGCGGATTCCGCCGCGCAAAGGAAATGAGCTGGGAATCTGCCGCGGAAAAGCTGCATCAGGTCTACAGCGAACTGCAGGACGAAAGGAACTGAGACAATGCACCGTCAGGGAACCGTCACACTCGAAACAGAACGCCTGATTCTGCGGCGTTTTTCCGTTTCGGATGCGGATGAGATGTATCAAAACTGGGCGTCCTCGGAGGAGGTCGCAAAGTATCTGACATGGGCGCCGCATGCGAATGCGGAGGAGACCGCCGGTCTGCTGAAACTCTGGGTCGCGGACTACGAAAAGCCCGATTGCTATAACTGGGTGCTCGAGCTGAAATCAGAGGGCATCGTGATCGGCAATATCTCGGTGGTGCACATCTATGAGGAAACAAAATGCGCGGCGCTCGGCTGGTGTCTCGGGACGCAGTGGTGGGGCAGAGGCTATATGCCCGAAGCCGGAAAAGCCGTTCTGCGGTATCTCTTTGAGACGGTCGGGATGAACCGCGTCTGTGCAAATCACGATGCGGAAAATCAGAAATCCGGCAGAGTGATGCAGAAGATCGGGATGCAGTATGAGGGCACGCTCCGGCAGCACGGCTCTGCGCGCGGCAGGGTCTTTGACGATGTCTGGTACGGAATCCTTGCCGAAGACTACCGGAGGATGCAGCATGGCAAATCAGAATAACCGCCCGCGTCTGCTGATTACGGGCAAGGCGTATGATCCGCATATCGGCGGCATCGAGACCGTCATGCAGCAGACCGCGGAATATATGCGCAGATACGCAAAAACCAAGGTGCTTTGCTGCTGCGATGACTTCGGCATGACAAAGCGCGCAAAGATCGGGGGCGTGCCGGTGACCTATGCCGGCAGCTTCGGGACGCTTGCCTCATGTCCGGTCTCGTTTTCCTATTTCGGAGAATTCCGCCGCAAGGTGATGCTTGCGGATACCGTTGAGCTGCATCTGCCGTTTCCGCTTGCAGATCTGGCGCTGCTGCTCTCGGGATATAAGGGGCGTGTCGTCGTCGCATGGCACAGCGATGTTGTGCGGCAGAAGGCGATGCTGACCTTCTACAAGCCGCTGATGAAGTGGCTGCTGCGCCGTGCGGATGCGATTCTTGTGGCGACAAAAGCGCATATCGACAGCTCGCCTTATCTGCAGCCGTTCCGCGAAAAATGCGTGATCGTGCCCTACGGCATTAACCCCGCGGACTACGAACAGCGTCCGCATCTGGAGCCGCTGACAGCGCAGCTGCATGATAAATCTGCCGCGAAGATTCTGTTCACCGGCAGACTGGTCTATTATAAAGGTGCAGATGTGCTGCTCGAAGCGTTTGCAAACCTGAAGACGAACGCGGAGCTGTTCTTTGCCGGAACAGGCGTGCTCGAACCGGAGCTCGAAGCCCGTGCAGAGGCGCTCGGCATCCGGGCGCGTGTACACTTCCTCGGCAGGCGCATGACGCCGGAGCTGCGGGATATGTTCGCGGACTGCGATCTGTTCGTCCTGCCCTCTGTGGCAAACAGTGAGGCGTTCGGCATTGTGCAGCTCGAGGCGATGGTCAACGGAAAACCGGTCATCAATACATCGCTGCCGACGGGTGTGCCGCTGGTCTCGCTCGACGGCGAAACCGGTCTGACGGTGCCGCCCTCGGATGCACCGGCGCTGACCGCCGCGATGGAAAAGCTGCTGACCGATGATGCACTGCGGGCACAGTACGGCAGAGCGGCGAAAGAACGTGTTTTGCGCGAGTTCTCGCTGCAGACGGTCATGGAGAAAACCCGCAGCGTACTGCTGAACGGAAAATAAGGAGCACTACAGCATGAAGATACTGATAACCGGCGCGGCGGGCTTTGTCGGGGCATATGCAATCCGGCAGCTGGCAGCGCGCGGTCATGATGTACACGCCGCGATTCTGCCGCAGGAGCAGCTTGAGGCGGATTTGCAGACGCTTTGCAGCGTGCATCATTTTGATCTGCTCGATGCAGAAGGCGTCTCAGCGCTGCTCGGGGATATTCAGCCTGAGGGGATTCTGCATCTTGCGGCGCAGAGCTCGGTTGCGCTCTCATGGAAGCAGCCGCAGCTGACCGCCGATCTCAACATCAAGGGAACGCTGAATCTGCTGGAGGCTGCACGCAGTCTGCCGGAAATGCCGCGGATTTTGCTGATCGGCTCGGCGGAGGAATACGGCAGAATCACCGCGGAGCAGGAGACGGAAATCCGTGTCCCGGAGGAGACGCCGCTGCATCCGGTGAATATCTATGCCGCGACAAAAGCCGCCGCAGAGCAGCTCGCGTTTGTCTATCACAACGCATACGGGCTGCCCGTGATCTGTGCGCGCGCGTTCAATCACTTCGGCCCGGGGCAGCGCGAAATGTTTGTTGTCTCGGATTTCTGCAAACAGACCGCGGAAATCGAACTGGGGCTGCGTGAACCGGTCATCCGGACGGGCAATCTCGATGCAAGGCGCGATTTTACCGATGTCCGCGATATTGTCCGCGCCTATGCGATGCTGCTGGAATCCGGCAGGGCAGGGGAGATTTACAATGTCGGCAGCGGAAAGACCGCTGCGATCTCGGAAATCCTCGATCTGATCCTTGCGGGCAGCGAAACGGCAATCCGGCATGAAATTGATCCGGCAAAGCTGCGTCCGGCAGAGACCGCGCACATCGCCGCCGATCCGGAAAAGCTGCATAGAGATACCGGCTGGCTGCCGGAGATCGCGACTGCGCAGACCGTTGCCGATACGCTTGCATTCTGGCGGCAGAAACTGAAGGAGCAATCAGAAGCATGATCCGAAAGCTGCGTGAACTCTATCAATACCGCGAAATGATCGTGAGCCTTGTGCGCAAGGACTTAAAAGGGCGCTATAAGGGCAGTGTGCTCGGATTCCTCTGGACCTTTCTGAATCCGCTGCTGCAGCTGCTTGTCTATACAATGGTGTTCTCGGTGATCCTGAAAAGCGGTATCCCGAATTATTATCTGCATCTGTTCGTGGCACTTGTGCCGTGGATTTTCTTTGCATCCTCGCTGACAACCGGCGCAAAGCTTGTCCTCGATCAGAAGAACATGATCAAGAAGATTTATTTTCCGCGCGAGGTGCTGCCGGTTGCATATACACTGAGCAGCTTCTGCAATATGCTGTTTTCGTTCATCATCATTTTTCTGGTGATCGCGGTGATGCGGCTCGGCATCAGCTTTGCAGCGCTCCCGTGGCTCATTCCGGTGATGGCGATTCAGTTTGTACTGGTGCTCGGCATGAATCTCATCACATCCGCGGTCACGGTGTATATCCGCGATCTGGAGCACATCATGGGTGTTGTCAGCATGGCGTGGATGTATCTTTCGCCGGTTGTCTACGGCATTGACTTTGTGCCGGAAAACTGGCATAAGTGGTATCTGCTCAACCCGATGGCACCGCTTGTGCTCTCCTACCGCGACATTCTATACTATCACCGCGCGCCGCATCTCATGCATCTGGCGATTGCGGCAGGCATCAGCCTTCTGATCCTGCTGCTCGGATATCTGCTGTTTGAGAAGCTGCAGCGCCGTTTTGCAGAGGTGCTCTGATGAACTCAATCCTGAAAAAAATCCGGATGTATCTGCCGCAGATTGCGTTTGTCTGCGCGGTGCTCTGGCTGTTCTGGGAAATCTATCCGATCATATTCGCAACACATGACGACATGCGGAATTATACGCTGGCGCGGCGCGGCATGGTCTTTGCCGATGCGCTCCGCTCCGCGAAATCCGGCAGAATCTCGCATCTCTGGAATCATCATCTGCTGGCACTGCCGTTCCGTGCGAACAAGGTCTGGTTCTATAAACTGGTGCAGTATGCATCGCTGCTGTTTGATATCTTTGCAGGATGGAAACTGCTCAGAGCGCATGCTGACCGGCGGCTTGCCGATCTTGCGGCGGTGCTGTTTGTCTCATGGGCGAGCATTTCCGCGTATCACAATCTGCTGATCTCCTATGCGCTCTGCCACCAGATTCCGATCGGGTTCTGTTTCCTTTCGCTCTATCATTTCGGCAACCGCCTGAAAGAGCAAAGCGCAAAGGAGACATTTCTGAGCTGCTTCTGGCTGCTGCTCGCGCTGATGATCTACGAAGCATTTTCCGCGATGCTGCTGATTTATCTGCTCTGGGCGCTCTTTGTGCCTGCGCGGCGGGAGGTCTCGTTCTTTGCGTGGCTCCGGCGCAGTGCAAAGCGCATCACGCCGCAGCTCCTGACCGTTGCAGGCTACTGCATGATTTATTTTGCGTGGCAGCATTTTTATCCGCCTGCCTATGACGGCATCGCGATGAACCTGAAAGAGCCGTTCATGAGCCTTGTTTCGGTCAAGACCTATGCACTGTCCTTCTTCCCGCTCTGGGAGCTGCTGCGGCTTGCAAAGGAGCATCCGATCACGCTGCCGCAGTTCTTCGGGCATCTGATGCATATTGCGGCATGGGTCTCAGCGCTCCTGACGGCGGGCACCTGCTATCTGCTGCTGCCGCGCATCCGGCTGCGGGCTGAGAAGCTGCGCAATCTGCTGCTGCTCTCGGGGCTCGGCATCTTTCTGCCCTGCATGCTGACGGCTGTCAGCGAAAAATATATGGCATGGACGCGCCGCGGCACCGACGGCTATCTGCCGTCCTTTTACAGTTATTTCTTCGTGGTTGTGTTCCTGACGGCTGCCGCAATCCGGCTCTATCAGAGTGCGCCTTCGGTGAACCGGAAGAAGGCTGCGCGCGTGATTTTGACGGGCTGCGTGTTCTGCATCTGCCTTTCCGCAAGTGCCGTCACGAGCATGTGGAAACCGGCATTTGCACAGCTTTCGCTTCGCTACCGCAATTTTGACTATACTGTTTCAAAGGTTCTGCCGGCTTGTGATTCGGGCTGGCAGCTCTGCGCGCCGGATAATGACGGCATTCATTATGCGCGCAACTACACCGAGGATTTCCTGAAAATCTACAATCCGGAGCAGGTCGATTTCATTCATGATCCTGCGGAACTGGATGCTGCAAAAAAGACGCTCTGCATGCGGATGCCGGAGAACTACGCATTTGCCGTCACCGGCGAAGCAGACAGCGATCTGCACGCAAAGACGCTGACCTTCCGCACGCTTGTGCCGGAGGGCTTCAACATCACCCTCTATGACACCGAGGGACAACCGTTTTACTATCAGGACGTACACAACGGCAATCAGCTCAACCTGCCGGAGGGGCGGCTGTTTGATCTTTCCGTGCGCGTCGAGAATACACCGGCGGATGCAGCGTAACCGCGCGCCGGAGAAGTGAGGGCGGAGATTTGGCTGCAATCGAAATCGAGAATCTGAAAAAATCCTTCCGGATCTATGCCGACAGGGGACAGTCGCTCAAAGAGAAGCTGCTCTCTGCGGAGCGCCGCCGCTATCAGGAGCGCACGGTGCTTGACGGCATTTCGCTGACGGTCGAACCCGGCGAGGCGATCGGTCTGGTCGGCAAAAACGGCTGCGGCAAATCGACGCTGCTCAAGCTGATGAGCCGGATCCTGTATCCGGACAGCGGCAGCGTGAAGCTCAGCGGCAGAGTCTCCTCGCTGATTGAGCTCGGCGCGGGGTTTCATCCGGATATGACCGGCCGCGAAAACATCTTCACGAATGCCTCGATCTTCGGTCTGACGCATCAGGAGATTGAAGAACGGCTCGATGAGATCATCGAGTTTTCGGAGATGCAGGATTTCATCGACACGCCCGTCCGGACGTATTCCTCGGGCATGTATATGCGGCTTGCATTTTCGGTCGCGATTCATGTCGGCGCGGATATCCTGCTGATCGACGAGATTCTTGCCGTCGGCGATGCGGCGTTTCAGGCAAAATGCTTTGAGCGCCTCATGGAGATCAAGGCATCCGGCACAACGATTGTGATTGTCTCGCACAGCATGGCGCAGCTTGAACGCATCTGCGACCGCACCGTCTGGATCGAGAACGGAAAGATCCGCATGGAGGGCGCCCCGAATGAGGTGCATCCGCTTTATCTCGAGGACATGGGAAAGCGGCGGCAGCTCAGCGCATCCGCGGCGCCGAAGCAGGCGCGCGAGGAAACGGCGGAATCCCCTGCAAAGTGGAAGGATATCTGCCTGCTCAACGAACAGGGCGAGCGCATTGACAAGTTCCGCACAGGTGACACGGTCACGCTGCAGATGACCTATGAAGCCGATCCGGAAACGGCGGAGGAGGCGCTGGTCGGTCTGGCGCTCTACCGCGCGGACAAGGCACTCTGCTACGGCACAAATACGCAGCGCGAGCGCATGCAGCCGGTGCGGCTGCAGAAAACAGGTGTAATCCGCTGCACATTCGCCCCGATGAATCTGATCGCAGGCACATACTGGTTTGATGTCGGTCTGCGCAGAATGGATATGTTCGCTTATGATTACGCCGCACAGGCAGTGCGGTTCACGGTTTACGATCCGATTGACGAAACCGGCGTCACGCGGATCGACCACACATGGGATATCACATAATACGAAGGAAAACATGTTTCCGTATGAAATTTGATAAGACGGAGGGATGGTTCAATGGAACGGGATGTACTGGAGAAAAAACTGCGGGCAATGCGCGCCGCAAAGGGCAGCTTTACGGTTGAGCCTGCGCCGCCCGGAAAATTCAAGCTGGCAAAGCGTCTCGGCAGAAAGCTGACATACTGGTATGTTGCGCCGTTCGGCGAGACGCAGAATCAGTTTAACACGGCATCTGCGGAGCTGATCGAAGCGCTTTATCAGCGCGTGGAGGCGTTTGAGGGCGAAATCGCGGTTGTTCGCGCGGAATGCAAGCAGCGGATCGCAGATTTCCGCAAGGAGACGCGGCAGACCCTCGCGCGCACGCATACGCAGGAGCAGGCTGCAATCGGAGCGGTTTCGGCGGAGCTGGAGCGCAGTCTCTGCATCGCTGCACCGGAAAGCCGCAGCGGGGTCGGAGAGCCGCCGCTGACAAAGCTGCCCGTCATCGGGACAGAATTGCTGTTTCAGTCATTCCATGCGGTGCAGAAGGCGAACTCCGAGGAGGAGACCGAAACAGCGCTGGAAAACCTCAGCGCCGCCTACCGCAGAGCGCTTTCGGAATCTATGGAGCGCCTGACCGACCCGAAGCTGATGAAGCCGATCGCGATTGTCTGCAATGCATTCGGCAGCGGCAGGCGCATCGAAGCGATCCGCAACGAAATCTGGGATCTCTACCTGCTGCTGCGCGATTCCTGCCGGCATCCGGTTTATATTGTCTCGATCGAGCAGGCGGGCGGCGAAGCATCCGTCAGCGGCGATGTGCACTATGTCCCCGATGATCTGCTCGGCGGCTGGATGCGGCAGTACGATCCGGCGCTGCTGATCTTCTGCGAGAGCACAACCGCGATCCTGACGGCGGGCGATCAGTGCATGCTGCTGCGCAATGCGGTGCTGCGTCTCAGCGGACAGAATCCGGCGCAGGCGCTCGGCGGCAGCAAGATGCAGGAGCTGCTGCATCTCTGCGATTTCGGCGTGCAGCATTACTGCGTCGCCTCGAACCGCGCCGCGGATATCATGGAGCAGCACGGTTTCCGGCGCCCCGCGGTGATGTATCCCTATATCGACATCAAAAAGCCGATGTTCACGCGGCGTCCGCGCGCGCTGGATCCGGAGCGGATGACAGTCGGCTTTGCGTCCTCGCCGATGGGCACGGAGCAGACGGATGCAAGAGGCATTCCGGCGCTTTGCGAGCTGGTGCAGCAGAATCCGGATATCCGTTTTCTGGTGCTCTGGCGGGATGCGGATGCTGTTCCGGTGCCGGAGATTCTGCGCAGTGCGAAGAACTGTGAGATCCGCACGGGCTCCTGCGATATGACCGCGTTTTACGGCGAGATTGACTGCGTGCTGATTCCCTACGCAGAGGAGAATTACAATCATGCGTGTTCGCTTTCGGCGGTTGAGGGCATGCTGCTCGGCATCCCGGCGGTTGCAACGCCCTGCGCCGGTGTCTCAGAGCTGATCGACGCCTGCGGCATCGGACTTGTCGCCGAAGGAAACGATGCGGCGTCGCTTGCAAAAGCACTGCGTCTGCTGCCAAAATATGCGTCTGCATTTCAGGAGCCGTGGCGGACTGAAAAGCTGCGCGATCTGCTCTCGGGCAAGGAGTTTGTCCGCTATGTTGAGGACTGCATTGCCGAAGCGATGCCGCAGGGTGTTCACACGCTCTATGAGTGGGACCGTCAGCTCAAGCTGCGCAATCTGCACCTGATCAAGGGCACGGCGCCGTTGCGCGCCTACTATCAGCGGCAGGATGTCGCCGCAAATTATGAGGAGACGCGGTTCTCGTCCTATCCGCAGAACTGCTTTGACCTCATGGAGCGCCAGAGCGTTTCGGTTCTGCTGGAGCATCTGCTGCGCGGCAGAAAAAATCCGCAGCTGCTTGATCTTGCAAGCGGCACCGGCAGAATCCTGCACGAGCTGCTCTCTTACGGTGACTGCACCGCCTGCGATGCCTCTCCGGCGATGCTGCGGCTGCTCGAATCGCAGTACAGCAATGTCGATATCCGGCAGCTTGATCTGCTCTCCGATGAAATCGGGGGAACATATGATGCGGTGACAATCTTCCGCTTCATCCGGCATTATGAATACGGCACGCGGAAGATGCTCTGGGCAAAGCTCCGGAATCTGATCGGCGAAAACGGCGTGCTGCTCTTTGATGTGCCGAACGCGCGCTTTGAGATTCCGCACCGGCAGAGCAACGGCTGGGGACAGTATCAGATCTACGATATCTTCTGGACACGCCGCGCCATCGAGAAGGAGCTTGCGGATAACGGTCTGCGGCTGGCGGCGCTTGTCCCGATCGGGCAGGGGCTTTATCCGATGCCGGCGGAGTTCCGCAATGAGCCGATGACATGGACTGCGGCTGCAGTCCGGATTCCGGAGTGAACAGCCGGAGCAAACTGTGCAATCGGACGAAATCCGCGAAATGCTGTAACCCTTTTTGCCGCATTGCGGTCTCTATAGACAGTGATATCAGTACAACCATGCAGATTCTTGACAACCTGCATATTGTATGATATAATAAAACAGTGTATTCTGTTTTTTGGCAGAATAAATTGATACAAAATTTTGATTAAAGAGGAACATGAAATGAAGAATGTCATTATCATCGGCGGCGGTCCTGCCGGTCTGACTGCTGCATACGAGCTGCTGAAGGACGGCAGCGGCGAATACCGCGTCACGATTCTCGAGGAGAGCGAAGTGCTCGGCGGTATCTCGCAGACAGTGCGCTACCACGGCAACCGCATGGATATCGGCGGTCACCGCTTCTTCTCCAAGGATGATACCATTATGAAGTGGTGGAGCGACCTCATGCCGGTGCAGGGCAAGCCCTCCTTCGATGACCAGATGCTCGGCAGAGAAAAGCCGCTCGTGCAGGGCGGTCCGGATCCGCAGAAGGAAGATGTTGTCATGCTGGTGCGTGACAGAGTCTCCCGCATCTACTATAATAAGTGCTTCTTCGATTATCCGGTCAGCATGAACATGAACACCATCAAGAACATGGGCTTCCTGACAACGATGAAGGCAGGCTTCAGCTATCTGAAATCGACGATCAGCAAGCTGCCGGAGGATAACCTCGAAAACTTCTATATCAACCGCTTCGGCAGAGTGCTCTATTCGATGTTCTTTGAGGGCTACACCGAAAAGCTCTGGGGACGCCATCCGCGCGAAATCTCCGCGGACTGGGGCAGCCAGCGCGTCAAGGGTCTCTCGATCATGGCGATCATCAAGGATATGTTCAGCAAGCTGACCGGCAAAAAGAACAACAAGAACGCCGAGACCTCGCTGATCGAGCAGTTCTGGTATCCGAAGTACGGTCCGGGTCAGCTCTGGGAGCTGGTCGGCAGCAAGGTGCAGGAAATGGGCGGCGAGATCCGCTTCGGCTGCGCTGTGGAAAAGATCAACACCGAAAACGGCAAGGTGACCTCGGTTGTCTGCAAGACCGCAGACGGCGAGGAGGAGATCGCTGGCGATGTCTTCATCTCCTCGATGCCGATCAAGAATCTGGTCGGCGGCATGGCGGATGCAAATGCTGAGATTCAGCGCATTGCAGGCGGTCTGCCCTACCGCGATTTTGTCACCGTCGGTCTGCTGGTCAAGAAGCTCAACCTCAAAAACCAGACAGACAAGCGCACGCTTGCAAACATCGTTCCGGACTGCTGGATCTATGTGCAGGATAAGGGCGTCAAGCTCGGCAGAATCCAGATCTTCAACAACTGGTCGCCTTACATGGTGCAGAAGCCTGAGGAGACCGTCTGGATCGGTCTGGAGTACTTCTGCGATGAGGGCGATGACTTCTGGAACATGACTGATGAGGAGTGCATCGCATTCGCAGTCAAGGAGCTGCGCAAGATGGGCGTCATCGAAAAGGGCGTCTGCCTCGATGCACACCGCGAAAAGGTCAAGAAGGCATATCCGGCATATTTCGATACCTACAGCGAATTCGATGAGGTTGTCAAGTTCCTCGACGGCTACGATAACCTGTTCTGCGTCGGCAGAAACGGTCAGCACAGATACAACAACATGGATCACTCCATGCTGACGGCAATCAACGCTGCTGCTGCAATCAAGGCGGGCAGCACTGATAAGTCCAATATCTGGAATGTCAACACGGAAAAGGAATATCACGAATCGAAATAATCGGGTATGTAACTTTTAGGTGGCTGGCAAATTATGGTTAAATAATCTGTTTAACGGCGCACATATCAAAAGTTTTGATCAAACTTTTTCAAAAGTTTGCGGGAGTCCAGAGGCGCGGAGCCTCTGGTCGATCTCTGCAGAGATCGAAACTCCCCCGGCGTTCAAGCGTTCGCGGGCTTGGGTGCCTGCAAGTGAGGCACCCATTCAAAATCGCATCGCGAAGCGATACCTTATTCATTTTAACCGTTCTGAACCACCTTATTTCTAAGAGAATCCACCTGAATTTTTATTCGCCCAAATAATCAAAGGAGTACAGAACCGTCATGAGAACAATGGCTGCGGATTTTCTGATTCCGCTTTGTACTGCACTGATCGCGGCTGCGACCGCAGCTGAACTGACGAAAAAGACCGCTCCGGCAAATCTGCCGGGGCGGTTTGCCGAGCGTATCCTCGGAAAGTGCAAGGGCAACAGGCTCGCATTCACGCTGATCGGGATTACGGCGGCGCTGCAGATCGTGCTGTATCTGATCGCGGATGCGCTCGTTTCGCATTTCACGGTCAAGGGCAGCACCGGCATCAGCTGGATTGCCATGCTGCTCTGCTCGCTGCTCGGCTTTGCCGCTCTGATCGTCACGCGCTATACCAAAAAGGAACGTCTGAACCGGTTTCTCAGCCGGACTGCCGCTGCCGGTGCCGCGCTGCTGCTGCTCGAATGCTTCTTCTTCGGTGCAAAGAGCCTGACCGCGAATCCGAAATCCGGCAATGTGCAGCAGATCACGCTCGGGAGCAATGCGGAGTTTACGGATGATCCCGAAACGGAGCTGCTGCTGAACAGTGAACGCGCAGAGGTCGAACTGACACTCTCGGAAGATGCGCGTGCCGTCACAATCGCCATGGAAAAGAAGGATGTCAACCGCATGATTCAGGTGACGGCTGACATCAAGGACGAAAACTTTTCGCGCGTCTACAAGCAGGCGGACCGCCGCTATGTTGCAGGCAACGGCGAATCATTCTCGCTGAATTTTGATCCCTACGGCAAGCTCTATTCCGTGCGGCTGGTGTTTGAAAACATCGGCGATCAGATCGCTGTGTATCATATCACCGAATCGACCGCGCAGCCGTTCCGGTTCATGGTGCTCCGGTATCTGCTGCTGATGATGATTGTCACCGCAGTGCTGGCGATCAACTGCTTTGCGCTGCACCGCGTGACCTATGACAGAACAAAACTCAGCCACCGCATCGTGCTCGCCGTGATCACATGCTGCTGTATCTGTGCGCCGCTGCTGCTGTATTCCCATCAGGAGCTGATCGAATATGATCCGGAGATCGGCACGGGCGGCGAGGATATCTTCGTGCAGACCTTTGATGCGCTGATGCACGGGCAGACCGCACTGCGCATGGAAGCGAGCGAGGGACTCAAGGGGCTTTCCGAATCCGAGGTCTATGACAACTCCGTCCGCGAGGAGGAAGGTATCTACTATGCCTGGGACCATGCCTACAAGGACGGAAAATACTACTCCTACTTCGGCATCACGCCGCTCGTGACGCTCTACTATCCGACCTACTGGCTGACGCACAAGCTGCCGACGCTGCGCTGGGCGATCATGTTCTTCTCGCTGTTCACGGCGGCATTCACCTGCATGGCTGTGATCTCCGGCGTGGAGCTGCTGGTCAAAAAGCCGAATTTCCTGATGCTGTGCCTGAGTCTGCCGGCATCGGTCTTTGCGGTCGGCATCTTCTACACGCTGCAGAGCTACGGCATGTATGTGCTGCCGGTGATCTCGGCAATCTGCTTTTTGATGCTGACGCTCTGGCAGGGCTTTGCCGCCTGCAGGGAGCAGAAGAAAATCTGGAAAAACTATGTTCACTTCGGCATCTCCGGACTGGCGCTCGGGCTTTGTGCCGGCAGCCGTCCGAGTGTCGCGATTTCGGCAGCGGTTCTGATTCCGCTGTTCCTCGGCGTTGTGCTGAACCGCGAGGCGAAGTGGAAGGAGAAGCTGATGAAAGCAGGCATCTTTGCGGTGCCGCTGTTTGCCGTTGTCATCGGGCTGCTGATCTACAATAACGCGCGGTTCGGCTCTTATACCGATTTCGGCGCGACCTATCAGCTGACGGTCAGCAATGTCAATGCGAACGGACTGCGGCTTTACGCAATTCCGGACGGCATCTATCACTACATGCTGCAGCCGCCGGAGTTCAACGGTTCCTTCCCGTTTATCAAGCTCTCGTGGCAGGGATTGCAGAATTATGAGCGCTATCGCTTCACCTACAGCAACATCGGCGTGCTCTGGATTCCGATGTTTGCCGCTGCGCTGATTCTGCTCCGGACTGCCTGCACCGGCAGCTGTGCCGAGACGCCGCAGAAAGCGGTCACGGCGCTGCAGAAGAAAGCTGTCCTGCTGACCGGTTTTGCAGTCGCGTGCATCGTCGGCTGGATGGATTTCTGCCTTGCCGGAAACGGTCTGCAGTATATCTTTGATCTGGCACCGATCCTGTGTGTCTGCGGTGCGATCGTCCTTGTGACGGCGGCAGAACAGACAGAAGGTCTGCGCTACCGGCTTTCCGCGATATCCTGCGCGGCAACTGTCCTGACGGTTGTGCTGCTGCTGATCGGAAACCGCGAGGGCGCAATCCACGAAAACTATCCGCTGCTCTATCAGAACGCGGAATCCATGTTTGTATTCTGGCATTAAAGGAGATTCAAAATGAGTGACGCACTGAAAGAGGTTCTGGATATCTGCAAGACGGGCAAGTTCAAGAAGCTGTTTGTCGGGGATACGGAAAACACGCTGATTCAGTTTTTCCGCTATTGTTTTGTCGGCGGACTGGCGTTTCTGGTGGATTTTGCCGTCTCATGGCTGCTGTTCCGGTTTGTGTTCGGTGAGCAGAAGTCCTTTGGATGGGTTGCGAATTCGCTCTCGTTCATCGCGGGACTGGCTGTGAATTATGTTATCAGCACGTTCTGGATTTTCAAGAATTCCAAGGTTGAGAACAAGTTTGTGGAGTTTATCAGCTTTGCTGCGATCGGCGTGGTTGGTCTGCTGATTACGATCGGCATCACGAAGCTGTTTGAGCTGTGGCTCGGCGACAAGACCTCGCTGTTCCAGATTATTGCAAAGCTGGTTGCGACGGCGGTCTCGTTCCTCTGGAATTTCTTTGCAAGAAAGATTCTGCTTTACAGCAAGAAGAAAGAGGCATGAAAAAAAGGTATCGCTTCGCGATGATTGATAATGGGGGCTGCTCGCCCCCAAACCCCTCGCTGGGGATTTATCCCCAGACCCCATGTTTATGTGTGGATAGAATGAAGCCGCTGAATCAGCGTTAATGCGTTGATTTGGCGGCTTTTATGTTTGCTAAAGCTGATTTTGGGTTTATTGTTCTGTATCCTTTGTCCAAAGGTTTGATTTTACTGGGCGCGGGGCGCGAATGCGAGAGAGACACCCCAAGGCGAGAGAGGAAACTCGCTTCGCTCGCATTCCCCTCTCTCCTTAGGGTTTCCCTCTCGCGCTCTCCCTTCCGTGATCCTCTCTCCCCTAGGGGCGTAGGTCTCGCG
>JAFWUX010000111.1 GCA_017523995.1 Oscillospiraceae bacterium | reverse complement strand
CGCCATGAAGGACGGCGACGTGATCCTTCTTGAGAACACCCGCTTCCGCGCGGAAGAAACCAAGAATATTGATTCCTTCAGCGAAGATCTGGCTTCAATCGCCGATGTATTCGTAAATGACGCTTTCGGTACGGCTCATCGTGCCCATTGCTCCAACGTGGGCGTGACAAAGTTTGTGAAGGGTCCTCATGCAGTCGGTTATCTGATGCAGAAGGAGATCCAGTATCTCGGCAATGCTGTTGAGGATCCGCAGCGTCCGTTCGTTGCAATCCTCGGCGGTGCAAAGGTTGCTGACAAGCTGAACGTTATCTCCAACCTGCTCGAGAAGTGCGATACGCTGATCATCGGCGGCGGCATGGCATATACCTTCATCAAGGCACAGGGCGGCGAAATCGGCATGTCCCTCGTGGATGATGAGAAGCTTGATTACTGCAAGGAGATGCTTGCAAAGGCTGAAAAGCTCGGCAAGAAGATCCTTCTGCCGGTTGACACTGCAATCGCAGCTGCATTCCCGGATCCGATCGACGCACCGATCGACGTTGAATTCGTCGAGGCAGGCAAGATTCCGGCTGACAAGATGGGCCTCGATATCGGCCCGAAGACTGCTGCTCTGTTCGCAGAGGCTGCAAAGTCCGCAAAGACCGTTGTCTGGAACGGCCCGATGGGCGTCTTTGAGAACCCGACTCTGAAGAAGGGTACTGTTGCTGTCTGCGAGGCACTGGCTGCTGCTGACGCAACCACGATCATCGGCGGCGGCGACTCTGCAACCGCAGCAATCCAGCTCGGCTTTGCAGATAAGATGAGCCACATCTCCACCGGCGGCGGCGCATCCCTTGAGTATCTCGAGGGCAAGGTTCTGCCGGGCGTCGCAGCGATCGCTGAAAAGTAATCGTTCTGAATCACGCGATTTCGGGCGGATAGCACACACTATCCGCCTGAAATTATATCGCGTCGTCTGACAATTCACGGAGACATATGATGAAATATTTGAAAATGTTTTTGAACGCAGTAAAAAAGCCGCTGCTGATTTCGTTTATCGCTGCGCTCGGCATCGGCGGTGTTCTCGGGTTCCTCGGGCTGACCGGCAAGCCGTTCTATGTGCCGCTCTGCATTGCATTCGGCATCTGGCTGGTGCTTTGGATTCTGCTCTATCTGATGGTTTCCGCCTCGATGAAAAAGGAGGAGCCGCTGGATGCGATCCTCGCGGAGCAGGGCTACGGCGATGCGTGGCTGCAGAAGCACAGCGAAATCTACCCCACCCCGACCCGCTCGGAGAAGCTGCGCAGAGTCGATGTGCTGAGCTATCTGAACCGCTATGATGAGGCAAAGGCACTGCTCGATTCAATCCCGACCGTCGGTCTGAATGACGATCAGAACTTTCAGCTCAACAATGCGCGGCTGGATATGCTGCTGACAACCGGTCATTATGATGAAGCAGCGGCGTTTCTCGGGAGCTGCCGCAAATTCATGGATATCTATTCGCAGGGCAATCCGCTTTACGGCGCGGTCTACGGACTGAACGCCGGTGTGATCCTTGCAATTCAGGGCGATTTTGACGGCTCTGAGCATTACATCAGCACATCCGAGCGCATCATCAGCACCAGGAAAAGCATGTCGCCTGTAACGGTTGAAATTGCAAAGACCATGCGGCTCTATGCACTCGGCTTCACCGACCGCGCTGAAGCGCAGGAGGAGCAGACCTATCAGGCGATCCTGCAGGATCCGCTGCTGCCCAAGCAGTGGCAGAAGGATCACTTCTTAGCGCTGCTCGGCAGGGCACAAAACCTGACGCCTGAGAAACGGCAGGAGGAAACGTAATATGAAAGCGATGTTTCGCCATATCCTCGGGGATACCCCGAAGTTTGTCCGGATTATCGCGCTTGTCACATTCAGCTTTGTAATGTTTGTCGGCGTGGTGCTCAGTCTGTCGCTGCTCGGGCGCTCCTTCGGCTACTTCCTGATGATGCTGATTTTCTATTTCCTGATTTCGGCAGGTGCGGCGCTGGTTCTGATCTATGCGTGGAAGCTGTATACAAAGATCATCCACAAGCATGCATATCTCAAGCTGGATGATCTGTTTGCACAGCGCGGATTCTGTCAGGAGATGGCGGATACGCTGAACGCAATTGTTCCGGCACCCACAGAGCGGGACAATGCACTGCGCTTTTTCATTCTCACAATGTCCGAGAACTATGCAGAGGCGGAAAAGCATATGAAGAACATCAACGAGATGCAGCTGGATTCACGCGATCTCGCGATGATTCATACGGCGAAGATCCGGCTTTTCATTATGACAAACCGCATGGAAAAGGCACAGCGTCTGTTTGAGCAGCACAGTGAAGATCTGGATTTCACCTACGGGCTGCAGCCGGAGCTGACGAATGATTATCGGGTATACAGCGACGATGCCTTCGATTATTACATGCTTGCAGCAGCCTATGCGCTGCTGACAAACCGCACAGAGCAGGCAGCGGATTACCGCAGCCGCGCGGCGTTTCAGCTCAGCAAGCGCACACCGGGCGAATCGCAGTTCTATACCGGTCTGATGGACCTCAACGGGCTCTATGCGCTCGGCAGAACGCAGGAGGCATATGATCTCTCGCAGCAGCTTTTCATGCTGACCGAGCAGATGCAGCCGCCGTTCCTGCAATCGCAGAAGGATGAGATGCGGCGCGCGCTGGAGCAGGCGAAAATCTTTGCCGCACATACCAATCTGCGGACAGAAAGCCTGCGCACAGAGCGGAAACTGCCGACATGACGGGCAGAATGATCTGGGGCTGCATTCTCGCGCTGCTCTTTCTGACCGTATGGATCACACTCGTAGTCTGTGCGGTCGGAAGGCTCATCGGCAGACCGCTTTCCAAAAAGTGGATCAAGGTCACGGCGGAGCTGAAACCGCTCTCCGATGCCGAGGATCTGCAGGTGCAGGCGATGAACCGCATGGCGGAAATCTACGCGCAGCAGACGCACGCGAACATTGCGCCGCCTGCCGCCGACGCACACAGCGCAGTCTATACCGTAGACGGCAAAGCGTACCGCCAGACCGTCCGCGGCACAAAGGATGCGCAGACGATGTCCTTTTATGTCAGCCGCGAGGATCCGCAGAAGCTCTGGTCGCCGAAGGTGCGCTGGAGCAAACCGGCAGCCGCAGCCGTCCTTGTGACTGCGTGCGCGGCGCTGCTGTGCTTTCTGCTGATTGTCCTGTTGCTGTAATGAAAGGAGCATGCCGATGAAATTCGCTGACTTCGATCCGCGCAGACAGCCGCCTGCTTTGCAGAAGGCGCTCGGCGGCGTGCTGATCGCGGCGGTGATCTGGTGCTGCACTGCAAATATGGGCAGTACACTTCCGGAACTGCTCTTTGTCGATATGCCGATCCACCTGCTTGCAGGTCTGGTGATCGACGCGGTCATTCTGCTCATTCACGGGCTGGTGACGGGCGCCGGAAGCAGCAGAAATCAACAGCAAATGGAAGAAATCTTCGCACGGAACGGCTACTGCACGGAGATTGCGGATCTTCTGCAATCTGCTTCGTCCGATCATGAGAAGGTGCTGCGCGCATTCATACTGGTCATGGCAGGCAGATACAGCGAGGCGGATGAACAGTTCGCCGCAATCCCGACACAGGCGCTTTCCGAACGGGATTTTGCCGCGCTCATGACCGCGAAATGCAAGTCGCTTTTGATGCGCGGAAAGTTTGACAAGGCGTCCTATCTGTTTCAGGAGCATCAGGCAATGCTGGAGGCGGTCTTTACGCTGAATCCGGCGAATGCTGCGCCCTTTGCAGCCGACGTGCCGGAATTTTACAGTCTCGCGGCGGTATTCTGCGAGCTTTTGCAGCAGCCGGAGCGTGCTGAATATTACCGCAGCAAAGCGATCGCACTGACCGCGAAGCTGCCGGAATCCTCTGTCTACAGCGGCATTCTCGATCTGCAAAGAGCCTACGCCGCAGGGCAGAATGATACCGCGCGCAGCATGGAGCAGGGCTTGCTGGATGCAGTCCCGGCGCTTTCCGCTCCGGTGACGGCAGGCACAAAGCAAAATCTGCGCCGCCTGATTGAAGAAGCAAAGAATTACGCCGCCGCACGGCTCGGGATCAAACCGATGCAGCGTGCTGAGCGGCATCTGCCGGAACAGTCCGCGCAGTCCGTGTCGGAAGGTCCGGCGGAATTATAATATATCCCGACGGAATCCCCACAATAACGAATACACAGGGATTATAACGGGAGTCCAGAGGGATAATATCCCTCTGGCGGGTTTGGGCAGAGCCCATTCTCAATCATCGCGGAGCGATACCGCATTCCCACACGTAAATCATCCGGTCCGTCCGGAAGATATATTGATTTGAAAAGGAGTTTATTATCATGAACAAGAATCTGAGAAAAGCAATCATCGCAGGTAACTGGAAGATGAACAAGACCCGTCCGGAGGCAAAGGCACTTCTGGAGGAGATCAAGCCGCTCGTCGCAAATGCAGAGGGCAAGATCGAGGTCATCGCCTGCGTACCGTTCACCAACCTTGAGACCGCTGTCAACGTGACCGCAGGTTCCAATGTCAAGGTCGGTGCTGAGAACGTTCACTTTGAGAAGTCCGGCGCATTCACCGGCGAAATCTCCGCTGATATGCTGACCGAGCTGGGCGTCGAGTACGTTGTCATCGGCCACTCCGAGCGCCGTCAGTACTTCGGCGAGACCGATGAGACTGTCAACAAGCGCACCAAGGCAGCCCTCGCAGCAGGCCTCAAGCCGATCGTCTGCGTCGGTGAGCTGAAGTGGGAGCGCGAGTGCGGCATCACCGAGGAGGTTGTCGGCAAGCAGATCAAGCTGGATCTGTGGGATGTCACCGAGGAGGAGCTCAAGAACGTTGTCATCGCATATGAGCCGGTCTGGGCAATCGGCACCGGTCTGACCGCAACACCGGAGCAGGCTGAGGAGGTCTGCGGCTTTATCCGCGCAACTCTCGCAAAGCTCTACAACAGGGCTGCTGCTGACGCTGTCACGATCCAGTACGGCGGCTCCATGAACGCAAAGAACGCCGCTGAGCTGCTCGCAAAGCCGAACATCGACGGCGGTCTGATCGGCGGCGCTTCCCTGAAGGCTGCTGATTTCAACGTTATCGTTCAGGCTGCTGTTGAGGGCTGAGCGTCACCCTTTGACAAAGGACGATTCCATGAATGACAATGCAAAACCGATCCGCGTGATGGCGACCGTTGCGCTTGCGCTGCAGGCGTTCTGGACGCTGATGAATTTCACCATGCGGCTGATTCCGGAGCCGTTTCTGGCTATGCAGGTCGCTCCGGCTGAGTATCTGGACAGATCTGACATTGTGCGGCATCCGCTGGTGTTTATCCATCCGGTGCTGTGCATGATTCTGGTTGCTGTTTTCTATTATCTGCTGATGCAGCAAAGCAAGCAGCCGACGGCATTTGCGCCCACTCTGGCGATCCTGATTCTGGCATCGACTGTTGTAATGCGGTTGATTTCCATGCTCCTGAGCATGTTTCAGAATCTCATGATCAGGAGCCTTTACTCAGCAGCAGAGCTTGGGACGCTTTCCATGTTTAATGCTGTGAACGGCTGGACAACCCTGATTACAACGCCGGTGATTCCGTTGCTTGCTGCTGCCGCCGCCTATAACTGGTGCCGGTACAGAAACAGCATCACCGCACAATGACAGGCAAATAAAGAGAAACCGCTGAAATGAGCGTAACAGCTTCATTTCAGCGGTTTTGTTTTAGTCAAGAGACGGAATCAGATGCGCGATGTATCTGAGAATCAGAATGACATCCGCGGAATCGGGCTTGCCGCTGTGATCGCAGTCGGAATTGATCTTGCCCGCTTCATCCATGACAGCCTCGTGATCCTCCGCGATGTACCGCGCAAGCAGCACCGCATCGGAAACATCCACCTTGGCGTCATTGTTCACATCGCCCATGAGCGGAACGGCGTCCTTGCTGCCGGTCAGCATTTTGACACCCTCGATCTGCACCTCGCCGGAGAACGGCACAGCGGCAGTCGACTTGTCATCTGCATTGGTGACCGTTTCCACGGATTCGATCACGATAATCGAGCCTTCCGGCGCGTTCAGTCTGATCTGCGCCGCCTGATTGTCAAACGGGATTTGGCAAGTATCTTCCGCGATGATCGCCTGTGCAGCATCCGCGGGATTCAGCACCGCATATTTCACGCGCACATCGCCCTGCGACTGGCTTTTGACAGAAATCCGGAAGCAGTCATAGGCATCGTCCACAATTGCGCAGCCGTTCAGCCGCATCCGGAACATGGCATTGCCCGCCGGGACAGCCGAATCGTCGGCAACGCGCAGCAGCAGCTTGGCATATTGCGGGATGCACGATTCTTTGCCGACATCCAGCATTGTCCGGAAGGCGCCGTCCTGCCATTGCGCTTCAACCGGCTTGACAGCCTGCGACGAATCGCTGCGGAGCGTGATCTGTGTCGGTCCACCGGACACCGGCTCTCTGGTTTCGGGCGTGAAGGCGGTGCTTCTTGTTTCCAGCCACAGTTTCATGTCCGCCGGATCAAATTCCTTGCCGGCATCCACGCTGAGCGCGGTATAGCGGAAATCGCCGTGCGTGACCATCGAAAGATCCGGCATCGATTTCATGGCAAAGCATGCCTGCGAGAGCACCGTGGATTCCTCGGTCTGCACCGGAGCCTGTTCCTCTTTCGTGCCGTAAAGCCGAATGGTCAGCTCAGGATTCTCTGATCTCCGGAGCTTCTGATCTGCGTGCGTCTGCGTCTGCGGCTCCATTACCGATGCGGAGACCTTCAGCCGCTGGAATACGAACTCGAGCTCTCCGGGCAGCGGCTCCGGCTTGAACTGATACGCTGCATCGCCCAGTGCGATCAGTGCCGATGCCTTCGCGCTGGAGATCTCAAAGTAATCCTCCAGCTGTGCGGAATAGCCCTCCTGCAAAACGGTGATCTGGATCAGATCCGCGGCGCAGGATGCATTCGCCGTCACATAGAATGTGTCATAGGCGGCCGGATCCACAAACGGCACCTCGATATCCGGAAACATGCCGTCCTTCAGCGCCGATTCTCCGAGCAGCGTCATTGCTGCGGTATCCGGCGCCTGCTCCGGAGTCAGCGTGCGGATTTCGGCGGAAACCGGCAGCACACCGGCTGCGAAAACTGCCGTCACTGCGCCTGCGATCGCGGCGAGCGCTCTTTTGATTGTTTGATTCATGTTGTGTCTCATTGTAAACCTCCTGTCTCAACAACTGCCATACAAATGCGGCTTTTGCGCATCTTGAGGATATTATAGCACAGTGCAATTCAAAAGTCAATCCTGTTCATATTTTTGAAATATAAAATTTACCCTCTGACAATATACTCTTGTTTTTGTTCACAGTCTCTCAAATATTTTGCATCAGAATTGCGATATACAACAAAAACCGCCTGTGTACGCGGTGTACACAGGCGGTATGTTTTCTGCAAGATAATTACAGAATGGATTACTTCTCAGCGAGCTTGGTGAGGTATGCGTAACGATCCTCAGCAGTCTTTTCTGCCTTCTCGAACAGCTCCTTCGCACGCTCCGGGAAGGAACGGGTCAGTGCGCTGTAACGAGCCTCGCCCATGATGAAGTCCTGATAAGACTCGGTCGGAGCCTTGGAATCGAGCTGGAACGGGTTCTGACCCTTAGCAGCCAGTCTCGGATCATAACGGAAGTTGTTCCAGTAGCCGCACTTGACAGCCTTTTCCATCTCAGCCTGGCAGTTGGTCATGCCGCCCTTGATGGAGTGCATCTCGCACGGTGCATAGCCGATGATGAGGGACGGGCCCGGATAAGACTCAGCCTCTTTGATTGCCTTGAGGGTCTGGCTCATGTCAGCGCCCATTGCGATCTGTGCAACATAGATGTAGCCGTAGCTCATTGCGATATCAGCAAGGCGCTTCTTTGCGATTGCCTTACCTGCAGCAGCGAACTGTGCGACCTGACCGATGTTGGAGGACTTGGAAGCCTGACCGCCGGTGTTGGAGTAAACCTCGGTATCGAAGACCATGACGTTGACATCCTCGCCGGTTGCCAGAACGTGATCCAGACCGCCGAAGCCGATATCATATGCCCAGCCGTCGCCGCCGAAGATCCAGACGGACTTCTTGGAGAGGTAGTTCTTGTTTGCAATGATATCTGCGCTCTTCTCGCACTTGTCAGCGATCTTCTCGAGCTCTGCAACGAGTGCATCCGTAGCAGCGATGTTGAGCTTGCCGTCGTTGACGGTATCGAGATATGCAGCAGCAGCATTCTTCAGTGCATCAGAAGCGTTCTCGTTTGCAGCAACTTCCTTGACTTCCTCGATGAGTCTGTCGCGGATTGCCTTCTGACCGAGATACAGGCCGAGACCGTGCTCAGCGTTATCCTCGAACAGGGAGTTTGCCCATGCCGGACCGTGACCGTTTGCATCAACGGTGTACGGCGAGGTAGCTGCCGGACCGCCCCAGATGGAGGAGCAGCCTGTTGCGTTGGAAACGTACATTCTGGAGCCGAAGAGCTGGGTGATGAGACGTGCATAAGAGGTCTCAGCGCAGCCTGCGCAGGAGCCGGAGAACTCAAGCAGCGGCTTCTTGTACTGGCTGGAGATCACAGTTGCGTCGGTTGCAACGTCTTCCTTCTCGGAGACCTTTGCAACACAGTAATCGAACACTGCCTGCTGCGGTTCCTGAGATTCTCTTGCGACCATCTTCAGGGACTTGGTCGGGCAGACGCCGATGCAGACGCCGCAGCCCATGCAGTCCATAGCGGAAACTGCGAGGGTGTACTTGTACTCGGTCTTGACGATCGGCTTCGGAGCGATCTTGATGTTCTCCGGTGCAGCAGCGACTTCCTCGTCGGTCAGAGCGAACGGACGAATGGTAGCATGCGGGCAGACGAATGCGCAGCGGTTGCACTTTGCGCAGGTATCAGCATTCCACTCCGGAACCATAACAGCAACGCCGCGCTTCTCATAAGCGGATGCGCCCTGCTCGAAGGTGCCGTCAACGTGATCTGCGAATGCGGAAACCGGCAGTGTGTCGCCGAGCATCTTGCCGACCGGGTTCATGATGCCTTCAACCATCTTGACGAGCTTCTCCGGACCTTCGATCTTT
>JAFWUX010000110.1 GCA_017523995.1 Oscillospiraceae bacterium | reverse complement strand
CATTCTCCTTTACATTTAACAGTATTCGATCATTTGGTTTCATCAGCTCTCCTGCTGACAATGCCATTATAGCAAATGATAAAGCGTTTGTGTGCAGAATTACAAATTTGTAATTGCAGGTGTCCTTTCAGCCTTGGAACATGCTTATTTGCCCGTATCAGCAAAAAAACAGACAGCCGTTCAGACTGTCTGTTTTCATGTTGTTATTCCTGCCTGATAAAATGCAGCTCGCCGGACTGATCGCCGAACAGATCATTCATCGGAATCGAGCCGGAAGCATCCAGCGTATAATATATGGTTCCGTTGTCTCCGTAGAATGTAAAGCAGAATTCCTTTTTTCCGTCCTGATTATACCGGTATTGCAGCCGGACATCACCGCGTTCTTCTTTGCCGTCCGCATCGGTCAGCGCAAATCTGCCGTGATAAATGCTTCTGCCGTCATAGATCTCAAAGGATTCACCGCTGCCGTCTGCATTCTTCCATATTCCGTTCAGTCCTGCGACGCTGATGCTGGTTGCAGGGTAAATCACAGGATCATAATAGCCCCAGTCATTCGGCTGTTCGTATTCCGCAATGCTGACGAGTCTGCCGCCTTGGGACTTGTCATCCAGATAGGTGTTCGGTGTCAGAGGATCGGGTGTAAACCGCAGATACAAATGATTCTCGCTGTCATAGAAGGCATATCCGCCGTTTTCTGCTTTGACGGTTCCGGCTGTGATCAGATTGTTTTCGACAAGTGTTTCAAAAAATGAGCCGTCTGCCTGAACCTCAATTACGGAACCAGGTGTAGAATCCGGATTCACATAAACCCATTCCCCGATCAGTACAGAGGCATCCTGCACCGGTTTCGCGTTCAGAAAGTCTTTGATCGAAAAGTCATGGCTGATGCGTTTCAAAGTTGCAATGATCCTGCCGTTCATCAGCTCGGCGGTCATTTGGGTTCTGTCCTCGCTGACCGAAAATACCATGTCAACCGGATCGTTCGGATCGACCGTGCAAACCGTCAGAAGGTTGCCCTGCATGGAAGTCGATGCGGAATGATCCTCTGTTCCGACTGTCAGCGTTGATTGCCCGCCTTCATTCAGCTCCAGCCCGACATAATAGCTTCTGTGTGCCGGATCGGCGAGATCATATGAAACACGCCCGCCGGAATCCTTCGAGAAGGAAACGGTCTCCCATTTTCCGTACAGCATATTCGCAGCGGCAGCTTTGCCGGAACTGCTGCCGTTGTTCTGCGGTGCTGTGTTTTCGGCTGCATCCGCCGTGTGCTGCGTTGTACCCAAAACTGCGGTTTCGGTTTTGGAGATTGTTGTTTGCCGGACTGTGGTAATGGTTTCTTTTTTTGAGCCGGTATTTGTTTCCGTACTGCTGCCCGATGTTCCGGATACTGCTGTTTCAATCGGCACGACCGGAGCCGTGTCCCGCTGAATGGTGATCTCATTTCCTTTGCCGCATCCGGTCAGGCAGAACGCTGTACCGAGAAGAACCGGCATGATCCATTGCATTTTCATGTTTTCTGCTCCTTTTTCGCATGATATGCTGTTCTGATACGTTTAGTATAGCAGATTATGCTGTGTTCCGGTGCATAATTACAGAATTGTAATTGCGTCAGAAAATCACTCTGCGCAGGACATATTCACCGTCTGCGGTCGAGGCGATCTCATAGGTGCTCATATCATCCATTGCAAGATGCTTTTTCAGGCGTGATATGTTGACACGGATCGTGTTTTTACTGTCCTCGACATCACAGCCATAGATTTTTTCGTAAATTTCATGGTAGCTGATGCGCGAGCCGATGCGGGATGCAAGCAGATAGAGAATCTGCAATTCTCTTTGCGGCAGGGAGCATGCATTGCCGTCCAGTTCTGCGGTTCCGGAAAACAGGTCGATCGTCAGATCCGGAAGCTCTATGCGCGGATGCTGCGCTTCCGGTCTGGCATTGCGGCGGAGCTGCGCCTCGATGCGCGCTTTCAGCACATTCAGATCATAAGGCTTCGTGATATAGTCATCGCCGCCGCTGCGAAACCCCTTGATCACATCGTCATTTTCGTCACGCGCAGTCAGGAAGATGACCGGTGCCTGCGTTTTCTGCCGCAGGATCCCGCAGAAATCCATGCCGTCGCCGTCCGGCAGCATCACATCGAGCAGCACCAGATCCGGCGCGCATTCCTCCAGCAGAAATGCCGCCTGCTGCACGGAATCCGCACAGTGTACATCATAGCCCTCTTTTTCCAGAAAGTTCTGATTGATCCGCATGATATCGGAATCATCCTCTACAAGCAAAATATGTGCCATAGCAACCTCCGCGATTACAAAATCGTAATCCTGTTTGATTTTCGGTAAAAATATGGTATAATGAATGCAAACGCATTCATTATAATTTATTTTTGTGCCCTTGCAGATCCGCAGATCAGAGATCTGCTCCCTGCATATCGGGCGATTATACCATAAACGCTTCGCTTACATGGTATAATAAGATTCACAGTCCGTGAAAGGAGTGAACCCCGTGGGAAAACATACATCCAAAAGCCGTTCGCTGCGGCGCACGCTTTTGATTGCCCTGATCTCGTGCCTGATTGCCGTGCTGGGCATCTGCACAGCTATTTTCAATATGATCTATCAGCAGGCATCGGTGAATGTCAATCTGTATTCCGGCGAACTTGCCGGGCAGACCGTTTCGCTTGTTTCCGATGCGTACTATCAGCAGTTTTTGTCTTCGCAGCAGCAATATCTGCGCGACTTTGGCAGGGAAATGTCGCTTCTGCTGTATCAGGACGGTATAAGTGCGGAAGACCGCCGCGAAAATTTGCAGTATCAGGCGGTCAATTATTTCAGCAATGCCGATGTGTTCTTTCTGTATGACCGCGAAGCGCTGTGCTGCTATGAGCTTGGTACGGCTGACAATGCAGACCTCATCATGCAGGATGCGATCGCCGTGTTCGATCAGAAAGCAGCAGAATTACCGGGATACTACGGCAGCCAGACTGATTTTTTCGGGTGGCTGGATGCCTGCATGGAGCAGCAGCGCGGTTCCTATGCAAAAGACGGCGCAGGCTATGTGATCGCATGGGATAATCTCTGCAACTATACGGGAGAAAACCTCTGTTTTGGTGTACTCATGCAGAATGTCAACAGCTGGATTGAGCCGATCAGAGAATGTGCAGACGAGCAGACCGATGCGCTGCTGAACAGTCTGGACAGCATGTTCCGGAAGTATGTATCGCTGATGATCGCATCGGTTCTCTGCGTATTTGCAGTGTTTCTCCTGATCTCTGCTGCGCTCTCCAAAAAAATCGCAGATCCGGTCGTTTCCGAGCATGACATGCTGGTGCAGGTCAATGAAATGAAAACAACATTTCTTTCGGATGCATCGCATGAGCTGAAAACGCCGCTTGCCGCCATGTCCGGCTATGCGCAGGATGCAGAACTCGACCTCATGAACGGCGGCGACCGGACAACCGTTCAGAATAAGCTGCGGCGCATTTCCTCGGAAGCAAACCGCATGGCACTCATGGTGACGCAGATCCTCGATGCAACGCGCATTGAGGAGGGCAGAATGGTACTGGAAAAAGCCCCCTGTGATCTGGACAGCCTTGTGCGCAAAACGGTCGAGACCTATTTTGCGGTGCTGAACAAGAACAACAACCGCCTGATCCTGCGTATTCCGATCGACCTGCCGAAGGTCAATGCGGACAGCACCCGATTGCAGCGCGTGTTTGTCAATCTGATCTCCAATGCGCTGAAGCATACCAAAGACGGAACGGTGCTCATCAAGGCAGAAGCGGACGATGAAACCGTAACGGTTACGGTCAAAGATACCGGCTGCGGCATTTCGCCGGAGGATCTGCCCCACATCTGGGAGCGGTACTATAAAGGCAAGCACGCCGAAACCGGCACGGGGCTCGGGCTGTTTATCTGCAAATTTATCGTAGAATCGCACGGCGGCACAATCAGTGTTGAAAGTGAACAGGGCAAGGGTACTGCATTCACCTTTACGCTGCCGGCTGCATCAAACGGGATATCAGATGCAGAACAAAATCTGATTGAACAGATACTCCGAAAATAACCTGATTACAAATTTGTAATCCTGCACACGCCGCATCATAAATATGATATCATATGATTGTCAACAGAAGTTGAACGAATCACAAAGGAGAATGAATACGATGAAAAAGCAAATGATTACAATGACTGCCGCTCTGATGAGCCTCTGCCTGATCGCCTGCGGTTCGGATCCGGTGAATATCAATGTGAATCTTTCAGGCGATACGACGACATCCGTTACAACCGAAATGACAGCTGCGGAAACCACAGCTGCCGTCACTGAAACCTCTGCTGCCGCTGCACAAACCGAAGTCTCCGCTGCGGCACAGACAGATCCCGCACAAACAACTGCGGCACAGACCGCAGCAGCAGAGACGACCGATGCAGCGAAAACAGCGTGTCCCTATTCCGCGGACGATCTCGTCGGCGAATGGGCAATGCCCGGAACCTTCGGCACACGGACCAATTCGCTGACCGTCCGGAAAGACGGCACAGCGATCATGCGGTATGCAGGCGGCGGAACACGCTCCGGCAAGGTGCGCATCGACACAGAGGATCATCCGGACGGCTCCGAGAGCTACTGGTATTCGATCTGCGATACTGACAATACCGCATGGATCTCGTTTGCATGCGACAAGCAGCCGGTCAGTCAGATCAGCTCCGGTCAGGACGGCGGGATGCAGTTTGTCCGCATCACGCTTGAGGATGTTGCTGCCGAAAAGATGAACAATCTGACATTCCTGATGAAGAGCCTGTCCGGCGGTGCCGTGGATCTTGCGACCAATGCAAATGAAACCATGACCGTTGACGGTCAGACCTATGCATGGGTGACAGATGAACGCTTTGCGATCAACAGTCTCGGCAAGGCTGCCTTTGAGAGATTGCTGGAGGAAACGGTAACCGGTGCGGAATATACACGCTGGAAGGGTATTCTGGATGAGAGCTTCCGTATCAGCGAGCCGGACGGTTCGAGCTATATTCTGACTTCCAATGCACACGGTTATCAGAGCTTTGAGACCGGCAGCGGCGTCACGATCACCGATCAGACAGATACCTCTTTTACGGCAACAACCAAAGATGCCAACCAGATCGACGGACGCGGTGTTGCACATTTTGTGTTTGACGGAATCAACTGGACGATCGAAAGCTATGAATTTCAGTAAAAACGGACTGCCTGCGGAGCCATTTCGCAGGCAGTTTTATTATAGCATATCGAACGGCAAAAAGCAAGAATCATCAATATGAGATCATCCGCTTGTCATTCAGCTTTTCTATTTGAGGATTCGCAAATTCATTGAAATCCGGAACAGTCTGCTGCGGAAAAATATCTGACGCAGATTTGTGTACTTTGCTGATAGACAATGCAAACAGCCAAAATCTTCTTCATGCATAAATTCCCGCCCGCGGCAAACAATACCGTTAGCTTTGAAAAAGCGAAACAATCCCAAAATAGCGAAACACAAAAGGAGGCACAAGATGAAAGCAACCGGTATTGTGAGAAGGATCGACGATCTAGGCAGAGTCGTCATACCCAAAGAGATCAGGCGGACAATGAGAATCCGGGAGGGCGACCCCTCGCTGATAACATTGACACAGGATATGGCGTTCTGCATGAGTGTGGAATCAGCTGCGGAGCGGTACATCGGGAAGTGAATACAGAGAAACCGCCGTCTGATAGGTCGTCAGGCGGCGGTTTGCGTTATTATACTTTCAGCTTGTAGGTGCGGTTCCGGTTGCCGCCCTGTGCCATGACGATACCTTCCGCGATCATTTCACGCAGAATCGTTCTGACGCGCGTCGGTTTCAAATCGAGCAGTTCGCAGAGTTCAGCGCCGGTTGCGGTACCGTTGTCTGTCAAATAGGCGATGATCATATCTTTTTTTGCGGCGGTCTTGATCGGCAGTTTTTTATCAGCACCTTTTATCAGCACTTTTTTATCAGCGCTTTTTATCAGCGGTAACGATAACACAATGCGGTTCGGGTTGAATGACTGTGCAATCGTAGGTGTATCCCAGCCCTGCTGTTTCCATGTATACCAGATGCTCGGAATACCGCTGCCGGCTCTTTCGCCGATATCAATGAGATTAAACATTTTCATCATGATGCCGTTTCGCGGATCGGACATTCCGCCGGATTGTGCTTCTGCGAGCTCCAAGCGGAAATCACCGGGGTTTGACATTGTGATCAGGTCACGCTTTTTGATAATCACAAGCCCTCTGCGTCCATAGTAATCCGCATTGACAAGGCAGTTTGCCAGCGCTTCACGAATCGCCTTATGCACCGGCGTATCATCCACACGAAAGCCCCCCTGCATCTCAAACGGGACTTTCAGATCAAGCTGCAATTTGTTGTAAACATGAAAATAGAAGTCGAATACATTGCCGGACCAGTCGCCGGAGGACGAGATAAAGCGGTCTGTCCAACGGTGAACATCGTCATATTCCTCGCGGTAATCGAGAAAATAATTCGGATATTCGCGCAGGATCTCATATTCATATCCGAACATCAGCAGACCGGCAGAGGTCGGATGTACCTTGCCGTCCTCGCCAATCCCGGTCGCGCCGAGCTTCAGCAGGAATTCGTCATCGTCCAGATTCTCCCAGACATGATTCGGGCGAGAGAGCTTCATGCGCTGCCGGTAGCTGCGGATGCTCTCTTCACAGAAAACGGAACTGTCCATGTTCTCAAGCACGGTCATATCCTGTGTTTTGATGCTTGCGTCACGGTACATCGCGCGCATTTCCTCTTCGGTGCAGTGATAATCGCCCTCTCCGTTGCGCCGATAGGTGCCGGAAACAGGATTTCCGTCCACAAACACGGGCTTGTAGTACCGTTGCGCGCGGGGAACTTCGATCACAATGATACGGTCGCCGTTGACTTCTTCGATACGGACGTGTTTACTTGTGAGCAGATTCACGCTTGCCTTGTTCGGATTGTTGAGTGTATCCCAGAACTGCTTGACCAGATCTTCCGGATCCGGCAGATTGACCGTGTGCAGTGTTTTATCCTTGTATTCCTCGACACCCAGCAAAATGATACCGCCGAGGGTATTGGCAAATGCGGAGTATGTTTCCCAGATGCTGTGCGGCAGACCGCCGAGTGCTTTCTTTGCCTCAATGCGGTTATTCTCTGTATACTTTTCGAGGTGGTTCAGGTCAATCATGGCGATGCCTCCAATCCGGCTGCGTTTGGAATACTGTAGTATCTCTATTATATCACATCGAGCAGCGAAAATCAATGCAGATGATCTGTTTTGGAGTACGAATTTTGATTGAAATGCAATATGATGCCGGATACCCCCTCACTGAAACCAATGACACAGGATATGGTGTTCTGCATGAGCGTAGGATCCGCTGCGGATAGATACATCGGGAAGTGAATATAGTGAACCCGCCGTCTGATTGAAAGTCAGGCGGCGGGTTGCTTGGCATATTCAGTTCACAGATACCAAACCGGTATCGCAAGGATATTCTCTCTCAGGACACCTGGCTGCGGGCACATACATACCACCGCACCGGTTCCGCGCTTCTTGTCAGGGATTTTGTCAAGAACCGTAAAGGCACTTGTCATGTCGGCAGTGACATTGGATGCCTGTTTGATCTCAATCGGATACAGAACGCCGTTCTCTTCAATGATGAAATCAATTTCGCTTTCGACGGCAATCTCCATGCCGTCTTTTTTTGTCCTCTTTTTATCTTTGCCGCGATAATAGGACACAAAATACCGGTAGTCCAGTCCGCGGTTGGAATAGGATTTCAGAATCTCGGTAATCACATAGGTCTCAAACATTTGTCCGCTCATTGCACCGCAAGCCAGAGCATCCGGCGTCAGCCATCTGGTTAAATATGCAGCAAGTCCGGTATCTCTGAAATAGATTTTGGGCGTTTTGATTGCCCGCTTCAAAGCCGAAGCCGTGTAGGGCTCCAGAATATAAATAATACCCGTCGCTTCCAGAATGGACATCCAGTGCTTCACGGTCATAGCATCCTTGCCGATTTCATCTGCAATATTGGTGTAATTGAGCATCTGCCCTGTTCTCGCGGCAACTGCAACCATAAATCTGCGAAAATCGTTCAGATCCTGTACGGCAGTCAGCTTTCTGACATCTCGTTCCAGATATGTTCTGATATAGCTGCCGAAGAAAAGCGACCAGTCAACATCTTTGTTCTGCAATTCCGGATATCCGCCGCGATGAATCATCTCCCAGATGTTTGCGACCGGAACGGCTGACTGATTCCTGCTTGCCAGATATTCCATCGTTGGGATAAACGGCTCTCTGAACGGACAGTTTTGCAGTTCTCTGAGGGAAAGACCGCTTAATTCCAGAATTCCGATTCTGCCGGACAGGGATTCCGATGCCTTTTCCATCATTTCAAGCGGCTGAGACCCCGACAGGCAGAAAAGCCCGCGTTCTTTGCTTTCATCACATTTGATTTTGATGAACCGGAATAAGCCTGGTGCCCGCTGCACCTCGTCGAAAATAACAGGCGGCGGATTCAGCATCATAAATTCATTCGGATTATCATTTGCCTGT
>JAFWUX010000109.1 GCA_017523995.1 Oscillospiraceae bacterium | reverse complement strand
CACATAGATTGTTTTCCGGCTTATATGATACCGCCGCGCTGCTTCGCTGACACCTTTTTTGAAGGAATATTTCAAAACCCGTTGACGAAAGTGCGCATCTTGTGTTATACTGTTCATAAACAACTTCCTTTTTGATATTGGTGTTTTGGTGGTACTTAACATTATATCATTTTGGAAGTTGTTTTTCTATTCCCTCTGTTACCTATCTATTGTATCATAACAACCGTTTCACAAAAGATTCCTTCTCTCCGGTTGCTTTTTACGTTATAATGTGCTATAATATATAATGTATGAGCAGACGCGGAAGGAGGCGGCAGAAACGGAGATTCAGATTCGTATGGCAGAGCAGCAGGATATCCCTGCGCTGTGCAGACTGCGGCTTGCATATTTTGATGAGGAATTCGGGGATCTGCCTGCGGAGCAGCTTTCGGCGATCGCGGCACAGCTGCCGGACTATTTTGCAGCGCATCTCGGGGCTGACTGCATCGTTGCAGCGGCAGAGACACCGGAGGGCGCGCTCATCGCAAACGCTATATTGATGATCGAGGAGAAACCGGCAAATCCGTTCTTCCCGAACGGCAGGACGGGCTATGTCCTCGGCGTTTTCACAGAGCCCGGATATCGCGGCAAAGGCATCGCCACACGCATGATGCAGCTGATTCAGGATGCGGCAAAAGAACGCAGGCTCGATCAGGTGACGCTCTCCGCAAGTGATATGGGCAAAAGCATCTACGAAAAAATCGGATTCCGCGTGAAGAACTCGAAATTCACCGAAATGGAATGGAGACTCGCGGAATGAAGCACTGCGGCACAAAGACAATCGAAACGCCGCGGCTGATCCTGCGCCGCTTTCTGCCGGAGAACGCCGCCGATATGCTGCAAAACTGGGCATCTGATCCGGATGTGCAGCATGAATACGGCGAGCCGACCTATGAAACACCGGATGCCGTGCAAAGTCTGCTGCAAACGTATCTTGCAGGCTATGCGCAGCCGGATTTCTACCGCTGGGCAATCGTTGAACGCGCATCGGGGCAGAACATCGGGATGATTGCGTTCTGCAAGGTCTGGGCGGACTGCAAAACCGCCGAGATCGAATACTGCATCGGCGCAGATTTCTGGGGACACGGCTATGCAGGCGAGGCGCTTGCGGCTGTCATCATGTGGACATTTGCGCAGACGGGCTTTGCAAAGCTCGAAGCCTATCACCGCGCGGCAAACCCGAAATCGGGGCGCGTGCTGCAAAAATCCGCTATGCACCGGACAGAGACAGTTGAGCGGTTCAGGCGTGCAGGCGAATCGCCGGAGGGCGAAATCTGCTACTGCATCGAACGGGATGCCGCGCAGTCATAAAAACAGAAACAGAACACAGGAGAAACAAAACGCAGCGGAGCCATACTCCGCGGGAAGGATTCATTATGGATATCGGAATTGACCTCGGTACGGCGAATATCATTATCACGAAGCGCCGCAAGGGCGTTGTGCTGAACGAGCCCTCGGTGATCGCCTTCAACAAGCGCACGGAGCGTGTTGTCGCCGTCGGAGAGGAAGCCTATAAAATGGAGGGGCGCTCGCCGAAGTATATTGCGGTTGTGCATCCGCTGCAGGACGGCGTCATCTCGGATGATATTCTGACGCAGGCGCTCATCCGTGAGCTGATTGATGTGGTCGCAGGTGCGCGCATCATCAAGCCGCGCATTGTCATCTGCGTCCCCTCCCTGATCACGGATGTGGAAAAGCGTGCAATCCTTGATGCAGCGATGAGCACCGGTTCGCGCAAGGTGCATCTGATTCAGGAGCCGCTCGCCGCACTGCTCGGCGCGGGCATCTCGATCAACCGCCCTGTCGGACACATGGTTGTGGATATCGGCGGCGGCACAACGGATATCGCTGTGGTTTCGATGAACGGCATCGTGACGGCGCGCTCGCTGAAAATCGCGGGCAACAGATTCGATCAGTCGATCATCCGCTATGTGCAGAACAAATATCAGATTCTGCTCGGTGCAAAATCCGCGGAGCAGGTGAAAAAAACGCTCTGCAATCTCTATAATCCGGCTGAGGATGTGATTGCGCAGGTCAAGGGGCGCAATATCTCGCGCGGTCTGCCGGATCAGTGCGACCTGAGCGAAGCGGAGCTTTCCGAGGCGCTTGAGGATGATATCAACGAAATCGGCGAGACGATCCGGCGCGTGCTGGAGGAAACACCGCCGGAGCTTGTCGGGGATATCTGCGCAAACGGCATTCTGCTGACGGGCGGCGGCGCGCTGCTCGGCGGTCTGGAGCCTTATCTGACCCGTATGCTCGGCGTCTCCTGCCGCACGGCGAAGGACCCGCTGACCTGTGTGGCACGCGGTACGGAAAAGGCATTCACACGCCGCGATATCCTGCTCGACGGATTCGAGCGCATCGACGCATATACCCAGTCCTGAGCGAACAGAATCAAGCGACGCTCCGAAGTGACAGCGGTCATTTCGGGGCGTTTTCATATGCGAGGAATAAATTTGCGAAAATATCAGAAAAATCCAAATTTTCGTGTAACCTTTCTGTGCGGTTTCTGGTCAGATATATTAGAAGGCAGAAAATACAGCCCCGATTGCGTATTTCTTAAATTTCGGCTTCGATTCTTGACAATATCTGGCGAACATGCTATAATAAAAGTGTATAGCCAAATTGACAGGAACGGGAGGCGGTCTGAGTGAAAATTCAGAAGAAACGCGCGGTTCAAGCTGCATTTTGTGCCGGGATGCTTTCGCTGAGCGGCTGCACAGAACCCGTAAGTGTTTACGGTCCCCCTTCTTCTCTGCAGACGCAATCCGGAATGCAGTCCGTGACGGAAGAGCCGCAGGATGTATACGGTCCGCCGCCTGCCGACGCTGAGCCGGAGGCAGAGGAATCTGTTGCATCCCCCGCAGAGGAAAAGGCGGAATCCGCACCATAACTGCGGCACAGACGTTCCGGCCGCTTCGGGCATACAGCGCAAAGCATGCATCCTTAATATCCCTGAAACAGTGGCTCCGGTGCCGCAGAGAACAGCCGCGCCGGAAGCAGACAGCATGTAAGCACAGGAGGCAATGCATGAAAAAAACAGTTCAAACAATTATGACTGCCGCGGTTTTTGCAGCGGCACTCGGTGCCGGTGCGAATGATACGCTCTCCTCAGCGCAGAGTGTTTCGTTCGGCGCGGAACTGGATTATCTGGGCGGTGAAGTCACAACTATGCTCCCGCAGCCGGTTTACGGTCCGCCGGAGATGATGCTGACCACCGAGGAAACCGAGCAGACGCTCGTTCCGGACGGCACCGCACCGTTCTATCCTGAAACGACCACAGAAGCAACTTCGACGCTTGCACTCGCAGGAACATCCGTGATCCCGATTGCAACCACACTCGGCCTTGCAGGCACTGCGCCGGTCCCGCAGGATACAACAACTACAACCTGCACAACAGTCGGTCTCGACGGAACCGCGCCGATTCCGGATGGTGAGCTGGTGACAGGCGGCGTAATGTCGATCTATCACGAGCCCGGCGACACCAATCAGGACGGCAGTCTGGATGCGCGCGATGTTTCGCTGCTCAAGCAGTATCTGCTTGCAAACGGCGATCTCCAGAGCTATGCAGAAAATCTGGATGTCAATCTGGACGGCAAGTTCGACAAGCAGGATGTCAAGGCGTTGATCCGCCTTCTGACCGGCAAGCCCGAGAGCGAGGATGAGGAACCGCAGCAGACCGATGTGACGGGGTATCCCATCTATCCGGAGACCACCACAACGGTCACAACGATCTGCCCGCTTTACGGTCCGCCGCCTGCATGGCAGTAATTACAATGGAATGAAACCGTCCGCGGTGCGGCTGATGTACCGCTGCCGCACCGCAGGCGTTTCGGATTGCAGTTTCAATGGGAAAGGAAGTGAATCAGGATGAAAAAAACGATGCATTCTCTGATGACTGCGGCAGTGTTTGCCGCGACCGTATCAGCGGCAGCCGGAGGTACCGTTCTGGCAGAGCTTGCAAGTGCAGAGAATGATATCACGGTTGTGCCGCAGACAACCTATGGACCGCCGGCTCTGACGAGGACAACAAATGAAGCGGATGACCCGCTGGTTCCGCAGGGCGAAATGGTGGTGTATCCGATTGAGGAAACAACCACCGCAACAAACGAGGAAGTGGCGCTTGCCGGAGACATCATGCCCTATGTGACCACGGCGGAACAGGAATTGGAACTGGCAGGGGACCCGGTGATTTTCAGCGAGAAGGGCGATCTAAACTTCGACGGCAGTCTGGATGCGCGCGATCTGACGATACTTAAGCAGTTTTTGCTCTATCAGCTTGACGGCGTGGGATTTTCAAATCACACCATTGATATCAATGAGGACGGCAGCGTCAATAAAAAAGACGTCAAGGCACTGATCCGGCTTCTGACCGGCAGACCCGAGGAGGAGGACGGAGAGGAAACACAGGTCACAACGCTCCCGACCATGCCGCCGCCGCCGGAAACAACAACTGATGTCACATCCCCGACCTACATGGTGCTCTACGGCCCGCCGCCGGCATGGAACTGAATCGAAAAATGAGGGAGAGGGAGCTCAATGAAAAAAACACTGCAAACACTTATGACAGCCGCGATGTTTTCTGCATCAGCGGTTTCAGCGCTTTCTGCATCTGCGCAGGAGGCTGCGCTTTCCAATGCACCCGGTGAATATATGGCACCGCTTTACGGTCCGCCGCCGGTTGACCGCTGGATCGGTGACATGAATGAAGATGAGTGCATTGATGCGCGTGATTTATCCGATCTCAAGCGCATGCTGCTGAACAGCGAAGGCAGCATTGATCTTGGAGAAGTAATTGATACGAACCATGACGGCAAGATCGAAGTCTGGTCATGGGGCAGCAACGGACTCGTAACGCGGCAGGCGCTCGGCGACCTGAATCAGGATGGGGTTGTGGACAAAAAGGACGTGCAGAAGATGATCACCAAACTGACCGGCAAGCCCGTGAAGGAGCAAACCGGTGAGGAGACCACAACCACGGTAACTGAGATTACCACAACAGATGTAATAACCACAAACACAACTACCTGTACGCTCTACGGCCCGCCGCCTGCATGGAACTGAAACGAAGACGAAACAGAGGGGATTCCGATGAAAAAATCACTGCACTCTCTTTTAACAGCTGCAATGTTTGCCGCTGCAGTCACAACATCTGCGGGCAGCGTTGCAAATGCACCGAATGCATCCGCAGCACCCGCTGAAAATGATCTGATTACGGAGACCACCACCGAGCCGCAGTGCGTGTACGGTCCGCCGGAATGGTTCACAAATGAATCTGAACTGACGGATATAACCGGAACGGAACCGCAGGATGTCTACGGCCCGCCGGGCTGGTTTTCTGAAACAGAAACAATGACTGACGTCACAAGAAATGACCCGCCGTCCGTTTACGGCCCGCCGCACTGGTTTTCTGATACGGAAACCGAAGCCATAACCACCACAACAACAGATGTGACTGCGGAAATTCCGCAGCCGGCATACGGTCCGCCCTATGTCCTGTTTGAAAAGGGCGATCTGAACGGCGACCACGTCATCAATGCACAGGATCTTACGCTGCTCAAGCGTGCGGTTCTCTTTGATAATCTCGACAGCCTCTGGCGGCCGCTCGGCGATCTCAACTATGACGGGGCGGTTGACAAGAAGGATGTCAAGGAGCTGATCCGCAGACTGACCGGCAGACCTGAGGATGAGGAGCTTCCTGAGGAGACGACGACTGCTGTCGTGACTGACACCACAACAGATACAACGATCACAACCACTGTGATGCCGCTTTACGGACCGCCGTCTGCATGGAACTGAAACGAAGACGAAATAGAGGAATAACACATGAAAAAATCACTGCACTCACTTTTAACGGCTGCGATGTTCGCCGCCGCGGTCACAACATCTGCCGGCGGTCTTGCAACCGCACCGAATGCATCCGCAGCGCCCGCTGAAGACGATCTGACCCGCCTGACCGAAACCGAACCGCAGGATGTCTACGGTCCGCCAAGCTGGTTTTCTGAGACGGAGCCTGCTGCGACAACAACAGAAAACCCGTTCCTGACAGCCGTGCCGCTCTATGGCCCGCCGCGCTGGGATGAGACGATTGCACCGATCACCGACACCACAACCACGGCGTTGCCGATCATGACGGAAGTGCCGCTCTATGGCCCGCCGCGCTGGGATGAGACGATTGCACCGGTCACCGACACCACAACCACCACCATGCCGATCATGACGGTTGTGCCGCTTTATGGTCCGCCGAGCTGGGATGAGACGATTGCACCGGTCACCGATATCACAACTACCACCATGCCGGTCATGACGAATGCGCCGCTTTACGGTCCGCCGTGGGTGCTGTTTGAAGAAGGCGACTTAAACTATGACAAAAAGCTGAACGCAGCAGATCTGAGCCTGCTCAAGCGTGCGGTCCTCAACGATTCTTATGATGAGGCGACCCGCCGCCTCGGCGATCTGAATGAAGACGGCAAGCTGGATAAGGCGGATGTCAAGGAGATGATCCGCCGCCTGACGGGCGCCCCCGAAAAAGATCCGGATGAAACGGATGTCACCACAACCGCAACCGATGCGACCGTTCCGCCGCGGTCTGAGACAACTACCGATCCGTATCTGGATATTCCGATGCCGCTTTACGGTCCGCCGACTGCGTACTGAGCATCTCAACAACCGGCGGCGTGATCCGCCAAAATATATATGATTCGACAGGAGAACACTATGCTGAACACGAAACTGAAAGAACAAAATATGCAGCGCCTTGCTGTTTACCGCGAAGGTCTCAAGGCAATGCCGCAGATTCACAATCTCTTTTTTGAGCTGACACTCCGCTGCAACGAGCGCTGTCTGCACTGCGGCTCGAGCTGCGGCGATGTCCCCTCGGAGGAGATGACCACGGAGCAGTGGTGCGGCGTCCTCGATCAGCTCAAAGCCGATCTCGGCACCGAGGGCTACATGCTCTGCATCACCGGCGGCGAGCCGCTGCTGCGCAAGGATTTCTTTGAGATCATGGGGCACGCAAACGAGCTCGGCTTCAACTGGGGCATGACGAGCAACGGCACACTGATTACCGAGGAGGTCGCGCAGAAGCTCAAGGACTGCGGCATGAAGACCATTTCGATCAGTCTCGACGGCATGCCGGAAACGCACGATGCATTCCGCCGGACACCGCAGGGCTGGGAGCGCGGCATGCAGGGCGTCAAGAACCTCATCAAGATCGGCGGTTTCCAGTCGATTCAGGTGACAACAGTTGTCACGCACAAGAACATCGTCGAGCTTGATGACCTCTACAACATCCTCAAGGATGTGGACATTGATTCGTGGCGTGTCATCAATATGGATCCGATCGGCAGAGCAAAGGAGCATCCGGAGCTGCTGCTGACAAAAGAGGATTACAAGACCCTGTTCGAGTACATCCGCAACAAGCGCATTGCCGGCGAGCCTGTCTGCTATGGCTGCAGCCACTATCTCGGCATGGAATATGAGCGCGAGGTGCGCGACTGGTACTTCCTCTGCACCGCCGGACTTTACACCGCGAGCATCATGGTCAACGGCGATATCACGGCATGTCTCGATATCGAGCGCCGTCCGGAGTTCATTCAGGGCAATGTCCTGACTGAGCATTTCAAGGATGTCTGGGAAAACAAGTTCGAGATTTTCCGCAAGGATCTGAGCCTTGAAAATGAGAAGTGCCGCAACTGCAAGGAGGCAAAATACTGCCACGGCGACGCTTATCACACATGGGATTTTGACAACAACTGTCCGCAGGTTTGCTTCAAGGAAGTCCTGTTCGACTGATACCGCGCTGCGCGCATCAACAAATAGAAAGCCGCTGAATTGGCATGACGTTCAATTCAGCGGCTTTATATTATTTCAACATAAACATGGGGTCTGGGGATACTATCCCGACCGCGCCGTGCGCGGCTCCAATATCAAAACCGCCGAATTGTCAGGACGATCAATTCAGCGGCTTTTTTATATTGATGCATAAAATGGGATTCTTAAGGGCTATCCCTGATAAACAGCAATTTTCATAATAGGAAAAGCCACCCGATTTACGTGAATTTGAGCAGCTTTATATTATTTCAACATAAACATGGGGTCTGGGGATACTATCCCCAGCGAGGGGGTTGGGGGCGCGCAGCCCCCATTATTGATCCATCGGAGATACCTTTTTTCGCACCCACCCGGTGAGTTTGAGGCAGAGGATGCTGAGCAGGATGCCGAGACACGCGCCGCCGAAATCAATACAGACATCGCGCAGCTCGCAGCTTCTGCCGGGCACAAACCGCTGATGAAACTCATCGGAGCAGGCATAGAGCAACGCACAAAGCGCCGGCAGTATTATGCTCCTTTTCGGAATCGCCTGCCGGCTGTCTGATATGAACTTCGGAATCCGGCGGAATGTCGCCCTGAGCAGAATCCCGAGGATTGTATACTCCGAGAAATGACCGCACTTCCGAAAGATTGTGTGCAGCTTTTCCATGATCGCAAGCTGTTCGGCGGCAGAGCGCGCTTTCCAGTGCGGAACTACGATCGAAAGCAGCATTTTGAGCAGGCTGCCGCTCATGTCTCCTGAGTCATCCGCATTCTGCGCGGAAAACCAGAAGATCATCCCCATCCAGAGGAGTGTCAGCAGCGCACAGAAGAGCAGTCCGCGGTTCTGCCTGATTACTTTTCCCAATTGCTCTTTTCGCGCTTGAGATCCTGCATCAGCTCATTGAGCTTGGATTCTGTCGCGGTCAGGGATTGCAGCACGTATGCAGAGGTTGCATCCTTGGTATCCTCACACTTGGTCTTGGTCTTTGCAAGGATTTCGTGGGCGCGCTTTTTGGCTTCTTCAACGATCGAATTCTCCGCAACGAGTGCCTTTGCACGCTCCTCAGCGCCGCGGATGATCTTTTCCGCATTGGTCTGTGCCTCTTTCATGATGCGGTCGCAGTCATAGTCGATGGTCTGTGCGCGCTTCATCTCCTTCGGCATGTTGAGGCGGATATCATTGACCAGCTCGCGGAAGCGGTCTCCGTCAATGACGATCTTGTGTGCGGCAAGCGGAAACACCTTCGCGTTATCCAGAAGGTCATCCATTTCGTCAAGAACATCAAATACGCTCATTCTGATTCTTCCTTTCCGATTGCGTTTGCAAATTGCTGCACCTGCCGGAGTTCCTGCTCACTGGCAGTTCCGCCGGAAGGTGAATGCTTCTTGTTTGTGTACAGCCGCTCCATGATGACGGAGAGAATCTCCGGCGGAACAAAGCTGCTGATATCGCCGCCCAGTGTGGCGATCTGTCTGACAATGCTGGAGCTGAGATACATATTCTCCGCAGCGGTTGTCAGGAACACGGTTTCTGCGCCCGGAAACAGCTTTTTGTTGCCCAGCGCCATCTGAAACTCATATTCAAAATCCGTGACAGCGCGCAGACCTTTGACGATCGCATGCGCGCCCACTCTGCGGACATAATCTGCGAGGAGCTCATCCTCCAGAATGTCAATGACGATATTATCAAAGCCCGTTGTCACCTTTTCGATCATGAGCAGACGCTCTGTCAAGGTAAAGACGGGGCGTTTTTCGAGATTTGCGGAAACGAGCACGATCACCTTGTCAAAGAGTTTCGCGGCTCTGCTGATGATATCCAGATGCCCGTATGTAACCGGATCGAAGCTGCCCGGGCAGACCGCGACGCGGCGTTTTTGATCACTCATATGTTTGTCCTTTCAGTTGCGGAATCTGATTCGCCAAATAATACAACCCGCGTCCGGTCACAGACCGGCATATGCGCCCGCAGCAGCGGGCAAAATCAGAATCAGCGCATAAAAGACGGAACAAAACAGCGAACGCAGCCGAATCTTCCTGACAATCTGTTTGCCGGTCAGATTCCGGCAGAGCTGTTTCATTCAGCCGCCTCCTCCGGATTCCTGTAAACACTTATTATTATTTTACCATATTTTTTCTGCTTTTGCAAGTCAAAATGCAGAATTCTCTCAGATAATTTGCATTCGGGCTCGTGTTCGCAGACGATTATACCGTTTTTTTGCATTTTTTCCGCGAGAATCGGCAGAATCTGCTGCAGAATATCGTGACGGTAGGGCGGATCGAGAAACGCGATATCAAAGAGCTCGGAGGTGCGCTGCAAAAAGCTGACGGCATCGGATTTGAGCACGGTTGCCTGATCTGCAAAGCCGCAGGATTTGACATTCTGCCGGATGCACGCGATTGCACGCTGATCCGCATCGACGAGGGTGGCGCGCCGTGCGCCGCGGCTCAGCGCCTCAATTGCCATTTGTCCGCTGCCTGCGAACAGATCGAGCACATTTGCCTCGGGAAAATCGAACTGCAGCGAGGAGCAGATCGCCTCCTTGACCTTGTCGGTTGTCGGGCGGGTGTCGAGCCCTTCCGGCGTAATCAGGCGCCTGCCCCGCGCCGTTCCGGTAATCACTCTCATATATATTGCCTCCTTGTTTGATTGAGGTGTCTCCGACGGATTGAGGATGGGGACTCTGCCCCCAAGCCCCTCCCGGGGAATTATATTGGATGTAAAACCACGTTGATGCGTGACTTTCAGATGACAATGCAGCGAGAAGCGAAAAGCGTCGATTATTGTCCGGCGCTTAAGCCTGCTTCCATGCGTCCGATCAGCATGCCGCCGTTTTCCCTGAGCCATTTGCTGCAGCGGTCATAATCCGGAAATGCGCGGTAAACCTCGGCATAAAAAGCCTTCGAGTGGTTCGCGTGCAGACGGTGGCAAAGCTCATGCACCACAACGCTGTCCAGAACCTCGGGCGGCGCCGCCATCAGCAGACAGTTGAAATTGAGGTTGCCTTCGGCGGTGCAGCTGCCCCAGCGCGTCTTTTGATTGCGGATTGTGATTCTGCCGTAGGTCACGCCGATTTTCTGCGCGAAATAAGCCACACGCTGCGGGATCACTTCGGCTGCACGGCGCGCCATCCCGCGGATATCCTGCGCGGTGAACGGCGGCAGCGCGGCGATCTGATCGTGCTGCGCTCTGCGCTTCTGCACATGCCGCTCGATATCAGCGGCTTTTTCGTTCACAAAGCGGCGGATCTCCTGCTCCGGCATGCGCTGCGGTGCGCGGAGAATCACGGTGCCGTCCGGCATGATCTCAGCGGCGAGCGAGCGCCGGCTGCTGCGGATCAGGCGGACTTCTGCCGATATGCCTTCGATTTGCATGCTGCCTCCCTCATAATTTGAACAGAAATTCCCGACAGGCGTCATGTCTGCCGGGAATATGTTGATGCATCAGCGGAAAATGGGCTTGCGGAACTGCCAGTGCTGATTGTTCAGCAGCGCGCCGAGCATATTGTTCACCTGCAGCGATTCGCTGACGCCGGTTTTGCACCAGATCGCGAAATGCTCGCAGTTATTCGTGAACAGATTGTAGCTCGTTTCGCCCAGACGCGACCGCGCACGCGCGACCGTTTCCTCCGGCGTATAGAGATGATAGCCGTAGGTCTGCTGCAGTGAGCGTGCAAGCTCCTCGGAATAGCTGTTTGTATGCGGCGTGCTGCCGGCATTGCCCAGCGCGACCGGCGGGACATAGGGCTTCGGGAAATCCAGAATGAAATACTCCGAATCATCGCGCAGGAAATTGCGCAGATTCGTCGCATGCACTGTTGCATGCCCGATGGTCTTGCTTGCCGGAATGTTATAGTGCACGATGCAGGTGTCGCTGACATAAATGCCGTAGTGGACATATGTACCGCCGCGCCGCACAACGCCGATGATATCGCCGTACTGTGCCTGCACCGGCTGCGAGCCTGCAAACGGAACCGCACCGGATTGCGGCATGCTGCTGAAATCCGTGCCGACGGGAACTGCGCCGCCTGCATCGCGGAGTGCCTCTGCGCGGGCTGCGCGCCGTACCATTGCCTGTTCAAGCTGCTGCTGCGTGCCGCGGTCAATGATCTGACCGTACTGATCGACGATCCGGCATTCACCGGTGACAACATGCCGCTGCAGTGTCACATCGGCTGCGTAATCGAGATCCTCCCAGCAGTAGTCCTTATCCATAATTGTGAAGCCGGTGTCCGAATGCTGTGTCTGATAGCTCTCGGACAGGGCATCGAGTTTATTCGCGAGACGGTCCATGCCGCGGCTGACTGCGTCCCAGAATTCCATTGTGATCCCTCCTGCGAAGTCAATCGTTCGAGCGCGAGATCCACAGGATATACTTGCCGCTGCGCTCGTAATATCCGATGTCCAGTGCGCCGTTCCGGTAGCGGCAGTGACCCAGCGTGCTGTCGCTGACGTCCTCATGACCGCCGTAAAGCGTATCTGCATACGCTGTCAATGCGTTGTAATAGGATTCGATCTCACCGCGTGTCCAGATATACGGGCCGCCGTAATCCGGATGATTGCCGAACCGGTAGTCAATTGCGCGCAGGTGATTGCCGTGCGCGGCGGTGCCGTTGTGGATGTAGAGGTCGATTGCAGCGGGCAGCTGCAGGTCCTCAAATCCCGGAACCGGAAATGCGTTCGCAATATAGCGGTAGGTCGAATTGGATGTGCCGTTGTTATCGGGCGTTGTGCCGCAGAAGATATCCGCGTCATAGCCCCAGTCAATCGGGAGATTCAGCATGGCCTGCTTGGCATCCGCCTCGCTCTGCGCCGTGCCGTCCTCGTTCGATGCTTTGGTGTACATCCCCGGCGGCAGGAACGGATCGCCGTTGTTGCCGCAGACAAAGGGCATGCCGCCGAGCGATGCAAAGTAATCCGCTGCGGCAGTGCTCTGCTGCTGCGGCTGCTCCTGCTGAACAGGCTGCTGCACCTGCTGCTGCTGTTGTGCCTGCTGCTGCGGTTTGGCAGTTGTCTTGGTGGATGTATCCTTTTGCGGGGCAGCGGTTGTCTTCCCCGATTTTTTCGTTGATTTTGCAGCCTTTGTGGTTTTGGGGGCTGCGGTTGTTTTTGCTTCGGTCTGCTTTGTTGTTTTCGCGGTTGTCTTTTCGGTGGTTTTCTCCGTTGTTTTCGCCGTGGTTGCTTTGGTGGTTGCCGCGGTTGTTGCCTTTGCGGTCTCCGGCTTTGTTTCCGGTTCGGTCTCAGGCTCGGTTTCCGGATTTTTGGGCGCTTCTGTGGTCTGCGCCTCGCTGCTTTCCTCCGGCTGCACCTCAGCGATCGACGTCTCCGGCGGAGCCTGATTCTTCTTATGGATACCGTGGATCAGAAACGCGCCGCCTGCGATATTTGCAGCAAGCACGCCGATCAGGACGGCATTGATGGCTCTGCGTGTACCGTCCGGACGGATGACCTTTCCGGATTCGGTTCGGACAGCGGCACCGCACTGCGGACAGAATGAGAATTTATCCGGTACGGCGGCTTTGCAATGCGGACACTTCATGGAGATTCCCTCCTCTTCCTACATCAGACAAATCATTTGAACGCAGCCATTATGTCTCTGTCAGCGCGGCTGCGGCATACACTTATGCACATACATCCATTATATCACATTATTCCGGAAAACACAATAGCAAAATTGTGAATAATCCTATATTTATGACAGGAAAAGAGAAATCGCACCGCTTCAAAGCTGAAACGGTGCGATGCTGAAATCTGCAAGGTTTATTTTTTGCGCAGGGTATTGAGCCGCGCGGCGTATTCTTCCAGAATTTCGTTGAACGGGCGGTCTGTCTTGAGCGAGAGTAAAAAGCGCGGTTTCCGTGTCTCCAGCCCGTTCCGGACATGTTCGCGGAGTCCTTCCAGCCGCACCACAATCTGCTGTTCATCGGCATAGCGCCGGATCTTTGCGACAAGCTGCGCGGAATAGCTGAAATCAATGACGAGAATCCCGTAGAAAAAGCCGATGCCGAAGGAAAAAGCAAGATTCTGCGAGAGCCATTCCAGTGCGGCAAGAATATGCGGATGTACAAGGAAATAATACAGCGCGCTGAGCAGCATCCAGTAGAATGAGTACTGCGGACAGATGATGCCCTGAATGTTCCATCTGCACTCTGAATAATCCCAGAGACGCACATGCGCTGCAGCGATCATCACGCGCCCGACAGCGTATTCCACTGCTGTGATTGCCGCACCCATCAGCAGAAAGAGCAGCAGCTTGCGCCAGATCACATTGCCGATCGGGATGTTTTCTTCGATCTGTGCAAGCAGATAGAGGATACACAGGCTGAAGCCGTAAAGCGGCAGACAGGGACCTGCAAGGAATCCCGGGTTGACCCAGTGCTTCTGCGAGACAAAGCGCCGGTAGATCAGTTCAATGCACCAGCCTGTCACGCTGCCGACTGCAAACAAAAAGGTCAGGATCAGAAAATAATTCATGTTTCTTCCCTCCGTTTCCGCCGCTTTGCATACCACAGTGCAGAGCCTGCACTGAGCAGCAGAAAGCCCGCTGTGCTCAGTAAAAATGCAGGCGACTTCGGATCTGTCAATGCGGCACCCATCAGTGTTGAGAGAATGATATTCGGGAGCATGCCCAGCAGACTGCCTGCAAGATAGGAACGGAAATCTGCCTTGGAAGCGCCGAAATACAGGCTGACAGCATCGAGCGGCAGAAAGACAAGGCTCCGCAGAAAGAAACTGAAAAAGAGCACATCGCCGTTCTGCTCGTTCAGGAGTGTGGCAAGGCGCGGATTCTTTCCGGTGATGCGGCGGACGCTGTCACCGCCGAGCAGCCGCCCCATTCCGTAGCCGACCGCGGCGCTGACGCCGGTTCCGAGCAGGTTTACTGCAGCGGCGAAAGGCGCAGGCAGCAGCAATCCGGCAGCAAGCTGCGGTACCTTGAGCGGAAACACAAGTGAGAGCGTTTTCCCTGCATAGAGCAGCAGAAGAAACAGGATCAACACGAGCTGGTTTTCCGGCGAGATGTGTTGAATTGCCTGCGGTGTGAGCTGTGTGCGGTGTCTGAACAGGAATACACCTGCGCAGACCCAGATGATCAGTGCGGCGGTGCGTGCAAGGTTCAGCCCGGGTGCGTGTGTTTGCTTCATGCAGATCATCTCCCTTCTGATTCTATTCTAGCATGGGAGGGTATCCGTGTCAATGGGCAAAACCCTGCCGGTGCACAAAAAATGCACCGTTCCGGAAGTGAAACGGTGCGTTGTAAAAGGATTCAGATTGCCTCGCGTCCCTCGAGAAAATAGGATGCCTCCATATCGGCGACATGGAGCGCAAATGCCAGCGGGAACATTTCCAGCGCGGCACCGATTGTGCCCTTGTCCTCGGGTCCCGAAAAGCCCATGTGCCAGCGGATTGCCATTGCCTCCTCACGGTGCAGATGCATGAAGAACTGGATCATCAGCACCGATTTTTCGCCGTGGCCGTAAGGCAGGCGGTCATCAATCTTGTAGAACGGCACCTTCTCCCAGACGCCCTGCGCATTTTTGGCGTTGCGGTAATCGACGGTGTAGAAGTTCATCTTGCAGAGATCGTGCAGCAGTGCGCAGATCGCGATGGTTTCCTCGGAATACTCCGGAAAGCCGTAGACGCTGTGGACACGGTCGCGCTCTAAATATGCCTTGAGATTGTGATAGACATTCAGCGAGTGCTCCAGCAGACCGCCTGCATAGGCGCCGTGATAGCGCGTGCTTGCCGGTGCGGTGAAAAAGTCATTCTGCTCCGCGAGCAGGTAGCTCCGCAGACGGTCGGCACCCGGGCGCTTGACATAAGTATCCCAGATATCCAGAAATTCCTGTTTTTTTGCTTCAAGTTCCTGATCGGTCATGTGTGTATCCTCCGTTGATTGCTCATTTGGCAAGTGTCCCGGCTTCCTCCGCCGTGATCGTGCCGTGTCTGATCGCCTTCTGCAGCTTTCCGCTGCGGCGTGTCTTTTCCGGAGAGTCTGCGTATTCCGGAATCATGCATTCGGTCATGGTGCGGTTCCTCCCGGCTCATAACCGGCAAACCTGCGGAAATCCTCCTGCGTGCCGCAGAAGACATTGAGGTCGATCAGCACATCACCGCCGGAATAGCCGTCCAGCATGCCGCGCGGATTATACTGCCAGAATGTCCACTCCGGCGTGATCCACTGCGGCGGTGCGGTGAAGATGCTGCGGATCCAGAGGGTGTAATCGAGCTCGGTGCCCTCGAGATAGGTTTCCCAGCACTTTTTTGTCGTGTAGATGATCGGCTTTTTGCCGTAGACGCCGCGCATTCTTGCGAGCAGAATCCGTAAGTTTTCGCGGACAGCCTGTGCATCCGGCAGATTGTCGGAGCGGTAGAACTCCAGATCAATGACCGGCGGCAGCGCGTCCTCGTCATCGGGGACAACGGCGCAGTAGTTATCCGCCTGCGTTGCCGCAGAGCTGTCAAAGCTGAAAAAGTGATATGCGCCGACATACAGACCGGCAGCGCGCGCGTTCTTCCAGTTGTCTGCGAAGCAGTCATCGACGGTGCCGGAGCCCTCGGTCGCCTTCAGAAAGGCAAAGGTGACGCCCTGCTCCGCAATGCGATCCCAGTTCATCTGCCCCTGATAGTGTGAGGCATCGACGCCGCGCACCGGATATCTGCTCTGCGGCGGCATATTGAACCACAGCCTGCCCGTCTGGACAAAATGCCACAGCAGCAAACCGCAGACAAGAATCGCGGAAAGCATCAGCAGTGTTGTGGGTTTTCTTTTGTTCTTCAATCAAGCAGCCTTCTCTCTGTTTTTTGCAGTTTACTGCACCTGTCCCATGACGATGCCTCTGCCGTTTGTTGCAAAATAGAATTTCCCGTAGACGGAGGCATCGCCGGTGATTGAGGGCGTCAGATTGCCGAAGCCGTCTTTTTCGGTTGTGAGCTTGCTCCAGTGTTTGCCGTGATCCTCGGTCATATAGATGCCGCCGCCCTGACCGCCTGCCTCGCCCATGATGTAGAGCGGTGCGGTGCCGCCCTCATGTTTCGGGGCGCCGGTGCCGATCGCATTTGCCGAGACATCCTTAAGAAAATCGACGGTTGCGGCGCGGTCTTTGGAATAGCCGACGCTTGTGCCGGAGCGGATCCAGATGCCGTCCGGTGCATCGTGGCAGGGAACGAGCTCGCTGTTATCCGCAATATTCAGTCCGGTTGCGGTGAAATTCGTGCCGCCGTCCTCAGAGCGGTAGATGCTGCCGCTGCATACGGCGTAAACCAGCATCGGATCAGACGTATCTGCGTAGATTTTCGCGCCGAGTCCCAGTCCGTTCGGCTTGAACCATGAATTGCCCTGATCGGTTGTGAAGTAGACCGGTGCCGCGACATTGCCCGGAACCCAGAAGATCCGGCTGCCGTCGCAGTTGACGGAGACCGTGCCGCCCGTTGAGCGCTCGGGGAGCTTCGGGGACGGGAACCATGAGCAGCCGCCGTCCGTGGTGAAGTTGAGCGGCGATTTCTTGTTGTCGCAGGTATATGCGGCGATTTTGCCCGCCGACCATGCCGCCGCGACATCCGAGGCGACGCCGTTGTTCATGAAGTGCAGATCGTCCGGACGGATGCCGGTATCCAGATGCGCAAAGCCCGTCAGGTCGCCCATGATCGAATAGAGCGCCGGCGTGGTGCCGTCTGTTTTGGGGACGGAGACAACCTTGAAAACGGCAGTCTCCTCGATGCCTTTTGCATCAAACTGCACAACAACGGGCGTCCCGCTGCCGAGCGCTGTCATGTTCTGCGTGGAATAGAGCGTTGCGCCCGTGCCCCACGAGACTACATCGCTGTTGAACGGGTCGATCTCAAGATCGGCGATCCACCAGCCGGTTTTCGCCTGCTGACCGCCCCAGAGCAGCCACGATGCCTCGGTGGTATCCATTGTATACGAATCGCCGGAATTCGAGAACAGCGGTGTCCATGTGTCGCCGCCGTCGGTGGAGCGGTAGACATTTTCGCCCTTCTCCGACCAGAATCCCAGCGTGCTGCAGACGAGGGTATCCGGAGCGTCGCCCGCGACCGAAAGACCGGAGAATCCGCCGTATCTGCCGTCATTGCACTGCGGCGTGATATCCTCGAATTTGCCGGATTTGATGTTATAGCGGCAGACTGCGCCGTTTGTCACCGCGGCGTTCGGACCGCAGGAATCGGAATAGCAGAGATAGAGAAAGCCGTTCGGCGAAATCTCCGCCTGCAGCGGATACATCCCCGGCAGATTGGCAGGCAGCGCTTCAAATGTTTCGCCTGCATTCTTGGAGCGGTAGATGCATGTGCCGTCCTGCATGGCGACACCGACATACATATCATTGCTGACCGGATCGAATTCGATCCACATCACGCCGATCTGACATTTCTCCTGAAAGTAATCGCCGGTGACCGGAAACGCGGCGCATTTTTCCCATGTGACGCCGTAATCTCCGCTGACATAGAGCCCGTCGGTGCGCGAGCCGCAGAATACCTGCTTGTTGTTTTTCGGGTTGACCATCAGGCGCTCGCCGACACCTCTGCCGGACATATTGCCGCCCATTGCAAAGGGCATATCCGTCTGATGCCATGTTGCACCGTAATCGGCGGAGCTGAGAATCGCGCCGTTGCTGCCGGCATAGGTGCCGCAGGAGAGATAGACGCGGTTCGGTTCGACGGGGTCCGCGGCGATGGATTCAATTCCGATCAGATTCCAGTCATCCGCGTTGACGCCGCCGAGGTGGTCGGTGATCGGGACCCATTCGCGGTCGGCGCTGCTTCTCCGGTAGGCGCCGCCGATATCCGTGCGGCAGTAGCAGAGCCCCTCCTCGCCTTTGCTGTAGACGATGCCGGGGATATATCCGCCGCCGCCGATTGCGACATTGCCGAATTCGGTCTCGCGCACGGGTTCTGCATAGCCGCAGCCCGTGCAGAGCAGCATCGCGGAGACTGTTCCGAGTGCTGCGGTACGAATTGTTTTCTGATTCATCATAAAAACACCACTTTTTCGTGAGGAGTGAGAAGATAGGAGTTAGGAGATGCGGTATGCACTGCGTGCATGATTTTTCAATTCTCCGCTTCAGCGGAGACCGCAGCTCCTCACCGCTCACTTCTCACTGCTCACTCAGAGTTTTTGGAGTGTGGTCTGGACGGACTGCATGTCGCCCCAGAGGTTCGGGATCATGACGCCGCACTGCATGAGATAGGCGCCGGATTTGATATCCTCCGTGCCGCGGATCGTGTACGCATAATCCGCATCGGGATCAAGCCCTGCGAGCAGAATCCGGCGCGACTTCATATTCGCTTCTGCCGTGATCTGCACATAGGTGAACACCGCCTCGGATTTGTCAGCAGATACGAAGATCCATGCGTCATAGTCCGCATTCTGCTGTGCGGCATAGCCTGACGGGCGGAACGGATTGCCGAGCCGCCACAGACTGCCGTCGCGCACCAGACGGCTGATGCTGTGCCAGCGCGCGATCTGCTCCGGAATCTGTGCGCGCTCCTCCTCGGAAAGCTGCGTCACATCGAGCTCATAGCCGAATGTGCCGAACATCGCGACATTTGCGCGCGTCTCAAAGGGCGTCACTCTGCCGGTCGCGTGGTTCGGGCATACACTGACATGCGAGCCGATCGCGGCAGGGGGCATAAAGAGCGATGCGCCGTGCTGAATCCGCAGACGCTCCTTTGCATCGGTATCGTCCGAAGCCCAGATCTGCGGCGAATAATAGAGCATGCCGGGATCAAATCTTGCACCGCCGCCGGAGCAGCTTTCGAGCAGGATATCCGGATACTCGGTCACGAGCCGCTCGAGCATCTGATAAACGCCGCGCATATATTCGAGCGAGTAGCCTGCATACGGCTCCTCGGTCAGCTGACGGTTCATATCCCATTTGATGTATGAGATCGGCGCAGAATCGAGGATTTTCTTCATCTGCTCCCAGACTGCATCACGGACATCGCGGCGAGAGTAATCCAGCACATACTGTGCGCGGGACTGCGTGCGCGCTCTGCCCTCAATGCCGATCGCATAATCCGGATGTGCACGGAACAGGTCGCTGTCCGGTGAGATCATCTCCGGCTCAAACCAGAGCCCGAACTGCATCCCTTTTCCGGTGATGTGGTCGGTCAGCGGTTTCAGTCCGCCGGGGAGCTTGCGCTCGTCGGGGGTCCAGTCGCCGAGCGAGCAGTTATCGCTGTCGCGTCTGCCGAACCAGCCGTCATCGAGCACAAACAGCTCAATGCCGAGCTTTGCGGCTTCATCCGCGATGGTTTTCAGTTTTTCAAGATTGAAGTCGAAGTAGGTCGCTTCCCAGTTGTTGATGAGCACCGGCCGCTCGATATAGCGGTAATCGGAGCGGATCAGGTGATCGGAAAACAGCTTGTGGAATGCCCGCGACATCGCGCCGATGCCGTCCGCGCTGTAAACCAGCACCGCCTCGGGCGTATCAAATTCGGATTCCGTGCTGAGACACCAGAGGAAATCGTCGGTCTGTGCGCCGATCTGGGCTCTGGTCTGGCAGAACTGCGTCAGCTCCGCCTGCAGGGTGAAATCGCCCGACCAGATCAGCGTGAAACCGTAGGCTTCGCCCTGCTGCTCGGTTGTCTCGGGGCGGACCAGCGCGAAAAACGGGCTGTACTGATGCGAGGACTCGCCGCGTCCGCTGTCGAGGCGCTGTTTGCCGTGGCGCAGCGGCAGACGCTCTGCCTGCCGTTCACGCGCCCATGAGCCGTAGAGTGAGATCATCTCAAAGCGGTCGTCGTCGAGATCGACGGATGCCGAAAAAGCGCGTACCAGCGTAACATCGCGGTTGCCGCAGTTCTCCAGCGTGGCACTGCGGATGATCGCGTCGATGCCCTCGAATACCGTGTAATGCAGCGTGACCTCGACACCGGTCGGCGCGTCGATCATTTTGATATCGAGCGATTCGCAGCCGTTGCCCCATGTGTGCGGGATCGCACGCGGATTGTATTTGCCGTTGTAGATGCGGTGGCTGACATAGCGCAGATCACATGCGCGTGCGCCGTGTTCGTTCTGGAGACAGAACGCCGCCTCGCGGTAATCGCCGATGCCTGCGCAGGGGTATTCAAACGGTGCGCAGTCCATAAAGCTCGCACGCTCGCGCTCATTTTTTGAGGGGACAAACGGCGGATCGTTCAGCCGCAGCAGATCGCTGAGATCCTGCGGCGCGATGCGCTTTCCCCAGTAGGTGTGCAGCAGATAACCCTCATCTGCAAGTGTCAGTACATAGCTGGCGTTCGGTGTGTCAAGCTGAAACTGTCCTGCTTCTTCGAGATAGGTAATCATCGTAAATCCCCCGTTTCAGGCTGAACTTTGGCTTTAATCGCCGATTTCTCCGTTGAATGCGTAAAGGACTTCGCCGGTGTGCGCGTCGATTTTGGCAGTGCCGCCGTCATCCGACTCGAAATCCCAGATCAGAAACGCCGCATCGCCGTTCACGGTGATTTCAAGCTGCGGCTTTTCGTTGAACTTTCTGTCCGGAACGGCTTTCTCCGCTGTTTTCTTTGCATCCTTTGCGGAGATATCGGGAACGGTGTTGAGCTCGATATCCGGGAAAAAGGAGTTTTGCAGAAACATGATGCGGTGTGATTCGTCACGGACATGCAGATTTGTGCGGTGCGAGTTGATCGGGATGCCGTTGTAATTCTGCTGGAAATAATAATGCGTGAGCCCTCCGCTGGAAGTAACAGTGTAAAGACGGAGTTCATCATAGACATCCTTGCAGCCGAGCAGATCCGAGATCGCTGCGATTGCCTGCATGGCGTCCTCCTCGGTTTCGACAGGTTTGCCCGTGAAATCGCCCTCGATATTGTCAATGCTCTTTCCGAGCGGCCCGATTGTATAGGTAAACTGAATGCCGCGGTCAATGAGCTCGCTTTCCGTGAGCTGCTTCGGGAGCGTCAGTTCCGTCATGGGAGCAGCGGGAGCGCCCGCCTGTTCGGATTTTGCTGCGCAGCCCGTAAAACAGAGCAGCATCATGCCGCAGAGAATGAGATGTTTGCTGCGTTTCATCGTGTGTCCCTCCGTATGCGGTCAGTTTCCGCCGGTGATGCCTGCGTCCTTGAGTGCCTGCTCGGTGCCGCAGACCATGATATTGCCGTATTCGGCATCGTTTGTGTAGACGATGTAGCGGAAGTGATCGACCTGCTTGTCGATCTGCTGCGTCTGCCGGTAGGATTCCAGCGTATCTTCGTTGTTTGCGCGGATGACATACAGACCCTCGAAGCCCTCCTCCGGCTGCTTGCCGTTCGTTGCGGCGAGCATCGAGATGCCGGTCTGTGCGGTCATGTCATTGAGCGAGACCTGATAGCCGCTTGCCTGCATGTTCATCTGGATGACGGCATCCGCCGGAATATATGCCTTGGATGCGACCGAAGTCTCCGGTTCTTTGGTTCCGCAGCCTGTCAGCAGGAGCCCTGCCGCTGTGAGTGCAATCAGTTTCTTTTTCATGTTCCGTTCTCCTTTGTGTCAGTGTCAAATGATTTTTATATCAGGATTTTTGCGCCGTAGGGGGCGAGGGGGAGCTTGCTCTGATAAACCTTGCCCGTCTCGAAATCCTTGAGCGGATGCGGCAGATTGACCGATTTCTGCTCCCGTGTCCAGTTCATCACAAAGCGATAGATCACGCCGTCTGCGCCCTGTCTTGCCGCGGCGACAACGCCGTGCGGTAGCGTGGTATCCAGCGCCGGTGCGATGCCGAGCCGCTCTGCCAGCGAGATCAGGAAATCCGAGAAGAAGCGATCCTCCGCAAAGCCGCCGAGATAATAAGCCGTGCCGCGGCCGTAGCTGTGGCGCGTCAGGCAGGGCAGATCATCCGGCATGCAGGGATTCTCGTGCTCATAGACCGCGAGCACCTCCGCGCCCTCCGCGGCAACACGCTCGCAGAGACGCTCCAGCCGGTAGGATTCCGCTAGCGGGAACGGCGCTTTCACGATCCGCATGGTCTCGTGCTGCGCATCAAAGAGCGGGTCGATCTCGAGAAACCGGATGCCGGCGAGTTCTGCAAGTCCCTCCGCGGGCGTATCGCCCATATAGCAGAGGTCATGTTCATCTACAACGCCGCTGTGCATGGTCAGCAGGACGGTGCCGCCCTGCTTTGTGAAGTCGCAGATGCGCTTTGCCACATCTGCGCGCAGCAGGTACAGCATCGGGACAAGCAGCAGGTGATAGCCGGAGAAATCCATCTCCGAATTGACAAAATCGACTGCATAGCCTGCCTTCCAGAACGGCAGATACATCCGGAGCATCAGGTCATTGTCCCCGATGGCGCCGTTGCGCGGACCCTTAGCCGCGTTGACCGCCCAGTGGCTTTCCATATCATACAAAATCGCAATATTTGCGTTGGTTTTCGCACCGCAGAGTGCATCGAGCTTTTGCAGCATTGCGCCGACGCCGCGCACCTCCTGAAAGACGCGCGTATCCGTGCGGTTGGCATGCGTCATCACGGCGCCGTGGAATTTTTCGGCGCATCCCCTGCTCTGCCGCCACTGGAAATACTGGATGCTGTCCGCGCCGTGTGCGAGATTCGCAATCGCGGTCAGGCGGTGGAATCCCCATGTTTTCGGCCGGCAGACGGACTGCCAGTTGACCTGTGAGGGTGTGTTTTCCATCAGCAGGAAGGGTTTGCCCAGCATCGAGCGGCACATATCGGAATAGGCATCCGCCCAGAATGCGTTATAGGTTTCGTCGCCGTCCTCCTTGCTGTGCCATGCGGGATAGCTGTCCCATGAGATCACATCGAGGGATTTTGCGAGCTCCCAGTAATTGATGCCGTCATAGAACGCCATGAAATTCGCGGTGACGGGAATATTCGGGTTTGCGGCTTTGATCGGCGCGATCTCATTCTCGAAGAAGCTGCGCGTCTGTGCGGTGACAAAGCGCTTCCAGTCCAGTGAGAGACCGTGAATCAGCTCCTCGCCGATCGGGGACGGCGATTCGATCTCGTCCCAGTCGGAGAAGGTGTGCGACCAGAATGCCGTCCACCATGCTTCATTGAGCGCGTCCAGTGAGCCGTAGCGCGCCTTGAGCCATTCGCGGAATGCTGCCTGACAGAGATCACAGTGGCATTCGCCCTGAATTTCGTTGCTGACATGCCAGAGGATCACCGCGGGATGATTCCCGAAGCGCTCGGCAAGCTTTTCATTGATTTTGCGCGTTTTTTCGCGATAGACCGGAGAGGTGTAGCAGTGGTTGTGCCGGTTGCCCTGCAGCTCGCGGATGCGCGATGCATTGACGCGGCGGATCTCCGGATATTTTTTCGCCATCCATGCAGGCTTTGCGCCCGAGGGCGTCGCGAGCACGGTATAGATGCCGTTTGCATAGAGCTTGTTGATGATATTCGCCAGCCAGTCGAGCTGATAGTCGCCCTCCCGCGGTTCGAGCGCTGCCCATGCGAAAATGCCGATTGAGACGCAGTTGATGTTCGCCTCTTTCATCTGCTCGATATCCTGCGCGAGGATATCCGGACGGTTCAGCCATTGCTCGGGATTGTAATCGCAGCCGTGCAGCATGTGCGGATAAGGGGTCAGTGCCTGCATAGCGGTCGCCTTCTTTCTGTATCGTATTTTCAGCGCGTTTGCGCTGCTCAATTCTTATTATAACCGATAATCATTGCGCAGTCAAGCGGAAAAAGCGGAGGCTTTTGTGCAATATATCTGCACAATATCCAGTTGTTCTGGATAAATCAAATAAATATGAAAAATGAGTGCGAAATGCAACGGAATATCATAAAGATGTCATAATGTTTTATACACTTTGTATACATCAAATCAAACAATACAAGCAGGTTATGTGCCGTTAACTTGTTATTTTGTTAAAAGTGGGAAAATAATGAATTGTGTGCTGATACTTACTTTTTGTGTGATGCGATAGACCGGTTTCGTCAATCCGCGCAAAACCGGCCCGCTTTGGCTGTAATATCTGTAGAAATTTGGAATATTTACAGAAAGTACCGAAAAAAACTTGACACCACTGTAAAATTGAAATATAATATAATAGAATAGACAGAACATATCATCAGGCGGATTTACTTTTAAATTGTGCATTATGCCGAGATGATTTGAACTGTCACAGGGAAAGGGGTAGATGTCATATGAAACTGTATTGCGAGTATGTGCGTCCCGTTACGTAGCACACTCTGAAAGTATGGTTCACTTAGGGGAAATGGTTCTGGAAAGCTGGCTTTTGCGGGATTCGGCGGATGCGCCGCAGAAGCTGAGGACAGCATCCGCTGCCGAAGGGTGTATGCCAAAGGCATGCAGGCCTATAAAGAGACCGGCGAAAGCCGGATGCGAAATCAACAACCAAAACAGAAAGGATGAGGAGTGAATGAGAAAGACGAAGAGGCTGCGCGCGTTCACCGGCGTTGCGTCCGTGGCATTGCTCGCCTCGTATCTGGTCCCGTTTGCAGATATCCCGAAAACAGTGACAGCCAGGGCTGACGATCTGCCCGCACCGAAGTACGGCAAGGAGTACACCATTGAAAATATCCTGAGCGACTATCAGTACTTCATTCAGGATGACTTCACGGTCGGCAACCATACAGTCGGCGCGCTTGCAGTCGGCGGAAACGCAGAGCTGCCCGGCGCAGGCTTCGGTCAGGGCGCTGTAACGCATTCGTATTTCAAGCATATTGCAAAGTCAACACAGTATGACTATGCAACATTCTACAAAAATACGGAAATCTACGATTCAATCAAGGATGACGGAACCATTTACTACAACACAATCGAGGAGGGAATGACGCAAAATGATTCTCTCCAGATTCAGGGCGACTATATTGACTTTGCGGAGGCGTTCCGGAAGGTCAATGAGTGGTCTGAGGAAAAGAAAAACAGCAGCAGCGCGTGGACGGTCGCAACGAATGACCTGAAGGGCGGCAAGCTGACGATCGATCTGAAGAACCTACGCTCCACGGAGGTCATCATTCCGGCTGACGTTTACAACTCTCTGAAGAAAATCGAGTTTGTGGATGAAAAGAACGGAACAGAAGAAGCGCCGAATTATCAGAACCTGAGCGACAGCGGTCTGATTTTCACTTTTGACGGTGTCAGCGATGCAAAGCTTCGGTTTGGTTCTTTCCCGGATGAGGGAGGAGCCGACGGCATCATGATCGAGTATAACGGTAAAAATATTTCGACCACCGCGTTCCAGCATATGCAAAATGTTGAAGGCGCTGCCGATGATGTGCAGACGAATGTTGCACAGGGCATTTCCCTTGTGTGGAACTTCCCGGATGCAACCGATGTTGATTGCACCTACCTTGCGGGTCATGTTGTAGCACCAAACGCGCATTACAAGCAGACCGGCAGCAACGCAGAGGGCAACGTCATTGCAAAATCCGCGAACGGCGGCAATGCGGAAGCGCACTTCTTTTCCTACCGCTCGCTGCTTGATCTGGGCTGCGCATATTCGATCGACCTGTATAAGTATGTCGGCGATTTCGAAGGCGATCCGCTTGCAGGCGCGATTCTCGGTCTCTATCCGGTCAATGAGGGCACGGTCGGTTCGACACCGGCGCGCAGAGTCAAAACCGGCAGTGAGAACCCGAATGCGCTGAAGTTCAATGCAGGCAGATATGTGGTTCAGGAAGTCACACCGCCTGCAGGTTTCCAGCTCGACACCGAGCACAAGTATTACATCGAAGTCGCGGAGTCCGATCAGGGCACTGCAACTGCAGTGGTCGGCAAGGAAAACGGCTACGATGTCGAACAGCCGAACACCCCGTATACCGGCACCGTGACGGTTACCGTCTACAAAGACGAAAACTTTACGGATCTAAAGGAACCGGCAGTGACGATTTCTCCGCTGGCAGTTGCAAAGAACACCTACAATGTCGGCGGCAAGAACTATGCCGTTGAAGTCGAGGACGGCGAGGAAGGCCCTGTTGTGACAAAGGTCTTTGAAGTCAAGGCGGACGGCACTCGTACGGATGTCACCGCGGCTGAAAAGGATCACTTCTTCGCAACGGCTGTCAGCATTGACAACGGCGAGAAGAATTACATCATCGCAAGAGACGGCGAGGTTGCAGCAGCAAACCTCCATCTTTCCGATCTGCTCGAAACAAAGTTTGAGTTCGCTGATAAGGCTGCATTCACACTGACGAAAGTCGATGCGGCAGATCAGTCTCAGACACTGACCGGCGCTGACTTCACCATGGTGGACGAAACCTACACCGAGAAAAAGGAAGGCGAAACCACCACCTACGAGCGCAGAGAAAGTCCTGCTGCGCAGGGCAGCATCGCCGGATTTACATGGGACAGCGAGAACTTCCAGTGCTCGTTTGATACCAATATTATCCGCAGCATTTCCAAGAACGGCGATAACTACGGTCACATCTACCGCATCACCGAGACGCAGGCTCCGAAGGGATATCTCAATTCTTCCAACGATATCCTGATCGCGGCTGCAAGAATCGGAATCGGCTTCGGCTCCCGCAAGGTCTACTTCATGACCGAGGTTCGCAAGGGCGAAGCTCCGGCGAACATGCCTGTTCTTTATACAACAACGAACGGCGCATGGGGCATGCCGCAGACGAACATCACCATCAAGCCGGACAGCGGCTGGACACAGCTCGATATCAACAAGGCTGCGGACAGAAGCTTCTTTGTCGGCGATAAGCGCGACAACGCCAAGATCCAGCTTGGCAAGATCGACGAGGACACCAATGCCTACGTTGAGAATGCAACACTCCAGCTCTGGAAGAAGGACGGCACAGCACCGCTTGCTGAGGTCACCACTTCCACCATCGCAACCCTGGTTATGGACGGCGAGAAACCGCTCGAGCTCCAGCCCGGTACATACTATATAGTAGAGACCGCGGTTCCGGCAGGCTACGAGGAGACCCTGCTGAACGTCAAGCAGTACTTCACCGTCAACGCTGACCAGACTGTTACGGTCGGCGCACCGAACACCATTAAAGCGGATGTCTTTGAAAAGACAGCTGCCAACTTCTACATCCTCTGCGATGAAGAAGGCAATCAGCTTTCTGCAGAGGAAAGCAACAAGGTCGAGAATGTCAAGAGCGTCACCGTAAAATCGACAATGCGTCCGGATGCGGTCTATACTACTTATAAGAACGCAGATGGAGAAGTGGTTGATGCGAACATCGGCAGGTTCCCGACCGATATCGTTACAGAAGGCGACCTGACCGCTGAGTATGATGCTGCGAAGGGCACGCTCATGTTGACCTACGCAGAACCGGTCACGCTGACAAAGGCTGAGGTTCATCAGTATTACAATGACGGCTCTTTTGCAGTCAGCGATGCGGTATATCAGTGCGCAGGCACACCGGCATGGGTCGGCAATCCGAAAATCCAGATCGACGAGAACGGCACAACCGTGACCGTCAAGCTGCCGAACAAGGCAAAGGCTGTCGAGAACAAGATCGCCTTCACAAAGGCATCTGACGGCTACAAGCTCGGCACTGTTACCAAGGATAACTATTCCACAGTCCGCAGCGGCGAGAAGATCACCGGTGCGAAGCTGAAGCTGACCTACAAGGACGAGGGTACGCTGGAAAAGGTAACCTCAAACCTTGACGGAAAGAAATCCGAGGCTGAGGGCAAGCCTGTCCTCGATGAAGCAACCAAGAAGTCTATCAGCTGGACGGTTGTTGATACCGATATCGAATTCAGCAATCTTCCGAACGGCGATTATCTCCTCGAGGAGGATTCCGCTCCGGAGCGCTATCAGCCGATTGAGCCGGTAAAGATCAATATTTCCAATTCCGGCGTCACCGGCGTATATGCGGATGCGAATAACACGAATCCGGCTCCGGTCGGCATCAGCAAGGCAGAGGGGACTTCGACTTATACCGTGACGGTTTATGACTCGATCTACTCGGTCGGCATCAGAAAGGTCAACAAGGACGATATGCCGATTCCGGGCGCAGTTCTTGAACTGAGCGGCAAGAATGCTGACGGCGATCCGATCGACCTCTCGAAGGTCAAGGCGCGCGACAGCCAGTTCTTCGTTGCAGACGGCTCCGGCAGAAACAACGGCACGAACTATCTGCTGCAGGATGATGAGAACCTGATCCGGAACGAGTCTTCTGACGCAGCAGTATATCGCTGGAGATCCATCGGCTCCGCGGTAGTCTTCACCGGACTGCCGGAAGGCGACTATACTATTAAAGAAGTAGAAACTCCGCTCGGATTCCTTCCGACGGAAAGAACCTTCAGCGTCAAGCGCAATGCAAAAACCGGCAAGCTCGAGACCGTCGGCAAGGACGATACCGAGAACAACTATGATACCATTACCCTGACCGACGAATCGGTCACGCTTTCCATCAGCAAAGAGGATATGGGCGGCAACTCCCTTGAGGATGCAACCTTTACCCTCGAAAAGCTCGGCGATGACAACAAGCCTGTTGAGCTCGGCAATCTTGCAGTCAGCAAGAGCGGCACGAGCGCAGAAGGCATCACCGCAAAGGTCGATCACGATGAAGACGGCAATGACAACAATGACAAGGTCGTCATCATTGATGCGAAAGATGCAGAGGCCTTTGAAATCCGCGGCAACACCTTCCAGCACGTTAAGGTTGGCAGCAATGCTGAGGATATTCAGAGAAATGCAAATGTCCTGAACGATGACGCAGCTGCACCGCGCCAGAACGATTATGTGTACGGCGGCAGCATCACCGGCGACAAGCTCGTGATTGCAGGTCTCTGTGACGGCACTTATGTCATCAGCCTCTCTGACGGCAGAGAGTACACAGTCCGCGTCAATGCAAAGGCCGGCGAGGTTGCCTCGATGACCATGCTCGAAAAGGCGGACATCAACGGCAAGAAGCTGACCTTCAAGGGCGGCAAGGTCGATATCTCCTCTCTGAGCGACGGCACCTACCGTCTGACAGAGACTGCTCCGCCGAAGGAAAAGGACGGTGTCGAATATGACATCACCGTGACAGAGTTCACCTTCGTTGTCAAGAACGGCAAGGTTGATTCCTACGATGCAAAGACCGACGGCGATGTCGCAGAAATGACCGCCGAGGAACGCGCAGAAGCAGAGAAGTTCGCAAAGTCCCACATCGAAACCAAGGACGCAGGCAAGACGCTGGTCATCAAGGATGAGCAGAAGCGCTATGCCTTCCAGCTGAACAAGAAGGATGATTCGGATAACACGATCACCCACCTCGAGGGCGCAACCTTCGTTCTGACTTCCAAGGATCCGAAGGTCAAGCTCGACAGCCGCGTGGTTGTCAAGGACGGCAACAAGGTTATCGCGAAGGGTGCTGACGATGCTGCTTCGCTGACATTTGTTTCCTCCGGCAAGGGCGCGCTGACAATCAGCGGTCTTGTCAAGGGCAAGTATGAACTCAAGGAATCCGGCGCTCCGACTTCCAAGAATTACATCGCAGCAGCGGGCTCGCTGGTATTCACCATCGGCAAGGACGGTCTTGCAACTGTCAAGGCTGATACCACGGCAAAGACCGCGAAGTCTGCCGATGAAAACGCAGGCTATTACAATGTCGAGGGCACGATGGTCAATGTCTACAACGTGACACAGACCACCACAACCCCGACCACTACTACTACAACAACTACCACCACAACTACTACCACCACAACAACAACTACTACAACCACCACTACAACCACCACCACTACTACTACCACAACCACCACTACAACTACCACCACATCGACCACCACTACCACAACTACAACCACAACTTCTACAACGAAGAAGACCACTACCACAACAACTTCTACAACGAAGAAGGCTACTACAACTTCGACAACGTCTTCTCCAAAATTTTTTCTAACATTTTGTGACAAATTACAGTTTGTAATTTGAGAAACATTTAAATCATTTATATTGTTTTCTGATAAAATAAAATTGTTAGAATTTG
>JAFWUX010000108.1 GCA_017523995.1 Oscillospiraceae bacterium | reverse complement strand
GGGGAGTTTCGCTCGTTGCGACGAGCGACCAGAGGCGCTGCCCCTGGACTCCGCGGGCTTTTGAAAAAGCTCGACCAAAACTTTTGATATGCTGTGCAACGCAAACGAAGCCGTTCCAATTACGCAAACCAGAGCGACTTACTTTTATACACATATAAACATGGGGCCTGGGGATAATATCCCCAGCGAGGGGTATGGGGGCGAGCAGCCCCCATTTCTGATCCATCGGAGATACCTCTACACATATTCACAAAAGCAGCAGCATAGAATGGAGCAGAAAGCGAAAAGGGGAATCTGATATGAAACGATTGTTCCGGCACATGCTCATCGGATGCGCAATGCTGCTGACGGGTCTGCACGGGATGTCTGCTGCCGCTGCCGATGCGCCCGAAATCAGCGCGAAAGGCTGCGTCCTCATGGATGCGCAGACAGGCTGTATCCTGTTTGAGCAGAACGCGCAGGAAAAGCTCCCGATGGCGAGCACAACCAAGATCATGACCACGCTGCTGACGCTGGAAAGCGGTGATCTCGACACGCCGTTTATCGTGGACAGTGAGGCGATCCGCGTGGAGGGCTCGTCGATGGGGCTGCAGCAGGGCGATACGGTGACCAAGCGTGCGCTCTGCGTCGGGATGCTGCTGCCCTCGGGCAATGACGGCGCAAATGCGGCAGCGGTCAGGGTCGGGGGGAGTATACCGGCGTTTCTCGCGATGATGAACGCGCGTGCAAAAGAGATCGGCATGACGCGCACCTGCTTTGCGTCCCCCTCAGGGCTCGATGCGGAAGGACACGGCGCCTCCGCCTGCGATATGGCGCTGCTTGCCCGTGAGGCGCTCCGGAATCCTGATTTTGCGGATATCTGCCGCCGCGAGTCGATGACCGTCAGCTACGGCAACCCGCCGTATATGCGCACACTGACGAATACGAACAAGCTGCTCAGCATGGATGAAACGGTGATCGGCGTGAAAACCGGCTTCACCGATGCCGCAGGGCGCTGTCTGGTCAGCGCATGCCGCCGCGATGACCGCACGCTGATCTGCGTGACGCTCAATGACCGCAATGACTGGGCGGATCACAGCGCGCTCTATGATTACGGCTTTGCGGGCGCCGCGGATTACGAAGTCCCGCTGCCGGAGCAGGTGACCGTACAGGTCGAGGGCGGCACAGCGCAGACCGTCCGCGGATACATGAAATCGCCGCCGCAGATGACTGCGTGGTACGGCATCCCGCCGGAATACACCGTGACAGCGGCGCTCCCGCCGTTCCTGCTCGCGCCGGTCGAACGGGGCGCAGAGATCGGTACACTGATCTGGCGCAGCGGTGCGGTCGAGATTGCGCGGACACCGCTCTACGCCGCCGAAAACGTACAAGTTTACGAAGAATCTGCGCAGGATTCATGGCTTGTCCGTACAATCTCCCGGCTCAAATCTATGTTGTTTGATTACGAATAGTATAAACTCCGTCAAGTTTTACAAACTTGGGAGCGCGTTTCTGTCCACTATGCTGATTTTTTACAAATATGCTAAAAACCACTTGACGAACCAAAAGCATTTTGTTATAATATAGGCAAGGTGAGCGTTTGTAATTCGGCATCCATCCTTTCCTCCGCAATTGATTTATCCTGCTCGCCGTTAATGTGATAAATCAATCGCCCTCTCGAAATTTACCCGTAACCAAAGCAGCCTTCTCATGCGCGAGAAGGCTGTTTTGGTTTTTATCAGCAGGACAGTCTGTCCTAAAAAGGCGCGCTTTCTGTACTTCTGAGACGGCTGCTATTCACATATAATCCAATGATATCAGTTCCGTATTTTCCCGTATTTTTCACCTTCCGCCTATTGCATTTTTCAGAACAATATGATATAACCGCGCCGTGCGCGGCTCCGATTTTACGCCCAAGAAGCGAAAAGTCAGCATTTTTTTATCCTCCTCCCATTGCATTTTCCGGGATAATATGATATAATAGAGAGCACGCTTTTGGATAGGAGAAACGTTATGTCATTTGGATTTGTATGCAACAGCCTGCTGCTCGGCGCAGGGCTTGCAATGGATGCATTCACCGTGTCACTGGCAAACGGGCTGAACGAGCCGAAGATGCGGCGATGTAAGCAGGCAGGCATCGCAGGGATGTTTGCCGGATTCCAGACGCTTATGCCGCTGATCGGCTGGATATGTGTTCACACGATTTTGCAGTATTTCCGCGCTTTTGAGAAGCTGATTCCGTGGATCGCGCTGCTGCTGCTCTGCTATATCGGCGGCAAGATGCTGCTCGAGGGCATCCGGAAAAAGCAGCCGGAGCCGGAGCAGAAAACCGCCGCACTCGGGCTCGGCGCACTGGTTGTGCAGGGCATCGCAACTTCGATTGATGCGCTGTCCGTCGGGTTCACAATCGCGGATTACCGCGGCGCACTTGCACTTGCAGCCGCCGTGATGATCGGCGCAGTGACCTTTCTGATCTGCTTTGCGGGATTGCTCATCGGCAGACGCGCCGGCATGAAGCTCGCAGGCAAGGCGACAATCCTCGGCGGCGTGCTCCTCATCGGCATCGGCATCGAGATTTTCGTCTCGCATCTGTGATTGCGGTATCTCCGATGGATAGAGGTATCTCCGATGGATTTGTAATGGGGGCTGCTCGCCCCCAAACCCCTCGCTGGGGATTTATCCCCAGACCCCATGTTTATATGTGTATAAAAGTAAGCCGCTCAATTCTGCGTAATACGTAAATTGAGCGGCTTCCGGTTTCTCATTGAACCGTGAAAAATATAAGCCGCCAAATCAACGCATTTACGTCAATTCAGCGGCTTATTTCTATTCATGCATAAACATGGGATTCCAAAGGGATAGTATCCCTTTGGCGGGAGTTTGAGGGCAGCGCCCTCATTCTAAATCCATCGGAGATACTGCTATCACTCCATCGGAGATACCGCAATCATCTCTGGGATGCTTCGTATTCCTTGGCGAGGTTCTTGAGGATTTTCGCGACGAACTGATCGACCTCATTATCGGTCAGGGCGTGGTCATTGCTCTTGAACCACAGCGAGAATGCGAGCGAATGCTTGCCCGCCTCAATCTGCTTGCCCTCGTAGACATCAAAGAGCTGCACGCGGTCGAGCGACTTGCAGGAGCGCTTCATGCAGGCTTCGAGGTCTGCACAGATGACCTCCTTACTGACGAGCAGCGCAATATCACGCTGTTCAACAGGGAACTTCGGCAGCGCCTCAAATGCGACCGGCTTGCTGAGATACGGACGCAGCACGGTGAGATCGAGCTCTGCGAGGAAGACCTTGTGCTCCGGAACCTCGGCATCGGTCAGGTCATGCGCGAGCATACCGAGCCAGCCGATTTCCTGACCGTCGAGCGAGACAACCGCGCTCATGCCCGGATGCAGGAACGGATACTTTGCAGCGTCCTCCGGCTTTGCGTAGGTGAATTCCAGACGGAATGCGTCCGCAATTGCCTCGAGAATCGCCTTGCCCTCGAAGAAATCGAGCTTGCCGCCGTCAAAGAGACCGATCGACAGCGCCTCGCGCTCCTCGGGCTCCGTGCTCGGGTGCTCCTCTGCGGAGTGATAGGTTTTTGCAATCTCGAACAGACCGCCTTCATCATTGCCGCGGCGGACATTGCGGATCACGGCGTTCAGCATCGAGGGTGCGAGCATCGTGCGCATGATCGAGAGGTCCTCAGAGATCGGATTGAGAATGCGGATTGCCTGACGCTGCGGTGCATCCTGCGGGATGTGCAGCAGATCAAGGTCTTTCTGCGAATAGAACGAGTAGTGAATCGCCTCATAGAGCCCCTGCGCAGCGAGTGTACGCTTGAGCTTGAGGATGCTGTTCTGCGCGGTATTTCTGCCGCCGTTCGTGACGGATGCAGCCGCAAGGAAGGTCGGCTTGATGTGATCGTAGCCGTACATGCGGATCAGTTCCTCGGCGATATCCGGCGCGTTTTCGATGTCCTCGCGATAGGGCGGAATCTGCACGGAAAGCTTGTCGCCGTCGATCTGCGGTGCAAAATCGAGATTGGTGAGAATGCGCTGAATCTCATCGTTCGGGACGGTGATGCCGAGCAGCGCGTTGATCTTTTCGATCGAGACAGTCAGCGGACGGGTTGCGGTCGGGTCAGCGTTGACCGCTTCACAGAACGCAGCGCCCGTGACGGTGCCGCATCCGAGCTCCTCGATGAGGTGCAGTGCGCGCTTGAGACCGAGCTGGGTTGCGTATTCATCGACGCCCTTTTCAAAGCGCTGGGAGCTGTCCGAATGCTGACCGAGCGCTCTGCCGGTCTTGCGGACATTGTCGCGCATGAACTTTGCGGACTCGAATACAACATCCGCGGTGTCATCCTTGATCTCGGAGTTCAGACCGCCCATGATGCCTGCGAGCGCGACCGGCTTTCTGCCGTCACAGATCACGAGGTTATTGGGGTTGAGCTTGAATTCCTTTTCGTCGAGCGTGACGATGGTCTCATCCTGCTTTGCTCTGCGGACGATGATCTGTCTGTCCTCGAGCTGACGCAGATCGAATGCGTGCATCGGCTGACCGATCTCCTTGAGGACATAGTTTGTGATGTCAACGATATTGGAGATGGAGCGGATGCCGACGAGTGCAAGTCTGCGGCGCATCCATGCAGGGGACTGCGCGATTTTGACATTTTTGACATAGTGTGCCTGATAGCGCGGGCAGAGCTCCGGTGCCTCGACCGTGACTTTGAAGCCCTCGAGACCGGATGCATCCGGCGTATAATCGACAGCGGGCATTTTGAGCGGCTTGCCGAGCGCTGCAGCGACCTCACGCGCAATGCCGAGGACGCTCATGCAGTCCGGACGGTTTGCGGTGATCGAAATATCGTACATCCAGTCATCGAGACCGGTGATCTCCTTGACATCTGCACCGACGGGCGCATTCTCCGGCAGCACGAGCAGACCGCAGTAATCCGCGCCCGGATAGAGGTCCTCATTCAGACCGATCTCAATGCCGGAGCAGAGCATGCCGTGGGATTCAAAGCCCTTGAGCTTGCCCTTTTTGATCTTCATGGTGCCGGTGATTGTGACATGATCACGCTCGGTTTCGTAGACGGTTGCGCCGACGAGTGCCGCCGGATACTTGCCGCCGACCTTGACGTTATCGGCGCCGCAGCAGATCTGGAAGGTGCCGTGTTCGCCGCAATCGACCTTGCAGACATGGAGATGCGTCTCGGGAATCGGCTCGCATTCGGTGACAAGACCGACCACAACGCCGGAGACCTCTGCGCCGAGCTGTGTCAGCGTTTCGACCTCAAAGCCGCAGTCAAAGAGTCTGGTTTCGAGCTCCTGCGGCGTGATATCAATATCAACGTATTCTTTTAACCAACTAAGCGGAACGATCATCTTTTTCAGTTCCTTTCATAACAAAGATTTTTTATGTATCAGTGAGGCGTTAGGAGTGAGAAGTGAGGAGTGAGAAGTGAGAAGTTGCGGTATCGCCTTGCGGCGATGTAAATTTTGAATCATGCGCGTCAGCGCATACCATATCTCCTAACTGCTATCTCCTAACTCCTAACTCCTAACGGTATATGCCGGCTTATTCGTTGAACTGCGACAATACTCTGACGTCGGATTCAAACAGCATCTTGATATTCGGGATGCCGTACTTGAGCATCGCGATACGTTCAATGCCCATGCCGAATGCAAATCCGGTGTAGACATCGGGATCGACGCCGCAGTTTTCGAGCACCTTGCGGTTGACCATACCGGCACCGAGCACCTCGATCCAGCCGGTATCCTTGCAGAGACGGCAGCCCTTGCCGCCGCACTCAAAGCAGCTGACGTCAACCTCAACAGAGGGCTCTGTGAACGGGAAGTAGCTCGGGCGCAGGCGCGTTTTGACGTTCTCGCCAAAGACATTCTGCGCAAAGACATCGAGCATGCCCTGCAGGTCGCAGAGGGTAATGCCCTTATCGACCACGAGACCTTCCATCTGGGAGAACATCGGGGAATGCGTTGCGTCATCATCGGAGCGGAACACCTTGCCCGGCGAAAGAATCTTGATCGGCGGCTGGTTCTTCTCCATAACGCGGATCTGACCTGCGGAGGTCTGCGTTCTGAGCAGCAGCTCCGGGCTGACATAGAAGGTATCCTGCATATCGCGCGCCGGATGATCCTTCGGGGTGTTCAGCGCGGTGAAGTTATAGTAATCGTTTTCGATTTCCGGTCCCTCAAAGATCGTGAAGCCCATGCCCGCGAAGATGTCGATGAGCTCATTTGCGATCAGCGTGTTCGGATGCAGCGCGCCCTGCTTGTGGGGCTTTGCGGGCATCGTGACGTCGATCTGCTCGGCGGCGTTTTTCTTTGCAAGCTCCGCGGCTTTCAGACGGGAATCCTGTTCGGTAAAGAAATCGAGCGCCCATGTTTTCAGTTCGTTGACGATCTTGCCGAATGCCGGACGGTCTTCCGGTGCAAGATCGCGCATATTCTTCATCAGTGCGGAAATCTGACCTGTCTTATTGTCGAGGTACTGTTTCCGGAGCTGATACATTTCTTTGGAATCGGTAATGGCGGCAGCGGCGGCTTCGATCTTCTGCCGCATCGCTTTGATCTGCTCTTCCATGTTCGATACCTTCCTCTCTTTGATTTTTCGGAAAACTCCAACCTATAGTATACCGCAAATTCGAGAGATTGTCAAGTCTTTCACAATCACGGGCACGGCGAAACGGGGATTTATGATTTCGCATCCTGCGGCAAGCCGTAGGGATGCATGATCTGTTCCACAAGATCCCAATCAATGCTGCTGCATGTTTCAGCTTGCGGCGGCTGTGTCTGCTGCTGCCGTCTCTTCTGCGTCTGCTGTGCAGGCTGTGTGTACTGTGTCCGGCTGCTGCTGTTTCCGGCGGATTGCTGCATGTTCTGCGGCGATCTTTTTTTCGGCGGAAGGATATCCGGCGCAAGCGTATAGACGACGCCGTACTGCGTGCGCTGACGGGAGAGGATCAGTCCGGCGTTTTCCAGCTCGCGGATCAGTGTGTCAATGTGCCGGACTGTGCAGTGCATCATGTCCGCAAGCTCGGCGTTTTGCAGCCGGACCTCATGTGTTCCGGTATCGCGGTTGAGCAGCATCGAAAGCAGAATCAATCCGCTGCTTGAGATCGTTCCGATCAGATGAACCGGCAGCCGTACCCACGTAAACTTCATTCTGATTCCTCCTTTTTTTCAGTGCAGTTCCTCTTTATACTTCTTTTCTTTTCTTTTTATTTTCTTTCTATATAGTATCATAAGAACATCTGTTCCGGAACGCTGCACATTTTGTTCCGGATATCCGGAACGATTGTTCCCATATGACCGGAACAAGGCTGTTCCGTTCCCCCCTCTATTAAGGGGTGCCAAACCGGCAAAAGTTGTACGCATGCGTGCAACTTCCCCAATATTTTATATTGATTTAACTTGCTGAGCACAAAATACTGCACACGGAACAGGAAAAAGAGTAAAAAAAGAACGCCTCCGTTCCGCACGGAGACGTTCTTTCTGAATGATAAGAGCTTACGGGAGATCGAAGTAAGCAGTTGCCGGAGCGACCAGCGGCGGAACGGAAGTGTTGTAGTTGGTACCGTAGTGGACATACATCAGAGAGCCGCTGAGATGAACTCTTGCATTCGGAACCTTGCCGAAGACGCTGTTGCCGATGTGCTCAATTCTCGGGCAGTAGATGTCTCTTACCCAGTGACCGTGACTCCAGCTTGCGGTGTTGAAAGCGCCGTCTGCGAGGATTCTGACATTGGAGCCGAGCTGAACGGTCGGGTTGGTGCTGCAGCGCTGGTATCTGAGCAGCACTCTGTTGTTCTTGCCGATGCAGAGCATTTCGTCTTCGGAACGGTTATTTGCCCATTTGCTGTTCGCGAGAACGCCGCTGCCGACAGACCAGAGCAGTTCGCTTCTGCTGGAATTAAAGTTGTTCAGGTCGCGCATCCGTGCGAAGGAGTTTGCACCGATCACCTCAATGCCGGAGCCGAGGGTGACGTCATACATGTTCCATGCCCAGTTGCAGACATAGGAGCCGATCTGCTTGACGCTGTCCGGGAAGTTGATGCTGTGGAGACCGTCGCAGTCATAGAAAGCGTAGTCGCCGATGGTGATCAGCGAGGTGGAAAGATTGATGCTCTGGAGATTATCGCAGTTTTTGAAGAAGTTGCTGCCGATCTTATAGATGGTGTTCGGCATGGTGAGGTTCTTGATGTACTGTGCGCAGCTTTCAGAGTTATTGATGAAAGCGTTGTCATAGATTGCGATAACCGGCTTGCCGTTGATCGTAGACGGGATGTTGACGGTTTGCAGGTGCTGATAGTTGCGGCACTTGGTGATTGCATAGCCGGTGATATCCATCTCATACTCCCAGTGGCAGCCGTTGATATAGCCGCTGTAAGCAGAAGCGGTGAGTGCGGTATCCTTGATGATGCCGAGCGACGGCGCAAATGCAGCGCCTGTCATCATGGCAGCGGAGCAGATTGCAGCAACAATCTTTCTGTTGATGGTTTTCATGTGTATTTCTCCTTGTTTTCTTGAATTTTGATAGAATGATCAAAAACTGAGATCAAAATATCGCTGAGATTATATCTAGAATGTGCCAGGAAAACTGCGGCGTGTGTCAGGGATTATTTGTCAGGCCATATCGGAAGTCGGATAAAGTATATATTGTGATGCAAGCAAAATTGTATATTTCATATGATCCGTTCGGATGCTGAGAACATAAAAGAAAAAATAAAATAAAACAACCGGATGGCAAGGCAAACATACACTGCCCAGCTTTTCGGTGCCCCCTAAGCCTCCCTTCTGTAAATATTATACCGGATACTACTCACAGTTGTCAATCAATGCAGCGGAAAATCGGAAACCTGAATAATATTTTAATATTTGTGCAAAGTTTCCAAGTGTAAACCTGCACAAATAGTTGTATTTTTGATAGTTTGTATATCATGAGGGGGGAATACAACTTGCCGGAAAACAAAAGCCGCCCGACCATTGTGTACTGATCGGGCGGTATTGAACGGCAGCGTGGCGAGCAGCCCCATTACAAATCCGTCGGAGACACATCTGACGGAGACACATTCGTGACGATCTGTGAATTGCTTGGCAATTCACTTAGGGACGCCCTCTATCGCAGGGCGTCCCTCTCTCAAAAAGCATCCCCCGGATGCTTTTTGAAATTCACCCTTGCGGAGCTCCTTCGGCGGGGGAGTTTCGCTCGTTGCGACGAGCGACCAGAGGCGCTGCCTCTGGATTCCGCGAGCTTTTGAAAAAGCTCGACCAAAACTTTTTTATTGACGCTCCGGCAGCGTTTTCCATTCATCCATAATAAAAATGGGATTCTTAAGGGATAGTATCCCTTAAGCGGGGTTTGGGGCTCGATGTTTGCGCAGCAAACTCGACACAGCGCAGCGCGGAGAGCCACCATTACAAATCCATCGGAGATACCTTATAACATATTCACGGTGAGCCGTTCGGGATTTTCGCGTTCGGCGTGGGCAATGGCAGCGATGGCGGCTCTGCCGTAGGGTCCGAGATTATGGATCAGGCTTTCTGTATGCAGCAGATTGATCACGGTTTTCTGCGGCAGTGCGGTCAGGCAGTCATGGAGCGCATCAAGATTGTTGCCGTAAAACCCCGGCAGATAGAGCGACTTGGAAAAAGTGCTGTGGAAATCCTCCTTCGTCTGGATGTCTTTGCAATCAATCGTGACAGTCATGGTTATTCCTCCCCGTACAGCAATTCAAATGTTTCGTAGTGGTCGCCTGTGTAGTAGATCAGTCCGTCATTGGAAAAGACAATTCGTTTTGCGCCGCGTGATTTTTTGCCGAGTGTGTCGATGTCGCATTCGGTGTATTCTCTGCCTTTTTTCTCAGGGAGCTTGCCCTCGTAGTTGCCGAAGTACGAGCCGCCGATGCAGCAGCCGGGGGCATAGGGCTCGAGCGAACCGCCCTCCCAGCCGAGCTTCTGCGCCTCCTTTTTCGAGATAAAGTTTTTCGGCAGCTCGCCGTATGTATAGATATACAGCGCGACGTCATCCTTGGTGGTGAAGGTGCCGTCCTTGTCGATGGTTCCCTCCACAACAAGCGGTTCCGCCGCCTCTGTGAGCGTGCCGGCGTCATAGGGCTCGCCGGGTTCTGCGGATTCGGTCACTGTGACAACCGAAGTCACCGTGACAATCTGCGTGACCGTGACAACCTCCGTGACCGTCTCGGGCGCCATCGGCACGGTGTCCGCGGGATTGGTCGCGGGCTTGCCGGTCTCCGGCTCGACGATCTCAAGGCTGTATTCCGGAGTGGTGACGCTGCTTTCCTCCGCCTGCTGGACGGGCTTTTTTCCGCATCCGCCGAGACTGAGCAGCATTCCCGCAGCGAGCATGCCGGAGAGAATTTGTTTCATTGTAACCGCCTCACTTTCTGGTTATCGGAAGATTCTGAGGATTGATTCAAAAATGGGATTCTTAAGGGATACTATCCCTTAAGCGGGGCTTGGGGCAGCGCCCCATTACAGATCATCGCGGAGCGATACCTTAAAACAGCGAGAGGAAAACCTTGTTGAGCGCGTCCCAGTCCGGATGCGGATGATCGGGCGTCTGTTCTGCGATTTCCGTGAGCTCCGCAAGCTGCCGCTCGATATAGGCATGCAGCGGTGCGATCGGCGGCTCCGTGCCGAGCTCCGAGGTCTGCTGCTTGCGCGCGAGCAGATCATCCACAACGGGGCGCATCTCCGGATCAAGCTCGGACTGCATCAGCTCCGAAAAGAGCATCGGCGGGGGTGTCTGCCGGTCGAGAATCCAGCGGCACGCAAGAATCGGACGCAGCACATAGAAATATTTTTTCAGCTTGACCGCATCCCCCTGCAGATAGGCTTTTGCATTGCCGCCCGCCATGCTCAGATAGTGATGCAGTCCCGATTTCACACGAAAATACGCGGGAATCACCTCGCTGATGCGCTGCCATTCCGGCGCGGTGCGGTAGATGATCGGGGAGCTGTTCCATTCAAAAACGGTCGGGTTGGATTTGTAAAGCAGCCGGAGCATTTTCTGCACATCCCAGCCGCTGATATCCAGCACATCATCGAGCTGCCATTCGATCACATCGCGCGGCGGCGCCAGATTGAGATAGGCATCGCGCTCCCGCAGATAGATAAACCGCACATCATAATCGCTGTCGGGCGAGGGGAATCCCCACGACCTGCTGCCGGATTCAACGCAGTGCAGAATCTTCACATGCTCCATGCGCTCGATTTCGTCAAGTTTTTCCTGTATTTCCTGCTGAATGTTTCTCATTGCTGTACTCCTTGTCATAATGTACGCATGGTCTGCATATTATACAGTATCGGTATCTGCTTCGACGCCCTGCGCCCAGAGATACTCAAACTCCTCACGGAAGATCGTAAAGGGCTTCGTGCCCGCTTCCGGACACAGCACAAAGTATTCGTTGAAATTTTTGTGCCCGTAGGAATAGAACGTCAGCCGCATTGCGGATTTTTCCGGATCGGCAGAGGCAAAGCAGCAGTAATTGCGCAGAACGGGCACCGGCGAGAACCGCACATGGACATACTCCGGATTGCGCTGCTGAAATTCGCGCCAGTACTGCAGCACCATTTCGTGCGGCAGGACAAACCGCTTGCTGTGCTCCATATGCGAGGAGATCAGGCGCGAGGGCTCGACGAGATCGACCAGCACGCGCAGATGAATCTTCCGGCTGATGAGCGAGAGCAGAAACTCGATGCGGCTGCTGTCGATCAGCCAGAAATCGCCCTTGTGAAACGAAAAATCCACATGCTGAATATCGGGAACGGTGCGGAACGAAGCCTCACAGAATGCTTTTCTGTCGGGCGGTTTCGAGCCAGCCTTTGCATCGGGCTGCGCCGCCTCAGATTCCGCATAAAAGATGCCGTCTGCAGTTGTGATGCGCTCGCCGAACACCGCCCAGAGGATCAGCAGGAGCAGCAGATGTGCGCTGTCTCCGGCATGTTCAGTCTGTCCGAGCAGTTCGGCAAACGCCGCCGGATAGCGCGCAGCATCCTCCTCGACCGTCCGCGCAAGCAGTCTGTGATCGAGCAGCGGGAACTGCGCAGCGAGAAACTGCGCCCAGAGCGTCTCCGTGCCGGGACATCGCAGCCAGCGCGCAATAACGGTCAGCTTCGTCTGATTCGCACGGGAATAGGTCTGCTTGTCATTCTGCCGGATGATATTGCCGTTTGTAAAGGTTGTCCGCGTGTTGCGCAGCGTGATATTCTCCGTGTCATAGATAAAATCAAGCAGATTCGCGGTATCAAAGTCATTGAGCTCCGGCGGGAACAGCATGGTCAGATAGTCGGTCTGACGGCTTTCGGGGCTGAGCAGAGCTTTGAGCGTGTTCAGTGTGATGCAGTTTGCATCGCTGATCGGATAATACATACGGCACCTCCCTTAAATGTTGCACAAATTCAGCACAGGTTCAGCATCATGCAGCATGATGCAGCCCTGTGAAGCATCCTTCCGGAATGCCCGTGCATCCGTGCGGAAAAAACGGAGCATCCGGATGAAAAACTTGTGCGGATATCTTGTCGATTTCAGCGCAGAATATCTGCTAGAATATAGTCAGCGGAACGGAAGTCCGCAAGATTTTGATGAAAGCGGGGACATGCATATGAAAAAGCTGTTTGTGATTCTGGCGGCGCTCGGGATTCTCTGTGCGGCGGCAGCGAACGGATCATCCGCACCGGACGCATCGAAAGAGGCGCCGGAAAGCGAAAAATCGTATGAGATCGGGGTGCCTTCGCCGGAGAAATTCGAGCGGCGGCTCGGGGATATCAAGGATGCGGCGGCGGATCTTGCATCGGATTTTTCGGTTCGCAGCATGCCTGCGGACGAATCCGCCGGCGGGCGGACAATCATCATCCGCTTCGGCTCCGAAGAATAACCGCATGAGACGCCGAATCCATGCATTGCAGCAATATGTGTGTTATCGCAATATTTGCCAAAAATCGGGATTCTTAAGGGGCAATGTCCCTTAAGCAGGGCTTTGGACGGAGTCTCATTGCAAATCCGTCGGAGACACATCTATATTATATCACAGTTTTTTGTCGAATGCAAGGCAAATTGTGCGCAGAAAACAGACAGCCGCAGAATCATCGCAACAGAATGATTCCGCGGCTGTTTTCCTGTGTTATGCCTCCTCAGCGATCCACTGCTTCCAGACCGCCGCCGCCTCGCCGACGGTTGCCTTCTGCCCGTTGCGGACGATCGGTGTCCGGAGCATCTCGGGCGTTTCGAGCAGCATATCGAACTGCGCATCGGGGAGCAGATGCTGCCAGAGCGCAAAATCCTGATCCTTCGGATCGACGATCTGCTCCATGCCGCCGACCGCGCGGATGACGCTCTCAAGCTCACGTTTGCTCATGCCCTTGTCCGGCAGGTCGATCCGCTGAAATCTGACGCCGCGCTCCTTGAAAAAGCGCTCCGCCTTCTTCGTATCAAAGCACTTGGATTTTCCGAAAATCTGAATGTTCATGGGTTATTCCTCCGCATTGCAGCGCCGGAGCAGCTCCGCCTCATCAATGATCTCGATGCCGAGCTCCTCCGCCTTTGTCAGCTTGCTGCCGGCATCATCACCGGCGACAACAACGCTCGTTTTCTTCGAGACCGAGCCCGAGACCTTGCCGCCGTGCGATTCGATCAGCGCCTTTGCCGCATCGCGCTTCATGGTCGGCAGGGTGCCGGTCAGGACGAATGTCATGCCGGAAAAACGCGCACTTGCGACTGTTTTCGCTTCATATTCCATCCTGACGCCGTTTGCGAGCAGCGCATCGACCAGCGCGTTGAAATCGGGCCGCGCGAAGGCTGCCGCGACCGATTCCGCCATGATCTCACCGAAGCCGTCAATCGCAGCAATATCCTCCGGTTTTGCCTGCCGGATCGCATCGAGCGAACCAAAGCTGTCACAGAGCAGCGTGGACGCAGTTTGTCCGATATTGCGGATACCGAGCGCCGCGATCACGCGGTCAAGCGGCTGCGATTTGGAATTTTCGATTGCCGTCAGCAGGTTTTCCGCGGATTTCTCCTTGAATCCCTCGAGCGTCAAAAGCTGTTCTTTTGTCAGCGTGTAGAGATCGGCGGGCGTCTGGATCAGCTTTTCATCGAGCAGCTGCTGGACAATCGCCGGACCGAGTCCGTCAATGTTCATTGCGTTTTTTGAAGCAAAATGGACGATTGCGCGGAAAATCTGCGCGGGACATGCCGGATTGAAGCAGCGTACCGCAGCCGCATCGCCGTCCGCTTCGACCGGTCCGCCGCAGACCGGACAGCGCGATGGAATCAGATAGGGGACGGAATCCGGCTCGTGCGATTCGGATGCCAGCACCTCGGGAATGATATCGCCTGCCTTGCGCACACGGATCATATCCCCGACGCGGATGTCCTTTTCTGTAATAAATTGCTGATTGTGGAGCACGGCACGCGAAACGCTCGTACCTGCGAGCGAAATCTCATCGAACACTGCGACGGGCGTCAGCGCGCCGGTTCGCCCGACCTGAATCTCAATCGAGCGCAATTTTGTCACTTTTTCTTCCGGCGGGAATTTGTATGCGACCGCCCATTTCGGATACTTCGCCGTTGCGCCGAGCTGCGTGCGCTCCGAGAGGCTGTCCACCTTGACAACCACGCCGTCGATATCATAGGGCAGCTCGCCGCGCATCGCACCGATCTTCTCGATCTCGGCACGGATTTTCTCAGCATCTGCTGGACATTTCACATAGGGGATAACAGGGAATCCCAGCGCTTTCAGCCGGTCGATCGACTGCGAATGCGCGGTGATCTCCTCGCCCTCGACGCGCTGGAGATTGAACACGAAAATGTCGAGCCGCCGCGATGCCGTCACTTTGGAATCCTTCTGCCGGAGCGAACCTGCAGCGGCGTTGCGCGGATTCTTGAACAACTCCTCACCGGCAGCCTCCTGCTGCGCGGAAAGCCGCTCGAACGATGCGCGCGGCATATAGACCTCGCCGCGGACCTCGAGCACCGGCGGCGCGCCCTTGAGCTTGAGCGGAATGCTGCGGATCGTCTTGAGATTCGCGGTCACGTTCTCGCCGACGAATCCGTCGCCGCGTGTCGATCCAAGCGTAAATACGCCGTTTTCGTATTCCAGCGAGACAGAGAGTCCGTCGATTTTCGGCTCGACGGTAAACTGCGGATCGTCCACCGATTCCCTGACGCGCTCGACAAACGCCGCAACCTGCTCGAACGAGAAAACGTCCTGCAGGCTCGCCATTTGCACGGCATGCGTGACCTTTTCAAATTTGCCCGATGCCACGCCCTGCACGCGCTGCGTGGGGGAATCCGGCTCGAGCAGATCGGGGAACGCCGCCTCCAGATCACGCAGCTCCTGCATTTTCATGTCATATTCGTAGTCCTCGGCGGTCGGCGCATCGAGATCGTAATACTCGTGCGCCATGCGCAGAAGCTCATCTGTTAAATCTTTTATGCGTATTCTTGCTTCATCATGCGTCATAGGGGATTACCTCCTTGTTCTTCGGCATCGGTCAGATCCTCGCAGCGGATCGCCTGCAGTGCATAGGTTGTCCCGTCCGGATGTGAAAATTCGACCTCGCACGCAACATCGTCATAGAGTTCAAGCACTGTCCCGATATCTCCCGCACGGATTCCGCCTGAAAGATAGCGGTTATTCGTTACTCTCACAAGCTGATGCATCATCATGCAAGATACTCCTATCGCAGCTTCCGGCGCATCTCGTCAAAGCAGAGGAAGTCGCCGGTTTCGGTTTCGATCACATGCCAGCTGACAGCTTCATATCCGCGTTTCAGATAGATCGCCTTTGCGGAGAATGAGACATCAAGCACGGCAAATTCGTAGTTTCTTGCGATTTTCTGCTCGGCGAAATCAAGCAGCGCTTTGCCGTATCCGCTGCCCTGCCGATCCGGCAGCACAAACAGCCGCCCGATCTCATTGCCGCTGACAGTCACCGTTCCGACCGCATCGCCGTCATCGGAAATGCACAGAAATACGATGTTTTTGCGGATATCCCGCTCGATTGCCGCATCATTGTGATGCGCGAGGAAAAAATCCACCGCACCGGCAGGATAGTAGTGCGGATAGACTGTGCGGATGGTCTCCTGCGTGATTCTGCGGACCGTTTCAAAATCCGCAGCTGTTGCCGGAATGATGTTCATAAGCACCTCAAAATATACGCAGCCGCGTGAGTTTTGCATGCTCACGCGGCTGCGGCTTTCCTGTTACTGTACCGGCTGCTGCCAGCCGGAAAAGCCCTCGTAGCGGAGCGCTTCTGCAGATTGCTGCGCGGTAAAGCCGTCCGCAGAGGGGATGAATTCCTCTGTCGGAAAGTTCAGGCGGCTGAAGACCTCGCAGGGCGAATCAGTATCGCCGTTGCAGGTTTTCGACGGCACCTGATAGGGATAGGCGGCGACGGACATCGTGACAGGCCGCGTCAGCTCGACAACGGAGAACACGCCGAGTGTCAGCACGACGGTTCTGCGCGGGGCAGGCATCTGCGGCGGCTCCTGACCGTTCAGCGGCGGCATCGGCGGAAGTACGCAGATACGTGTTTCCAGCGCGATCGGATCGACACACTGACAGCTTGCGGTCGGCAGATTGACAACGTCGCAGCAGCGGTTCGTATCGCCGAGACGCGCGCCGTTGCTGAAAAATGTTTTGGTGTTCGATTCGCTGCCGTAGAGAATCACGCTTTTCGAGGCGCTCGCCATGCCGCGCATGACCGCCGGCGCATCGCAGTTTCGCGTGTAGCAGAGCAGCTCGACACCGAATGTATAGGTGATGTCCACGGTGTAATAGCCGCGGTTGAACGGGATCGGCTCAACGCTCATGCAGATATTGTCGATCGAGACACAGCGCGTTTTGACGGATGTATACTGCTGCGGCAGCTCGGCGCCGCCCTCGAGCATCACCTGCAGATTCGTGATGCAGTCCTTGTCGCTGCAGCTGTCGAATACGCGGTCAAGCCGGACCGGTACCGCGCTGATGCTTTCGGCATTCGGCAATTCGTTCATATGGTTTCCTCCCGGTTACAGATTGGAATTCCGAATGCGTTTCATCGGAATCCTTACTGCAATATATTCGTGCCGGAGAGAAAACGTGACAATTGTGCTCAGGTATTCTTATCGACCTGATGGAACTGCTTGAGATTGCCGATTTTTTCGTTGCGCTCCTCGAGCACCTTCTCGACATCATCCCAGTCGAGCCCCTGATTGGCTGCGAGCACCATGACATGATAGAGCAGATCGTTGATCTCGTTTTTCAGCTCATCGTTATCGCCGTTCTTTGCAGCGATGACGGTCTCGGTTGCCTCCTCGCCGACCTTTTTGCAGATCTTGTCCACACCCTTGTCAAAGAGATAGGCGGTGTAGGAGTTCTCCTGTGCCTGACCTGCCTCAAAAGCGGCCTTGCGTGCCTTAATGACCTCAAAAATTTCCTGATAGACGTTCATGCTTCGTTCTCCTCATCGTTATAGATTTCCTTGAAAAAGCAGCTGTAGGCGCCCGTGTGACAGGCGACGCCGGTCTGCTTGACGTTGACAAGCAGCGTATCATCATCGCAGTCCGCGAAGATCGAGACAACCTTCTGCAGATGTCCGGATGTTGCGCCCTTGTTCCAGTATTCCTGCCGCGAGCGGCTCCAGAACCATGTGTATCCGGTTTCGAGCGTGCGTCTGAGGCTCTCTTTGTTCATGTAAGCGAGCATCAGCACGGTTTTCGTATCGACCTCATAGCAGATCGCGGGGATCAGCTCGCCCTTCTGAAAGAAGCGGTCGAGATCGTTCAGATCGACTTTTATCATATGCAGCATTCCTTTCCTGCGGTTTTCCCAATTATTATAACACATTCCGCACCAAAACGCAAGAGCGAACAAAGCGAAGTTCGGAGTGAGGAGTGAGAAGATAGAAGTTGCGGTATCGCCTGTCGGCGATGATTTGAAATGATCTTCACGATTTTCTTTTTGTTCCCGCTTCTTTCATTCTCTTGAAAACTGTCCGCGAAGCGGACACCTTAACTCCTCACTTCTATCTTCTCACTCCTAACTATATTAAAGGGCTTGACAGAATGCGTATAATATGGTAAAATATTGTGGTGAGCAGACTGAGCAGCCGCGGAAGCGCTTTTAGGCTTACGAGGAAAGTCCGGGCATCACAGAGCGGGGTAACTGCTAACGGCAGCCGGGGGCGACCCTAGGGCTCGTGCAACAGAAATGATACAGCCACGCCGGTTTACCGGTGCGGCAACGGTGGAAAGGTGCGGTAAGAGCGCACCAGAGGGTGCGAGAGCACTCTGCTGTGTAAACCCTACCCGATGCAACGCTGATTGGTGCAGGTGGTCACAACGTCTGCTCGGCGGATCATCTGCAAAGGCGGCTTGAGCGGTTCGGCGACGAATCGTCTAGATAAATGGCTGCGCTTGTTTGATTCCTCGGAATGGAACATGACAGAACCCGGCTTACAGGTCTGGTCACATCCGAATTGCCGATGCGCCCGAAACGCATCGGTTTTTCATTCGGAATCTCATTCGTTTCAGAAAGGTGTTTGATTATGCCGCAAAAACTGATTGTCACACTGCTTGCCGCGGTCGCGCTGGTGATCGTGATCCTCGGAATTATGTCAATGACAAAGAAAAAAAAGCCGGAAACCGCAGAGGAATCCTCCGCGGTGATCAGCGGAACGGAAATGCTGATCATCCCCTCGGAGATGCCTGAGCGCATCTCGATGGATGTCGATCCTGCATTTACCGAGACGAACTCCGCATACTACGATAAATACTATGTCTGCAACGATGCTTCGGTGATTGTCACCGGCGAAAAGCTCAGCATCTACGGGCAGACGGTCAAAGAGTACGGTGACAGTGTTCTGCAGCAGTATCAGCAGACGGCGGATGATTTTGCGCTGCTCTCCGATGAGACAATTCCGGTTTCCGAAGTGGAATGCCGCGTCTTTGATTTCACCTATGCCGTGAAAAGTGACGATGCGCAGCAGAATATGCAGTGCACAACCGCTGTGCTCATCAAGGATGAGCAGGTCTATCTCGTGACCTGCAAGAGCCATCTGGAGAATTTCAGCATTTACCAGACAGCTTTCCGCCGCATGATCGAGAGCATCCGGATTGCAGATGCATCCGCGCTGACGGAAACAACCGTGACCGGCACCCTCCCGCTCGGAACGCAGGAAACGGCAGTTCCCTGAAATTTCTGTTAAAAATTCGGCAGGCTATACAAAAAAGCACGCGGATTTCGTCAAACTGCACAAACGGAAGATGTGGAATATCACAAACCTGACAATTTTTTAGTTTTTGCGCAAAAGGGATTTGACAAATCCGCGATTTGTGGTTATAATATAAGAGGTACATCTGCGCCCTGCTCCGGGCGTGTGTATAATTTGTGGATCGCTGCATCCTCTCATGCCTTTGGCAGAAGCAGCAACGGGGAAAGGAGTCTTACTGTATGTCAAAAACAATTGCAGTTACTTCCGGTAAGGGCGGCACCGGAAAGTCCTCCATCTGTGCAGGACTCGGATATACGCTCGCAAAGCAGGGCAGCCGCACGCTCATCATCGAGCTGGATTTCGGTCTGCGCTGTATTGATATCATTTTCGGTATGACCGGTCAGATCAAATATGACCTGAGCGATGTGCTCGACGGCAAGGTTTCTGCTGTCGATGCCGTCACGCGCGTCCCGATGGCAAGCAACCTGTTTGTCCTCTGCGCACCGAAAAACCCGTTCCAGCATGTGACCGTCGAGCAGATCATTGACATCTGCGCGTCTGTCCGTAAATATTATGACTACATCATCATCGACACCGGCGCCGGTATCAACAACCATGTCTTTGATATCGTTGAGCAGGCAAACCTGATCCTCGTTGTCACAACGCCGGATCCGATCTGCGTCCGCGATGCACAGATGATGTCCGATGAGTTCTATGCCCGCGGCAACCGCCGCCAGAGACTCATCATCAACAAGGTCAGCAAGAAGGCGCTCGGCGCTGAGCTTGTCCGTGACCTTGATGAGATCATTGATACCATCGGCGTGCAGCTGATCGGCGTCATTCCGGAGGATTATCAGCTCGTCATTGCAACAGGCAAGGGCGAACCGATTCCCTCGACTGCACCGAGCCTTGCCGCATTCGATGCCATTTCGAAGCGCCTGCGCGGTGAAAATGCCCCGTTGACCGTCAAGATCGGCTGACGGCATCCGCTTCTCCCTGTCAGGTCCGGGGTGCAACCGCGTGCGTATCCGCGCGATCGCAATGACCTTGTAATCTTAATCAGAAAGGATGAATCCAGAAATGACAATAGCTTTGATTGCGCATGATGCGAAGAAGGAACTGATGATCCAATTCTGTATTGCATATTCAGGCATTCTCAGCCGCCATACGCTTTGTGCAACCGGTACCACCGGCAAGCAGGTCGCAGAAGCAACCGGTCTCCCGATCAAGCGCTTCCTGAGCGGCGCACAGGGCGGCGGTCAGGAAATCTCCGCAAGAATCTCATGCGATGAGATCGACGTGCTGCTGTTCTTCCGCGATCCGATCAATCCGAAGGCAAGCGAGCCGAACGATATGAATCTGCTGCGGCTGTGCGATGTCCACAATGTGCCTGTCGCAACCAATATCGCAACAGCAGAAGCACTGATCCTTGCACTGGAACGCGGCGACCTCGACTGGCGCGAGATCGGCAACCCGACAGTGATGTGACAATTCATGCTGATTGATTGCCCCTTCCGGACAGAAAGGGGCAATTCTGTGTTTTTATGCGGGGTGTGATATGGGACTGGAAAAGGCAATCGCAGCCGGAAAAGAGCACCGCAAAGCCTATTGCGGCACGAAGATTGTTGATCAGACCTGCCGCAATCACGGCGGCTGTCTCCGGTGCCTGAGGGACCGAACATACCGCACGCAGAAGGAACTTGAAAAATGCAGGTTTTCGCGCAAAGACGCGGATACCGATGAACCCGAGAGAGGATTTTAACATATGGCAAATTACCTGAAACGCCCGCAGGGCACCGAGGATATCACCCCCGAGCGCATCAACAAGTGGAAGACCGTCGAGCAGGTCACGCGCGATATCGCCGAGAGCTTCGGCTTCTCCGAAATCCGCATCCCGACCTTTGAGGTCACGGAGCTGTTCCAGCGCTCTGTCGGCGAAACCACCGACGTTGTGCAGAAGGAGATGTACTCCGTCATCGCAAAGGAGACGCAGTTCACGCTGCGTCCGGAGGGCACTGCAGGCACAATCCGCGCCATGCTGCAGAACGGCATGCTCGCAGAGGCGCTGCCGCAGAAGGTCTTTTATCAGCTTTCCTGCTTCCGCCACGAGCGCCCGCAGGCAGGCAGACTGCGCGAGTTCCACCAGTTCGGCGTCGAGATGGCAGGCTCCGCTTCGCCCTATGCGGATGCGGAGGTCATTCTGCTGGGCAAAACCGTCCTCGACCGCCTCGGGCTCAAGGATATCGTCCTGAACCTCAACAGCATCGGCTGCCCGAAGTGCCGCGCAAAGTATCAGGAGGCACTGAAGGCGTATTTCGAGCCGCACCGCGCAGAGCTCTGCGAGACCTGTCAGGAGCGTCTTGTCCGCAACCCGATGCGTCTGCTCGACTGCAAATCGCCCGAAGATCAGGCAATCGCAAAGGATGCGCCGGTCATTCTCGATTACCTCTGCGAGGCGTGCAAGGAGCACTTTGAATCGGTGAAATCCGCGCTGACCTCGATGGGCGTGGAATATGTCATCAATCCGAAGATCGTCCGCGGTCTCGATTACTACACCAAGACCGTGTTCGAGTTCATCACCACCAGCATCGGCGCACAGGGAACCGTCTGCGCAGGCGGCAGATATGACGGCCTGATCGAGCAGCTCGGCGGGCAGTCGATTCCGGCACTGGGCTTCGGCATGGGTCTGGAGCGCCTGATCCTGACGATGGAGCAGCAGGGCTGCGAATTCTTTGAGCAGAAAAAGTGCGATGTCTACCTCGCCCCGATGGATGCCGACGCAAAGCCGGTCGCGCTGCAGTATGCAAATGCGCTGCGTGAAATGGGCGTCCGTGCAGAGTTCGATCTGCTCGACCGCAGCTTCAAATCGCAGATGAAATACGCGAACAAGCTCGGCACAAAATATCTGGTTGTGCTCGGCTCGAATGAGCTGGAGCAGGGCAGGGGACAGATCAAAAATATGGAGACAGGCAAGCAGCATGACATCCGGCTGGATTCCGCAGCGAATTTTGCCGAGGATTATTCCGGCATTTCCCTCGCGGAAATGTTCGATACAGAGGCATAATAATTCCGTCAGTCATCAGTACGCAATAAGCCTGCGGTCAGACTGCGCAGCTGCCTCAAGTCCCAATTGATATAAAAAACGGGATCCGTCATTGCGCAGAGATGCCGCCCCAGAGGAACAACAAAACATGAAAGAGATACTTCGTCAGATATCCGAGTTTCTGCGGTCGAGCTTTCTCGTATTGCTGGTTGTGGTCTCCGCGTCGCTTGCGATCTACCGGCTTGTCAAGCTGCAGATCGTTGCGGCGGAGGAAGAATCCCGCGTGCAGGTCACCGAAAATGTCTACACACAGGTCATTCCGGCGACCCGCGGCGAGATCGTGGACTGCACCGGCGCACCGATCGTCTCCAATAAAATCGGCTACAGCCTGATCATCGAAAAGGAATACTTCCCCGATGACAACGCAGCCGGAAACGCCGTCATTGCGCGCGCGATCAAGCTGCTCAAGGACGCCGGCTACGAGTGGAACGATACAATGCCGATCACGAAATCCAAGCCGTTTATCTTCGTCAAGGACCGCGACGCTGACATCGCGCAGATGAAGAAAATGCTGCACCTGAACCAATATGCGACGGCGGAAAACTGCCTTGATAAGCTCATCGCGGATTATGAGATCGCGGACAGCTACTCCGAGCAGGAGAAGCGCAATCTCGCCGGCATCCGCTATGAGATGCAGCTGCGCGGTTTTTCGATGTCCAATGTGTTCTATCTCTCGAATGACATCGACCTGAAAACGGTCACGCGCATCAAGGAGCTGCGTGTCACGCTGAACGGCATCAATGTCATCGAGAACGCGATCCGCACGGTCGAGAACGGCAATGTGCTGCCGCATGAGATCGGCTATGTCGGCCCGATCTACTCGAAAGAGGAGTTTCAGGCGCTCAAGCTCAACGGTCACGATGACTACGCGCTCTCCGATCAGGTCGGCAAAACCGGTCTGGAAAGCGCATGCGAAGCCGATCTGCGCGGCATCAACGGCAAAAAGGAGATCACCGTCACAAACGGCGACGTCTCCTCGGTTGTCATTACGCAGGAGCCCGTCGGCGGCAAGACCATTCAGCTGACGGTTAACTCGAAGATGCAGCAGCAGCTCCAGACGCTCCTCGCGAACCACTGCGAGACGCTGCGCAACACCGATTACGAGTGCCGCAACGCAAACTGCGGCGCGATTGTTGTGCTCGATACCAAGGATAACGCAGTGCTCGGCGCGGCAACGCTCCCGACCTACGATCTCAAGGAGCTGGTTGAAAACTATAACAAAGTTGCGGAGCAGGATAACTATCCGCTGATCAACCGCGCGACCGACGGTCTCTACCGTCCGGGTTCGACCTTCAAGACGATCACTGCAACGGCAGGTCTGGATTCCGGCACAATTACGCCGAATTCGACTTTCTATTGCGGCACGAATTTCACGTATATCGACCACACCTTCCACTGCACCGGCTTTCATGAGAATATTGCGGTTTCCCGTGCGATCACGGTTTCCTGCAACATCTTCTTCTATGAGCTGAGTACACGGCTCGGACTTGATCTGCTGCTGGATTACGAGCGCCTTTACGGTCTCGGCAGTCCGCTCGGGCTGGAATCCGGCGACAGCGGCGGCTATCTTGCCTGCCCCGAGACCTTTGATGAGCTGGGCATTCACTGGTATGTCGGTGAGCTGCTGCAGGCCGCAATCGGTCAGTCGGAGGTGCAGGTCACGCCGCTGCAGATGGCAACGGTCGCATCTACGATTGCGAATCAGGGCAAGCGGTTCCGTCCGCACCTGATTCAGTCCTACTGGAACAACACCATGACAGAGCAGCTTTCGGTCAAGGCGCCGGAGCTGGTCGCGCAGGTTGCGCAGAACAACGCCGAGGATGTGTATCCGTATATCCGCGAGGGTATGATCGGCGCGGCGCGCAGCCCGATGTGGGGCGAATATGACCTGAACAATCTCGGCTTTGATGTTGCAATCAAGACCGGTACGCCGCAGTCGCCGCGCGGCACGGATACGTTTGTGATCGGCTTTGCGCCGGCGTATAATCCGGAGATCGCGTTTTGTGCGATGGTCGAGGGCGGCAAGAATGCGAAGTTTATGGTTCGCGGCATCCTCGATGCATATGCGCAGAATTATCCGAATTCCCGCATCGGTGTTGCCCTCGGCGGCAGATTGAAAGCGGTATCTCCGATAGAGGTATCTCCGATGGATTGAGAATGGGGACTCCGTCCCCAAGCCCCTGCTGGGGATATTATCCCCAGACCCCATGTTTGTGTGTGGATTGGATGAAGCCGCTCCAATTGGCGTTGATTGGAGCGGCTTCGTTTTTTGCAGCACAGCATATCGAAAGTTTTGATCAACCTTTTTCAAAAGTTTGCGGGTCAATGGCAGCGCCCTTGTCGCTCATGGTTTGCTTGCAAACCATTGCGCAATAGAGCGAAACTCCCCAGCGTTCACGCTCGGGAATATGGGAGTTTGAGGGAAGACCCCTGCGGTAGCGGGGTATCTTCCCTCATTATTTAATATTATCCGCAAAGCGGATACATCTTTTCAGCGGTATCTTCAATGGATTTGTATCCTATGGTATTACTTTGCAAACCGTTCATGCTGAAATAAAACAAAGCCGCTGAACAAGCTTATTTGCTCATTCAGCGGCTTTCTGTTATGATACGGTTCGCAAATTATCAGCACACCCTGCGCTTACTTCACTGCAGCCTTGAGTTCCTCGGTTTTGTCAGTGCGCTCCCATGCGGGCTTGAGGTCCTCTCTGCCCATGTGACCGTATGCAGCGAGCTTGCGGTACTGCGGCTTGCGGAGCTCGAGCGTCTCAATGATGCCGGAAGGACGCAGGTCAAAGACCTTTGTGACTGCATTTGCCAGCGTCTCCTCATCGACTGTGCCCGTGCCGAATGTCTCCACAAACACGGAGACCGGCTTTGCAACGCCGATTGCGTATGCAAGCTGCACCTCGCAGCGTTTTGCAAGTCCTGCCGCAACGATGTTCTTTGCGATGTAGCGCGTCATATACGCAGCGGAGCGGTCAACCTTCGAGGGATCCTTGCCGGAGAATGCGCCGCCGCCGTGACGGGAGTAGCCGCCGTAGGTATCGACAATGATCTTTCTGCCCGTCAGACCGGAATCACCCTGCGGACCGCCGATGACGAATCTGCCGGTCGGGTTGATGAAGATCTTGGTATCCTTGTCCATGAGCTCTGCCGGAATGGTCGGCTTGATTACGAGCTCGATCAGATCGTCACGGATCTGCGAGAGATCAACGGATGCCGCGTGCTGTGTCGAAATGACAACCGTATCGACGCGAACCGGCTTGTCATTGTCATATTCGACGGTGACCTGCGTCTTGCCGTCCGGACGGAGATACTTGACCGTGCCGTCCTTGCGGATTGCGGTCAGGCGGAGCGCAAGCTTATGTGCAAGCGAGATCGGCAGCGGCATGAGCTCTGCGGTTTCGTCGCAGGCATAGCCGAACATCATGCCCTGATCACCTGCGCCCTGCTCGTCAGAGTCGCCGGAATCAAATGCGGAATCAACGCCCTGTGCGATATCGCCGGACTGCTGGTCGATCGAAGTCAGAATCGCGCAGGTGTAGCCGTCGAAGCCGTATTTTGCACGGTCATAGCCGATATCGACGATCACCTCGCGTGCGATTGCCGGAATATCAACCTGTGCGGATGTGGAAATCTCGCCCATGATCATGACCATACCGGTTGTTGTGGTGGTCTCGCAGGCGACACGCGCCATCGGGTCTTGTTCGAGGATCGCATCAAGAACTGCATCGGAGATCTGGTCGCAGATCTTGTCGGGATGTCCTTCGGTAACGGATTCAGATGTAAAAAAGCGTTTCATAATGTACCTCCATTTAATTTACGGTTTCAGCCGGAACTGCCGACTGGTTTTCGGTTGTCTGTGACCATGTTTCAGCCCACATTTCGCAGATCTCACTGCGCTTGGATTTCCGGATCAGGAACAATCCGAAGGCGCCGAGCCCGAGGCAGACAATCATCACCGGAATGTCCCAGAGCTCAGCCTCACGCGTGATGACTGCGCTGACCTCATCTGCCTCTGAGAATGATAGCATCAGGATATCGTGCAGCGTGTGGAGCAGAATCGGGACGGCGATGTTGCCGCCGCGCATGAACAGCGCACTGAAAAAGATTCCCATACAGGTTGTTGTGACTGTCTGTTCAAGGGTGGCACTGACCGTCGAGCCGAACAGGATATTGCCGAGGTGGCTGAGCCCAAACAGTGCACCGGTGACAAAAACAATCAGCGGAACCTGACTTTCCTTGCGAAGCTGCCGTTTCAGATAGGAGAGCGGCAGTCCGCGGAAAATGATCTCCTCGGAGATGCCGGCGGTCATCGAAATCGACAGTACGTGCAGGTTGAAGGTCTGCGGGAAACTGCCGTGAATGAAATCCGGCAGGCAGACGAGAATCCAGTAAAGCAGAATCACAGGGCAACATCGCAGCGTTTTGAGAAAGCCGCGGAACAGGATGCCCTTGAGCTCCGGCTTGAACCACACCTTGTGGATCAGCAGGGCAAGCAGACCCGTTATCAGAATGGCAAAGCACTGTATATCTGACGGTTCCTTGATGCCCAGCGGGAAGCTGATGATGCTGGCCAGAACACCGGCTGGCAGCGTGATGAAGAAAAATCCCCAGATAATCAGCAGGATTGTGCCGATCACGGTGTGCTTGTCGAAAAATGAATGCTCTTTTTGTGCGGACGGTTGTTGTGACATGAAAAGTTCCTTTCTGCGTGAAAAAAAGCGGCATACAGAACGTATGCCGCCTTCGATGCATTCGTTCCTCATCTTCCGGCTGATGCGCCGCAGGAATTGGCACCATACACCACAATGGGTGCGGTTGCCGCGGCTTCACAGGACCCGTTCCTCCACCGCTCGTGATAAGGCTGTATATATTATAATAGATAATGCTGATTTTGTCAATAGGCAATGCGGACTTTTTACATGTAGAATAAAAATATAGAATACATATAGGATAAATAGGCTATAATGCAGGCAGCCCGTCAACCATGACAGACGAAGCCGCTCCCATCAGCTGACCGGAGCGGCTTTATCGAATCCAAATATAAACATGGGGTCTGGGGTCAATGACCCCAGCAGGGGCTTGGGGACACAGTTTGCGCAGCAACACTGTAAGTCCCACATTACAAATCCATCGGAGATACTGCTGAAAAGATGTATCCGCTTTGCGGATAATATTAAATAATGAGGGAAGATACCCCGCTACCGCAGGGGTCTTCCCTCAAACTCCCATCTTCCCGAGCGTGAACGCTGGGGAGTTTCGCTCTATTGCGCAATGGTTTGCAAGCAAACCATGAGCGACAAGGGCGCTGCCCTTGAACCGCAAACTTTTGAAAAAGTTTGATCAAAACTTTCGTCTTGGATGAAAACACGTAAGTAAGCCGCTCCAATCAACGCCAATTGGAGCGGCTTCGTTCTATTACAATATAAACATGGGGTCTGGGGTCAATGACCCCAGCAGGGGCTTGGGGACGGAGTCCCCATTACAAATCCATCGGAGATACTGCTATTGGAGATACCTCTATCACGAGGGCTGGAGAATTTGCTCAAGCTCACTGAGGAGAAGCGTCTGCTCGCGGCGGGTGCCTGCACAGATGCGCAGACCGTTCGGGAAGCACCGGACAGCGATGCCTGCTTTTTCGAGCTGCTCAAAAATCTCGCGTGCATACGCAGTTTTCACGAATACGAAATTTGTGCGCGAGGGATAAACACATTCCAGCAGATCCGGATATCTGCGGACAAGCTCCGAGATGCCTGCATAGAGCCGCTGTGTCTGGACGATGATCTCATCGCAGCAGTGGCGCAGGATCGACTGCTCCTGCAGAACCGCCGCGCAGATTTTCTGCGAGATCGCGTCGCAGTTATAGGGCGATTTTGCCGCACGCAGCAGACCGGTCTTGTATTTATCCGCGACCGCAAAGCCCATACGCGCTGCCGCAAGACCGATCGCCTTGGAGCAGGTACGCAGCACCATCAGGTTCTCATATTTCTCCACGAGGTCGAGCACGGATTCATCCCAGAAATCCATATATGCCTCGTCCACAATGATCAGGCAGTCCGGCGCGGATTCGATCAGCCGGATGACCTCTGTCCGCGGCAGACCGAGCGAGGTCGGGTTGCACGGATTCGAGAACACAACCGCATCCGCCTTTTGGCAGGCAGCGATCAGTTTATCCGTGTCGATCTGCAGATTATCCTCTTTCTGCACGGTGACAACCTCGATCTCCGCGAGCGACGCATATACGCCGTACATCGAGAAATCCGGTGCGACCGTCACGAGCTTTGCGCCCTTTTCAAGGAAACAGCCGAGAATCAGTGTGATGATCTCATCGGAGCCGTTTCCCGCGGTGACGCAGTCCGGCGAGAGGTTGTAGTAATCCGCAAATGCGTTGACAACCTCTGTCGCGATCGGGTCGGGGTAGCGGTTGAAGCTGATCTGCTCGATCTGGTCGGCGATTTTCGCTTTCAGCACCTGCGGCAGATCAAAATAGGACTCATTCGCATCGAGCCGGACGGCATAGCTGCCGGTGATCGGATCGTAGGCTTTGAGTTTGGTCAGTTTTTCAGGCAGTTTCATTCGGCGTCCTCCTCAAAGCGGACTGCAATCGCGTTTGCGTGCGCGGTCAGACCCTCTTTGTTCGCGACAAGGATGATGTCATCCTTTGCCTGACGCAGCGCGTCCTCGGTGTAGTAGATGTAGCTCGAGCGCTTGATGAAGCTGTAAACGGAGAGCGGCGAGAAGAACCGCGCCGTGCCGCTGGTCGGGAGAACGTGGTTCGGACCTGCATAGTAGTCGCCGAGCGGCTCGGATGCATAGGTGCCGAGGAAAACAGAGCCCGCGTTATCGAGCTTGCCGATGTACTCCAGCGGATTCTCCATCAGGACTTCAAGGTGTTCCGGCGCGACCTCGTTTGCGAGCTCGACAGCCTGCTCCGGCGTATCACAGATCAGGATTGCGCCGAAATCGTCGAGCGATGCCTTGATGATCTCGCGGCGCTCGAGATATGCCATCTGGCGCTCGAATTCCTTGACGGTCTCATTTGCAACGCGCTCGGATGTGGTGACCAGGATCGCAGATGCGAGCTTATCGTGCTCTGCCTGCGACATCAGGTCGGCAGCGACATACTTCGGGTTCGCGGTATCGTCTGCCATGACAAGCACCTCGCTCGGGCCCGCGACCATGTCGATATCGACCACGCCGTAGAGCAGACGCTTTGCTGTAGCTACAAAAATATTGCCCGGACCGACGATCTTGTCAACGCGCGGGATTGTGTCGGTGCCGTAGGCGAGTGCCGCAACAGCCTGCGCGCCGCCCATCAGGAAGATGCGGTCAACGCCGCAGAGCGATGCAGCGACGAGGATATCCGGATTCGGCTTGCCGTCCTTGGCGGGCGGTGTGACCATAATCAGCTCCTTGACGCCTGCGATCTTTGCGGGAATCGCGTTCATCAGCACAGAGGAGGGGTACGCTGCGGTGCCGCCCGGAACATAGAGTCCGACGCGGTGTAAACCGCGCAGACGCTGACCGAGAATGACGCCGTCTTCGCGGGTGTTGCAGAAGCCCTGCTCCTTCTGGCGGTTGTGGAAATCTGCGATGTTCTCGATCGAATTGAGCAGCGCCTCGACAAACTTCGGGTCTGCCTTTTCGAGTGCATCGGAAATGGTGTCGGCATCGACCTCGAATGCTTCGGGGCACTTGCCGTCAAATTTTTCGGTATATGCGCGCACTGCCTCGTCGCCCTTTGTGCGGACATCTTCGAGAATCGTGGTTACAGTCTCGACGACCTTCGGATCGGGCGCGGCACTGCGGCTGCGGAGCTGTTCAAAGAAAGCGGCTTCATCTTTGCCGTTGCAGCGAATGATTTGCATAGTGGATTCCTCCTTTGTATAGATTCAGCTTGCATCCTGCGCGCTGAAATAGCTTTCAATCTTGGAAATGAGCGCCTCAAGCTCCTCCTGCCGCAGCTTCATGCTGACGGTATTTGCGATGAGCCGCGCGGAGATCGGGCAGACATCCTCAAAGACCTCGAGACCGTTCTCTTTGAGCGTTGTGCCGGTCTCGACAATATCGACAATGCCGTCGGAGAGCTCAAGCAGGGGCGCGAGCTCCACAGAGCCCTCGATCTTGACGATATCGACATCCATGCCCTTTGCCTCAAAGAATCTGCGCGTGACATTCGGATATTTCGAGGCGATTGTCTTGACGCCGTATCCCGAGTAGAAATCGGTGCCCTTCTTGACGGCGAGTGCGAATTTGCAGCGTCCGAAGCCGAGATCGAGCAGCTCATAGAACTTGCCCTGCATCTCGAGGATCGTATCCTTGCCGACAACGCCGAGATCACAGACGCCGTGCTCGACATACGTAATGACATCGTTTGCCTTGGCAAGCACCACTTCGATGCTGCCGTCGCCGATCGGGAGAATCAGCTTTCTGCCCTTTTCTCTGACTGCGGTGCAGTCGAGCCCGAGCTGCTCAAACATCCCGACGGTATCTTTTTCCAGTCTGCCCTTGGTGAGGGCAATGCGAATCGGTCTCTGCATGATTATTCTCCTTTGCTGCTGGGTTCGATGGGCAGAACGCTGTCAATGCCGTGTTCGGCTGCATACCGGCGGGCATCCTCAAGCGATTCCGAGAGCGAATGCTCCACAACCAGTCCCTTTTTGCGCAGATTGGTCGCAGCTTCGATGGCCTCCGCCTCGCAGCCCTCAGCCGCCCAGATCAGGACATTGCTTGCCGGTGCGGGTGCGGCGGTCTGCTGACGGCTCAGCACCTTGACGGCAGCATCAATGTTGACGGCAAAGCCGGTCGCCGGAACATCATATCCGAATTCTGCGAGCAGCTTGTCATATCTGCCGCCGGACAGGACCTCCTCGCCGTAGCCGGAGAGATAGCCGCGCAGGATCATGCCGGTGTAGTAGTCGGTGCGGTGCATCATGCCGAGATCGACGGTGACGCGCTCGGCGCCTGCAAACTGTGCGACCGCCTTCCAGAGCGTGTGCAGATCGCTGAGGATCGACGCGAACCGCTCGCCGGTGCAGAGCTTTGCAGCCTTCTCAAAGACCTCCTCGCCGCCGAACAGACGCGGCAGCATGCGCAGTGCCTTGGTTGTTTCGGATTCCGGCAGTGCGGAGAGGATATCGTTCAGCTCCGGATAGTTCTTTGCCTCGATGCAGTCGCGGATGGTCTCCTTGATGTGCTCGGGCGCCGGAAGCTGCTGCATCAGCTCGCGGAAGAATGCCGCGTTGCCGAGCTCGAGTGCGTATTCATCGCCGCATGCCTGCAGTGCATCGACCGCCGCCGCAATGACCTCGAGATCCGCCATGCGCGAATCCGAGCCGATCAGCTCGATGCCCGCCTGCGAGATCTCGTCATCTCTGCCCTTGAGCGAAGGGGAGATCACATGGATATTCTGCTGATAGCAGAGGCGAAGCGGCAGTGCTGCGGTGCGCAGTCTCGTTGCGCAGACACGCGCAATCGGGACAGTGTTATCCGGACGCAGCACCATGAGGCGGCCCTTTGCGTCGGTCAGCTTGTACATCTGCTCCTGCGGAAAGGGATTTGCATCGCGGTTGAACACATCGTAAAATTCGAGTGTCGGGGTGATGATTTCGCTGTAGCCGCGTGCTGCAAACAGTCCGTGCAGACGGTTTTCGAGCTCACGGCGGAGCGTACACTCAGCAAAGAGTGCATCACGGGTACCTTCCGGTGTAATGCGGTCATACTTGTTCATAAAAACACCTTTCGTTGTAGAAATCAGCTTTGACTGCCTGCGTGCTGCCCGTCTCCGAGGACGGCGACAGCGCAGGGAATTCTGCCTTTGATGATCGTGATCTCCGGCGCGGGGAATCCGGCGTCAAGGAAGAACTGCCGGTAGCTTTCGGCAGTGAACTGCCGTTTGAAATCCGCGCCCAGTTTGCTCAGCAGCCGGATGAACAGCGAGGTGCCGCCGTCTGCTTTTTCGTTGATATAGGTCGGGATGATGAGCCTGCCCTCCGGCTTGCAGACGCGCGCGAGCTCTTTGAGTGCCGCCTGCGGGTCATCGAGCAGGTGGATCACATTGCCGGCGACAACCGCATCAAAGCAGTGATCCGGTGCTTTGAGATGCAGGATATCCGCCTTTTTGACGGTGACATTCCGGAACGCTGCGCAGGTTTTCTTTGTCTGCCGGAGCATCCCGACGGAAAAATCGGTCGCCGTCAGATGCCTGCAGCGCGGTGCGATCACTTTGGAGATCATCCCCGTGCCGCAGGCGCATTCCAGAACAACATCCTGCGGGCGAATCTGTGCTGCGACGGTCTCGCAGAGCTGCCGGTTGACTTTGCCGTTGACGATATCCTCAAAGAGCTGATAGAAACCGGCTGCGAAATCCCAGAACATTCTTTCACATCCTTCCCGGAACACTTTAGCTTGCTAACATGGTAACATGATACCATAATACTATGAAAAAGTCAAGAGCAAAGCGCAAATGCGGCGCGAATTTCGGGAGATTCCCCAAAGCCCTGCAAAATCCGCCGGAATCAATTGTGATTTTTGACGCGGCAAATCCCTCAGGGTTCCGCATATTTTGCCAGATACCAGCGCGGATTCATCTCGCCGATGAGCGGCGCGACGACATAATCACCGCAGGGGATCAGCGAATCCTTGCTGGTGCTTTCGCCTGCGTTTGCGCCGTATTTGACATAGAGCGATTCGGAATCCGGCAGCGATTCGATTGGATAATAGATATACGCCGCATGGTCGCCGCTGTCCAGCCAGAAGCTTTTTGTGACGGCATTTTCCGGCTGCTGTTCGGATTCCATGCACTGTACCTGCGGGAAGGCGGGGCAGCAATAGAGGAACCCTTCGCCCTCATGCAGCGGATAATTGGTCAGTGTGCTGCTCTGCGATTTGCTGCCAAATTCGCGAATCTGCGTGATATACGGTGCGTAGAGCACATCATCCGGCACCGAAGCGGAACGTGAAGACCAGCCCGCGCGCCGGCATTCCATCAGGTGCGCCTGCGTATCAAATGCGACGAATCTGCCGTCAATGCAGTGTGTCTCAAGCAGATCGGTGAGCGGCGCCTTCTCCAGATCGGTCTCTGAAAAATAAGCCATCAGTTCAATTTCGCAGTTTGTCAGGATCGCATCGAGATTGCTGCCGTCAAATTTTGTATCCGCATCGAGCCCGAACGTATACCGCGCGGTGGCGCCCAGTTGTTCGATATACTGTTCGGGGCAGGAAAGCGAAAGCAAAACCTCATGACAATCCGGATAATCCTCCATGATGCGCGTTTTGAGCGCGCTGACGATCTCGTCATACTGATAGGTATCCAGAACCGGCTGCCGGTTCGGATCCAGATAGACGCGGTAGATCCGATACTCTTTTTCATCTGTAAACAGGACATTGCTGTAATCGGCAAGTCTGCTCGTTTTCTGCGGCTTGCCTTTGAAGCCGTATTTCTGCTGCAGATAATCCTGCGCAATGCGGATGATCTGCCGGTTTTCGCGGTATTCGCGCAGCCGCGCGCGGTTGACAAACGCTGCCCCCGCAATCAGGATGACCGCTGCCGCAGCCGCGCACAGCGCTGTTTTCTTTTTTGTCATTTGAACTCCTTATTGATTGTCATTCTCTGCATTTATGTCCATTTCAGCGGTTTTATCCATCTCCGCAAAAATGGGATTCTTAAGGGATAGTATTCCTTAAGCAGAGGTTTGGGGCACAGTTTGCGCAGCAATCCTGTAAGTCCCCATTACAAATCCATCGGAGATACCTTAAAAAAGAGAAAGCTGATTGGATTTCGGGAGATCGCCGAGGGCGCCGAGGGCATCGAGGGCATCAATGGTTGCCTTGGATGCGCCGGAAAGCTGCTGGAATTCATCCACGGAGATGAAATCGCCGTTCTGCGCGGTTTCATAGAGCTTCTCCGCAGCCTTTGCGCCGATGCCGTCAATCGCGGCAAACGGAATCCGGAGCTTGCCGTCTTCCAGCAGATAATCGCAGGCGTGCGAGCGCTTGAGGTCAACCGGCAGGAATTCGTATCCGCGCGACATCATCTCATTGACAATCTTCAGGATATCGAGCAGGTCATTCTCCTTTTTGGAGCGCTCCTTGCCCTTGCCGATCAGCTCATTGATCTTGTTGCGCACCGCGTTGATGCCCTGCACCGCGAGCGCTGCATCAAAGTCATCGCCGCGGACGGAGAAATAGGTCGCGTAGTATTCCAGCGGCTTATAGAGCTTGAACCAGCCGAGCTTGATTGCCGCCGTGACGTATGCTGCCGCGTGCGCCTTCGGGAACATGTACTTGATTTTCAGGCACGAGTCGATATACCACTGCGGAACATCGTGATCGAGCAGCATCTGGATGCGCTCCGGCGTGAAGGTCTTGGGCGCCTTGCCCTTACGGGTATCCTCCATGATCTGGAACGCCTGCTTCGGCTCGACATTGTGATAGAGCAGATAGGTCATGATCGAGTCACGGGTACCGATCACGTCCGAAATCGTGCAGGTGCCGTTCGCGATCAGATCCTTTGCGTTGCCCAGCCACACATCCGTGCCGTGCGACAGACCGGAGATCTGCAGGAAGTCCGAGAACAGGCGGGGCTTTGCGTCCAGCAGCATGCCGATTGTGAAGTTTGTGCCCATTTCCGGAATGCCGAGCGAGCCGGTCGGGCAGTAGATCTCGTCCTCGGTGACGCCGAGCACGGAGCAGTCGGTGCACATCTGGAAAACTTTTGGATCGGTTGTCGGGACATCCGCGATCTTGATACCTGTCAGATCCTCGAGGTGCTTATAGAGCGTCGGCACAACGTGGCCGAGCTCATCGAGCTTGAGGATGGTATCGTGCAGCTTGTGGAAGTCGAAGTGTGTTGTGATGATCATGCCGGTATCGTCATCGGCTTCACCGGGTTCGCCCGGCTGCTGAACCGGCGTGAAATCAAAGATATCGAAATCCTCAGGGATAACAACCATGCCGCCCGGATGCTGACCGGTCGTCTTTTTGACGCCGACGCAGCCCGCGACAAGGCGGTTGATCTCGCTGTTGTTGACGGTCAGACCGCAGTCCTCGAGATAGTGCTTGACATAGCCGTATGCGATTTTATCCTGCACGCCGGAGATTGTGCCCGCCTTAAAGACGTTCGCTCTGCCGAACAGTTCCTCTGTGTAGCGGTGCGATTCGGACTGATATTCACTCGAGAAGTTCTGGTCGATATCCGGCGCCTTGTCGCCGTCGAAGCCGAGGAAGGTCTCGAACGGGATATCGTGGCCGTCGCGCTTCATATCGGCGCCGCATTTCGGGCAGTTCTTCGGGGGGAGGTCAAAGCCCGAACCGACGGAACCGTCCATCAGGAATTCGCTGTATTTGCATTCGGGGCAGACATAGTGCGGCACCAGCGGGTTGACCTCGGAGATACCTGCCATCGAAGCGACAAACGATGAGCCGACGGATCCTCTCGAGCCGACGAGATAGCCGTGCTTTTCCGAGTTTGCAACGAGCTTCTGCGCGATCATATACAGAACGGAGAAGCCGTGGCGGCAGATCGAATCGAGCTCTCTGTCCAGACGCTTCTGCACGAGCTCGGGCAGGGGATCGCCGTAGATGCTCTTTGCCTTGTCGGTTGTGATGCGGATGAGATCCTCCTCCGCGCCGGGGATCGAGGGCGTGAATGTGCCCTTCGGGATTGCGTGGCAGCGGTCGATTTTGTCCGCGATCATGTTCGTGTTCGTGACAACAACCTCATAGGCTCTGTCGGAGCCGAGATAGTCAAACTCCTCGAGCATTTCGTCGGTTGTCCGGAAAAAGAGCGGCGCCTGCGTGCCTGCATCATCGAAGCCCGTGCCGGATTGCAGAATCTCGCGGTAGATGCCGTCCTTTTCATCCATAAAGTGGACGTCACAGGTCGCGACAACCGGAATGCCGTTGCGGTCGCCGATTTCGAGCACCTTGCGGTTGTAGTTGCGCAGGTCCTCCTCGGTCTGGGCAGTGTAGTGGTCGCTGCGGATCATGAACGCATTGTTTGCAATCGGCTGAATCTCGAGGTAATCATAGAACTTCGCGAGCTGGTCGAGCTCATCCTCGGATTTGCCCTCGACAATCGCGGAGAACAGTTCACCCGCTTCGCATGCGCTGCCGTAGAGCAGTCCCTCGTGATGCTTGATGAGCAGCGATTTCGGAATCAGCGGCTTTTTATAGAAATAATCGAGCTGCGAATAGGAGACAAGGCGATAGAGATTCTTGATGCCCGTCTGGTTCTTCGCAAGGATGATCTGGTGATAGGATTTGAGCTTTTTGGGGTCGATCGTCGGGAGAACAGTGTTCAGCTCGGCGAGTGTAGTCAGATTGTGTTCCTTGATGATGCGTTCCATCAGCGTGGTGTAAATCTTCGCAAGCATCAGGGCATCGTCGGCGGCGCGGTGGTGCTCGAATTTGCCGAGCTTCAGGTGCTTGGCAATCGTATCGAGCTTGTGTCTGCCGAGCTCGGGCAGCACGGCGCGCGCCATGATCACCGTATCAATCGTGACGAACGGGTGATTCATATTGTGCCGCGCAAAAACCTCGCGGATAAACGTTGTATCAAAGGACGCATTGTGCGCGATCAGCACCGGATTTTCGCCGCAGAACTCGAGAAATTTCTCGACAGCCTCCTGCTCCTTCGGGGCATTGTCCACCATGTCCTGCGTGATGTGCGTCAGCTCCTGAATCTGCTGCGGGATCGGGCGCTCGGGGTTGACGAAGGTATCGAAGCTGTCAATAATCCGCATGCCGCGCACCTTGACCGCGCCGATTTCCGTCAGGCGGTCATTTTTATAGGAGAGACCGGTTGTCTCAACGTCAAAGACAATGACCTCATCCTGCGGCGAGCGCGGATCGGGCTGGTCAATGACATGGAGTGCCTGCAGATCGTTGACGACATATGCCTCGCAGCCGTAAATGACGCGAAAATCCTTCCATTTGGCGGTCGCGTTCATGGCCTCGGGGAATGCCTGCACCACGCCGTGGTCGGTGATCGCAATGGCGCGGTGTCCCCATTCGTGTGCGCGGTTGCAGAGTGCTTCCGCAGAGGTCACGGCGTCCATTGCGGACATGTTCGTATGCAGGTGCAGCTCGACGCGCTTGACCGGTGCATCATCGGTGCGGCGGTCGGGGGTATAGCTGTTGATCGCGGTCGGCTTGATCACGATATCGCGGTCATAGTCATCGTAGGAGACAGAGCCGTAGATCAGCAGCGAGGCGCCGGGCTTGCACTGTCCGAGCGGGAAATCCTTGAGCTTTTCCTCGTCAAGGAACATCTTGACGAGCAGGCTGCCGGTGTAATCCGTGACGGGGAATGTCACGAGCGTTTTGCCGTTTTTCAGCTCGCGCGACTCCGGCTTTGCAAAGACCTCGCAGGCAATTGCAAACTTCGGTGCCTTGCCCTCCATGCCCGCGCCGACCTGTCCGACCACGGTCGCAATCGAGACGGGCTTTTCCTTGACGGTTCTGCCGTAGAGGATTTCGAGCGTTTCTTTATCCGGCTGATCGGGCTGAACGGGCTTTGCATCCGGCTCGATTGAGGAGAGCGCGGAGAACTGCGGGGGCGGGGGCGGCGCTTCGGGTTCGGTGCGCAGGCGGCGCTCCGGCGGACGTTCGGAGAGCACATCGCTCTGCATGCGGGACTGTTCCTCCTCGGTTGCATGCAGGTGCTCGCCGACAAACTGCACCTTGATGGTCACGGAAAACATCTTCTGCACCGCTTTGACGAAGGTATCGGCAAAGTGGATATCGTTGAGGATATCGACGCCGCCGCGCTTTAATTCGATCGAAAGGACATTGTCCTCGAGCGTCAGCCCTGCTTCATCGAGAAAGCCGTTCAGCATCGGGATTTCGCGGCGCAGCACCATGAACAGATCCGGCAGAACATCCACCGAAAAGCTCGAGGCCGGATAGCGGCAGAGAATGCGCAGTCCGGCGAGCTTCAGGCGTGAGGTCAGTTCGGTTTCCGCCGCAAATAAATCGGCAGAAGGAACGGGCGCATCATATTCTGTCTCAAAGAACAGCTTGGTGCGCCCGGGATTGGAAAGCACGCTCCGGATCCTGCCGTCTAAGACATTCTCCGGCAGCTTTGCGCCGTATTCACGTAAAAATTCACGCAGCGTCTGTGTCATGCGTGTTCATTCCTTTCGCGTGTATTCGGTATTCGGAAGAAAACCCCGTATTTTGACAGCATACGGGGTGAAGTCTTCGTCAGGGGGGATCATTCCGGCATGTCAATCTGCGGATACTGTGCGCAGATCTGCCGTATGACCGGTTTATATTGCGGATCGCCGCTCGCCGCGAGGATTACCGGCAGATATTCCAGCGACATCGCATCAAATCGCTGCCAGTCTTCCGTGAGCGTCAGCAGATCAAGCTGCGCGGCACAGCGCCGGTTCGTGACGAGCTGATACAGCGCATGAAACATCATTTCGAGGATCTCCGGATCGGTCTCGGCGCGTGTTTGCAGGATGAGCGCATTTGCTTTTTCGGTGCATGCGCTGTCGGATCCGCTGCCGTATTCAAACAGATCGGCAATCTGTCCGTAATGCTCATAGGCGAGTGCTCTGCGGATGTTCCGCGCGGTCTCCTGATAACGGGCAGGGGACTCCGGCGCACCGAATGCCGCCTGCATGACCTCCGCGATCACATCTGCAATCTGCTCCGCGGAATCTGCAAACGAAATGCGCGCGCTGATTTTCTGCGATTCTGCGTCATATTCATCCTGCGGCGCGTGTGATGCAAGCAGATCATGCGGATCGAGCCGGTCGATCTGCCGCTTGACCTGATCAAATTTGCTCACAGCTTTTCGATCTCCGCGAGCAGCGCAGGGACGATCTCCGATTCCGGCACCTTGCCGAGGATCTGCTCGCCCTTGAACAGCACCGCACAGCCGTCGCCGCCCGCGATGCCGATATCCGCTTCTCTTGCTTCACCCGGGCCGTTGACAACGCAGCCCATCACGGCGACCTTGATATTTTTCTCGCAGCCGCGCAGTGCCTCCTCGACCGCCTTTGCCGTGCCGATCAGGTCGATGCGCGTTCTGCCGCAGGTCGGACATGAGACGAGCTGCACGCCGCCGCGCTTGCCGATCGCCTTGAGGATATCCTGCGCCGCAGCGATCTCCTCGACCGGATCCGCCGTCAGGGAGACGCGGATCGTCTCACCGATGCCGTCGCAGAGCAGCGAGCCGATGCCCGCCGCGGACTTGATCAGTCCCATGCGCGCCGTGCCCGCCTCGGTGACGCCGAGGTGCAGCGGATAGTCACAGGATTCCGCCGCGAGCCGGTAGCAGGCGATCATGTTCTGTACATCCGAGGATTTGATCGAAATAACAATATCATTGAAATCGAATTTTTCGAGGAGCTTCGCGTGATTCAGCGCGCTCTCGACCATTGCCTGCGGTGTCGGGCCGCCGTATTTTGCGAGCAGATCCTTTTCGAGCGAACCGGAGTTCACGCCGATGCGGATCGGGATGTTCTTCTCGCGGCATTTGTCCGCGACTGCCTTGACGCGGTCCATCGCGCCGATGTTGCCGGGGTTGATGCGGATTTTATCAATGCCTGCGTCCGCCGCAGCGAGCGCGAGCTTATAGTCAAAGTGAATGTCCGCGACGAGCGGAATCGAAATAGCCTCTTTGATCGCCGGAATCAGCGTGACAGCGTCCTTGTTCGGGATTGCGGCGCGGACGATCTCGCAGCCTGCCGCCTCGAGCGCCTTTGCCTGCGCGACCGAGCCCGCGATATCATCGGAGCGTGTGTTGAGCATGGACTGAATATAGATATGCTTGCCGTCGAGCAGACATTGCCCGACCTTGACAGGATGCAGATTTCTCATGATTTTACGTCCTTTCTGTTCGATTGAATCAGTCGGATTCCGTTTCGTCATCATTCTCGGATTCGGCATCCTCGAATTCTTCATCGGATTCTTCTGCGGCGGTATCTGCTTCATCCGGCAGCGGTTCGTCCGCCGGTGTTTCCTCGTCCTCGATACCGAGCGTGCTCGGCAGGGGCTTGTCATCCGCATGCCGGATGAACATTGCCTGCCATGTGGTCATTTTCTTGTATTTGACGATCACCAGCGTATTTGCGTAGGAGGTGTCGCCGGTGACACGCAGCTCATAGCGGCCGTCCGGCAGATAGCAGACGGCATAGTTTCCGCCTGTACCGCTCTCGATCCGGTCGATCGGCAGCTCTGCCATGACCGCGGTCTCGTCAATTTTCGAGCGCAGATGAAAAATGATCGCCGCGACTGCAAAGACAATCGCCGTGATGCCGACCGCAATTGCGTATTTCTTCGCGCCGAGCAGAAATCCTGCGACCATGACAGCAAGCGCGATCCCGACGCCCTGTATCAGCACCTTGCGGTTCTGCTGCAGTTTTGCGCGCGTTTCCCAGAGTATTTCATCGGAGACCGGCAGCCAAAGCGGCTGCTCTGCGGCTTCGATCAGCTTTTCTTCATGTAATGTGAAGTTGTTTACGGCTCTGCGCACAAACGGCGCTTTGATGAACGCTTCATCTTTCATAGCGTATCCTCCGGCGTGTATGCATCGACCGGCAGCCATGTGACTGCACCGTGATACAGCACGATAATAACCGCCGAGCAGAAATGTCCGCCTTTCGGGATTTTCAGAACATATCTGCCGTCGGGCTGATAGAATACCAGATAGTTTTCATACCATGTTTCACCGCCTGTGAGACGGTAAGGGGAACGGTGATGCTGCTTGATTTCAAAGCAGTGGTGAACCGGTATCACCGTATACATCGCAGATTCGTCGATTTCAAGCCAGTTTGCGCCTCTGCCCCTGTAAAGGAGCATCACGATAAAACCGATGATCGCCGCGGCGGCAGCAATCGGCAGCACAACAGAGGGATCATTGAACTCTGTGCTGTGCCGCGTCGGAAGAATGCCGATCACAAAGACCGCAATCCCGATCACGAGACTGCCGATGATCATGCCGGGCAGCCTGAACTGTGAGCTCTCATATTTTTCGCGAATCTTTGACCGGACAGGCGCGTTGACCGGTTTCCAGAGCGGCATCGGGGCGTCGGCAATGAGCTGCCGCTCCTCACGCGAAAGGCGGTGCTCGATCAGAAAGCAGATCACGAGCACCAGAAGAAACGCGCACGGCATCACGAGCACCGGATTCAGTTCAATCCGCGCTGCCAGTGTGATCAGCGGCGCGACACATGCGGCGATGCATCCGAGATACAGCGGATACTGTCTGCCGTTGAACAGGTGCCGGTATTTCAGTCTTTTCATCTGCGGTTACCTTGTGAAAATCTTTGAGATATCCTGGAAGGTGATGGCAATCATCAGCAGCATGAGCGCTGCAAGCCCGATGAAGTGGATCATGCCCTCAACCTTGGCAGGGCAGGGCTTGCGGCGGATCGCTTCGACAACGAGGAAGACCAATCTGCCGCCGTCGAGCGCCGGAAACGGAATCAGGTTGAAGATGCCGACATTGATCGTGATGAACGAGAGAATATCCAGCATCGTGACGAGCTTTTCGCGGAAGGTCTCGCTCATGTTGACAACCGTTGTGGTCGCGTCGATGATGCCGACCACGCCGGAAAGATCGTGGAAACCGTATTTGCCGCGGATCAGATCGACCAGCGAAATCCAGATCAGGCGCGCGGTTGTCGCGTAATATTTGAAGGTGTGCCCCATGATATTGCCGATGGTTTTCTCATCGCGGGAAAGGTAGAAATCAAGCAGACCCTGCGTTTCCGTATTGAGGAACGTCACCTCGTCATAGGTGATCAGCTCGCCCTCGCGCTCCACCGTGACCTGAAACGTATCGCAGGTATCATTCTGCAGCGCGTATGAGATATCCTGCCACGAAAAAATCTTCAGCCCGTTGATCGAGACAAAGCGGTCATTGGGCTGCAGCCACTGCGACGAGGTCGAGATGCTTTCGCCCGCCTCGTTTTCGCGGAACTGCGCGATCGTTGTCGAGGTCAGCGGCGAATCGAGGCAGACCACCGCAAGAATCAGGAAGAAGCCGAGGATCAGGTTCATCGTTGCGCCTGCAACCGTGACGAGCATCCGCTTCCAGACCGCCTGCTTGCGGAATGCGCGCGGATCATCGCTGTTTTCGTCCTCGCCCTCCATGGCGCAGTAGCCGCCGATCGGGAACAGGCGCCACGAATATTTCGTCTCGCCCTTCTGCTTCGAGATGATCGCCGGTCCCATGCCGATGGAGAACTCCAGCACACGGATGCCGCATTTTTTTGCGACGAAGAAATGCCCCGCCTCGTGAATCATGATGATGATGCCGAAGCCGAGAATTGCCGCCAGAACAGTCAGAATGGTCATAGATCAGGTTCCTTTCGCATCAAGATGCATATAGTATACAAAGATAGATTACCCGAAAAACATGGTATTTCCTGATGCATCAGGTGAAAATTTCGGTAAAATCTGCGCGGGTGCTCAGCATGCCGCGATTGCCTCCGCGACAAATTCGCGCGCCTTGCGGTCCGCCGCGACAACATCCTCATAGCAGGTGAGCGGCGCGGACGGAATCTTCTCAATGGACTCCGTGACAAGCTCACCGATGCGCAGGAACGGAATCTTCCGCTTGAGGAACGCTGCGACGGTTGCTTCATTTGCGCCGTTTGCGATTGCCGGCGCGCTGCCGCCCATCTTGCTTGCACGGATGCATGCGGTCAGGCAGTCGAAGGTATCGTAATCGGGCTTTGCAAAGGTCAGTGTGCCGTAGTCGGTCAGGGAGAGCGGCTTTGTCGGGCAGGGGAGCCTGTCCGGATAGGTCAGCGCATACTGGATCGGGATTTTCATATCCGGCACGCCCATCTGACCGATCATCGAATCATCCGCGTAGACAACTGCGGAGTGCAGAACGCTCTGCCGGTGGACAACAATCTCGATCTGATCGGGGGCGAGGTCAAAGAGCCACCGCGCCTCGATGAATTCGAGTCCCTTGTTCATCAGCGTTGCGGAGTCGATTGTGATCTTATTGCCCATGCTCCAGTTCGGATGCTTGAGCGCCTGCTCGACGGTGGTCTCTGCAAGATCGGCTTTCGTCTTGCCGAAGAACGGTCCGCCGGATGCCGTCAGGATGATCTTCTTGAGCTGACCGCGCTTGTTTCCCTGTAAACACTGAAAAATCGCAGAATGCTCGCTGTCAATCGGGTAGATCGGCAGACCGCGGTCAGCGGCAGCCTTCATGACAAGCGCGCCGCCTGCGACGAGCGTTTCTTTATTTGCAAGTGCGATCGGTTTGTTTGCTTCGATTGCGGTCAGTGTCGGCAGCAGACCGACCATGCCGACCACGGAATTGAGCAGGGTTCCGGTGCTCTGGTGCTGCGCGATTTCGCATAAACCCTCCATTCCTGCCAAAAGGCGGCAGCCTAGACCGGCTGCCGCTTCCTTGAGAGCAGAATAACGGGATTCATCTGCGATGCACAGCAGTTCGGGGTGCAGCAGTCTTGCCTGCTGTACCAGCTCCTCGACACGGGTGTTCGCGGCAAGGGCAGTCACACGGATATTGTGCATCTGTGCGACTTCGATTGCCTGCGTACCGATACTGCCCGTTGAGCCGAGGATTGCGATACTGTCAGTCATGTTGATGAAGCTCCTTTTTTAAGCTAATTCAAAGAAATTCGTTGCCTGAACGAATGCCGCAAAGAACGGCAGAACGAGCAGGACACTGTCAAAGCGGTCGAGAATGCCGCCGTGACCGGGCATGATATCACCGTAATCCTTGATGCCGAGCTGACGCTTGACAGTCGATGCAGCAAGGTCGCCGAGTGTACCGAGGATTGCGCAGACCATCGAGACAAGAACCGTCGCGAACCAGTTGACGCCCATCGGGATGCCCTTCTTCGTCATGACAGAGCTGTAGATCGCGCTGAACACGATGAAGAAGATCACATTTGCGATAATGCCGCCGATAAATCCGACGATGGTCTTTTTCGGGCTGATGACCGGGCAGAGCTTTGCCTTGCCGAATGCCGAACCGATGAAATATGCACCGGTATCCGCGATCCATGCGCCGCCGAGTGCGAGCACCAGATACGCAACGCCGTGATTTTCATGCGCTTCGTTCAGCGTGACGGCTGCCGCCATTGCCGGCGGGATCAGGAACATGCCTGCGAGGAACGTATAGAACGATTTATCCGCCATTTTCTTCTGATGCCGGACATAATCGAACAGTACAAAGCAGATTGCGGCAATGATCATCATAGCGCGGTATCTTGCCAGAAGGCCGACCTGTACACAGGGCAGCAGGAATGCATAGGCAAGCGATGCGGTCGAGGAGAGATGATAGCGCAGCAGATTGTTTGCGCGCAGGAGTTCATAAAGTGCCAGTACCGAAATGAGGCCTGCCGCGATCGGCAGAACAGGGGTGCTGTGAAAAAACAGTACGATCAGTGCGATCGCGACTCCGATCGCTGCGGTTATCAAACGTGTAACCATATGTGTCTGCGGCGGAAAATGCCGCGCCTCCAATCCAATTCAAATACGCAGCGGAACCACCGCCGGACGGCTCAAATCTGTACGCCAATACAGACCGTTCGCGGCAGGGTGCTGCAAAATCAAATCAAAACAGATCAAGCAGATCCGGATGAGCAGCGGGATCTGTTGCTATCCTATGCTGCAGATCCGGGGTTCATACCGTCAGAGTCCGCCGAACCGTCTTGTCCGGCGTGCGAATTCCACGATTGCCTTGTCGAGCTCCTTGGAATCGAAATCCGGAAAGAGCGTGTCGCAGAAGTAGAATTCCGCATAGGCGTTCTGCCAGAGCAGGAAGTTCGAGAGGCGCTGTTCGCCGCCCGGACGGATCATCAGATCGACATCCGGCATATCCTTTGTGTAAAGGTGCTGCGAGATCATGTCCTCGGTGATGTCCTCCGGCTCAAGCTTGCCCTCTTTGACGAGCTGCGCGAGCTCCTTGCAGGCGTGGGTGATCTCATTGCGCGAGCCGTAGTTCGCTGCAATGCCGGCTGTCATGCGCTCGAAATCCACGGTGTCCTTCTGGATGTCGATATACTGCTGACGGAGATCGGGCTCAAAGCCGTCCTCATCGCCGAGCAGGACAAAGCGCGTGCGGAGATCGAAATGCTCATATGCCTCCTTGAGGTACTTGCGCATCAGATCCATCAGCGCGTGAACCTCGTCATCCGGACGCTTCCAGTTTTCGGTTGAAAAGGCGTAGAAGGACATGTACTTCACACCGATGTCATTTGCGTAGCGCAGGAGCTTGCGGAAGGCGAGTGCGCCCTGCACATGACCGTAGGTACGCGGCATACCGCGCTTTTTCGCCCATCTGCCGTTGCCGTCCATGATAATGGCGATATGCTGCGGCATCATATCCGCCGGTACCGGCGGTTCGTTTTTCTTTGCCATGAATAACTCCTCAGATAGTATTTGATCGGTTCAGAGCGAAGATTACAGGCTCATGATCTCCTTCTCCTTGTCGGAGACGATCTTATCAATTTCCTCGGTGTAGCGGTCGGTCAGGGTCTGCGCCTTCTTCTCGGCTGCCTTCTGATCGTCCTCTGTGATCTCGGAATCCTTCTTCAGCTTCTTGAACTTGTCCATCAGATCGCGGCGCTCGTTGCGGACTGCAACCTTTGCCTCATCGCCGTACTTCTTCGCAGTCTTTGCAAGCTCCTTACGGCGGTCTTCCGTCGGCTGCGGGAACACAAGGCGGATTGTCTTGCCGTCATCGGTCGGGGTGATGCCGAGCTCGGAAGCAAGGATTGCCTTGGTGATCGGCCTGATCATCTGCGGATCCCACGGGCTGATCAGCAGCATTCTGCCCTCAGAGACAGAGACGGCTGCAACCTGATTGATCGGGGTCGGGGTGCCGAAGTAATCGACCGGAATCTTATCGAGCACGGCAGGGTTTGCTCTGCCGGCGCGGATTGAGCCGTATTCCTTCAGGAGGCGGTCGATGACCTTTTTCATGTTCTTTTCGGATGCGTCGAGTTTTTCCTTCAGAATATCAAGCATTGATTTCATCTCCTTAAAGTATTGATATGTACGATTCGTATTCAGTACGACTCGTGAATGTACTGCCGGTATATATACTATCTATATAATAGTATAGCTGGGATTATTCCGGAACAACAGTGTGCCGATGTTTTCGCCCATGCAGGCGTCAAAGATGTTATCCGGTCTGCTGAGATCGAAGACGAGCATGGTCGTCTTGTTGTCGCGGCAGAGCGCTGCAGCAGTTGCGTCCATGACGCCGAGCTGCTTTGTGACAACATCGGTGAAGGTGAGGGTTTCGTACTTCTTTGCATCGGCAAACTTGTGCGGGTCCTTATCGTAGACGCCGTCAACCATAGTCGCCTTCATCAGGACATCGGCTTCGATTTCCGCCGCACGGAGTGCAGCCGCCGTATCGGTTGAGAAGAACGGGTTGCCGGTGCCGCAGCCGAAGATCACGACTCTGCCTTTTTCCAGATGCCGGACGGCTCTGCCGCGGATATACGGCTCTGCGACGCTCGTCATATGGAGCGCGGTCTGAACGCGGGTTTCCACGCCGAGGCTCTCGAGTGCATCTGCGAGGGCGAGTGCGTTCATAGCGGTAGCGAGCATGCCGATGTGGTCAGCTCTGGTGCGGTCCATTGCGCCGGACGAGCGTCCGCGCCAGAGATTGCCGCCGCCGACCACGATGCCGACTTCGATGCCTGCATCGGTGCAGCGCTTGACGGCTTTGCAGATCGGGTTGATGACATCGAAATCAAATCCGGTTTTCTTGTCACCGGCGAGTGCTTCACCGCTGACCTTCAAAAGGACACGCTTGTATTTCAGTTCCATTGGTTCATACCTCCGAAGTCAAAATATACAATATTTATTATACACGATTTTTTTCATATTGTAAAGAGGAAAGATGAAAAAAATCCGATTTCTCTGATTTGCCGTGTCCTGAGTGGTGCCCATTGCTGCCCACCCACGCCCTGTGCGGTGCCCATAAGCTCTTTTTAAAGTGGTTTGCCGCAAAACCATGTGGGGCAAAGGGGCAGGAGAGGGCAGCTTCGTTAGTACGGGGCTTTCGCAATATGGAGGCGGGCACAGCCCACTGTGATTGATTCATAAACACACGATGAAGAAAGCAAACACAAAAAAGACCTTTAGCAAATTGGAGGCGGGCACTGCCCGCTGCCCATTGCTGCCCATAGGCGCTTTTATAAGTGGTTTGCCGAAAAAATAATGTGGGGCAAAGGGGCAGGAGAGGGCGGCTTCGTTAGTACGGAGCTTTCGCAAAATAGACGCGGGCACAGCCCGCTGTGATTGATTCATAAACACATGATGAAGACGGCAAACACAAAAAAGACCTTTAGCAATATGGAGCCGCGCCCTGCGCGGTGCCCATTGCTGCCCATAAGCGCTTTTATAGGCAGTTTGCCGCAAAACGATGCGGGGCAAAGGGGCGGGAGAGGGCGGCTTCGTTAGTACGGAGCTTTCGCAAAATAGACGCGGGCACAGCCCACTGTGATTGATTCATAAACACACGATGAAGATGGCAAACACAAAAAAGACCTTTAGCATATTGGAGCCGCGCCCTGCGCGGTGCCCGCCCCGCATATTTAGGGACGGAAATGTGCTTTCACTGACGAAACACAATATCTTGTGTTTGACTTCGGAACTTTGCACAGGATGTTGTTTGACATCTAACCGGACAAAACCTGTTTGAAATTTCGGCGAATCGACGAAAAACGAACTGCGTTTACATGTATAATCTGGTGCATTTTATCATAAACATATTTGACGGAAAAGCTGTTTTCGGCGCAGGTGCGGCAAAAATGCGCTCTCCGGTAATCCGGACGCGATTTCACTTTCGCGCGCGAAGTTTTTTGAAGTGAATCCTCGAAAATTACGTAAATACGTGCTCGACAGATTGAACAAAACACTTGTTTCATTTTTCGCAAAGGCGGATTTTCGCGGGCGAAACGGAGAATTCTTCCGAAATCGCTATTGACTTTATTTTCAAGATGGTATATAATATCCTCAGGGAGTAAAAGGCAGTCCGGATACACTCGATGGGACTAAAAGGCAGTTGAGCCTCCCGGAAAGTGCCCGAAAAGAATGCCGACTCCCGAAATCTACAAAAACAAAACGTGTGGAACAAAAGTAAGAAGGCAGCAGGGCGACGGTACCGTCCGCTGGTTACCGATGCTCCGAAGCATACAAAGTGAACGCCTGATGCAGAAAAATAGAATCAGGCGGCTTTGTATTCTCCGGAGCCGGTTCAGGGGTGTCTCCTGCCGCAATCGCGAAAGGAGGCGCTGAACCATGGGGCAGACTTGCATGTCAGGAAGGCAGACTGTCCAGCTGGATCAGCGCAACCGCATCAGTTACCCTGTCACCTACCGAAATGCAATCGGCGACATTCTTTACATCTCTCCCGATCAGCGCAGCAGAGGCTACCTCATCATGCGCTCGAAGGAGGGCTATGAGAACGAGCTCAAGCGCATTGAAGCTGAGTGTATCGAAGAGGGCGAGGACCGCGAAGAAATTGAGGACGCATGCCGCGACTTCGCAGGCGCTACGCAGAATCCCACTCCGGATAAAAACAACCGCATCACGCTCAACAAGGAACTCATCGAGTATGCAGGTCTCAAGGGAGCCGTGGTGATAATCGGTATCGGCGAATATGCCGAGATCTGGGATGCGGACAGACTGCAGGCGTATGAGGAGGAACGCGCCCGCCTGAAGGCAATCAAACGTGCCCGGAAGGACGCTGCAAAGCGTGCGAAGATGGCAGCAGAGGAAGAGGCATAAGATATGATTGATCACAGAGTGTATCATGTGCCTGTCATGCTGGAGGAGGTACTCAGCGACCTGAATATCAAGCCCGATGGTGTGTATCTGGACGGCACCTGCGGCGGAGCGAATCATTCGTTTGCGATTGCGGAACGGCTCGTGTGCGGCGGACAGTTGTATGCGATGGATCAGGATCCGGATGCAATCGCTGAGGCGACTGTGCGGCTCGCCGGAATGCCGGCGGTAATCGTACACGCGAACTTCACGGAGCTGGGGAAGGTACTGGCAGAGCATCAAACAAAAGCAGACGGTATTCTGCTCGATCTCGGAGTCAGCAGCCATGAGCTGGACGAAGGGTCACGGGGCTTTTCCTATCATCAGGATGCACCGCTCGACATGCGCATGTCACAGACGGGACGGACAGCCGCCGATCTGGTGAATACGCTGACGGAACGGGAGCTCAGTGATATCATCTTTCGTTACGGAGAAGAAAAATTTTCCAGGCAGATCGCTGCACAGATCGTCGCAGCGAGAGCGATCAAACCGATCGAGACAACAACCGAACTTGCCGAGCTGATTAAAAAAGGCGTACCGGCAAAAATGAGACGCGAAAAGAACCCCTGCAAAAAGACGTTTCAGGCGATCCGCATTGCGGTGAACGATGAACTGAACTGTCTGACCGCGGCGCTGGATACGGCGTTTGCCTCGCTCAAACCGGGCGGCAGACTTGTGATTCTGACGTTTCACAGTCTGGAGGACAGAATCGTCAAGCAGGCTTTCGCAAAATGGTGTACCGGATGTATCTGTCCGCCGGAGTTTCCTGTCTGCGTATGCGGACACAAACCCGAAGGCAGACTTCTGCACCGCAAACCGCTGACAGCCACCGCTGAGGAGCTTGCACGCAATCCAAGATCCCACAGTGCGAAGCTGCGCAGCATCGAGAAACTCTGAAACCGTGCGGCAGCAATCTCCGCACAAACAGCAAAGGAAACGGAAGACACAACCAACTAACGAACGAAAGACCGGATTTCCGCACGATGCGGGAATTTGATATAAGCAGAACAACACAAAACGAGTGTGACCTTTATGCTGCAATGACCGGCTGAGAAACATAACAAACCAGCCGGTCGGCGCGGCGCACAGCAAATGCCATGGGAGGTGACCTCGGTGGCAGAAGACTTCGTGACGCATTTTTCCGAATTCGCTGCGTCATTCTCCGGAGAGGAGAGCCTGAGCTCTGAGGAGCGCCGGCAGATGTCGCTGCGGAATCTTGCAATGAGTAAGGCTGCCAAAAGCCGCAAGAAACGCAAATCCAAACAGGCTGAGCCAAAGGAGCGGAAGCTCACTGAGGCGGAACGCCGATCTCGTGAACAGGCAAGGATCCGTGAAGAACGGGAGAGCCGAAGCGCCCTCTCAGAGGAGAACCGCCGTCAGGCGGCAACCGGCGGAGCCGAAGCGCCTGCTCCTCCGCCTGAACCGGAACACAGGAAAAAGACTTCCAAACAGGCGGAACCCCTGACTGCTCCGATGACCGCTGACTCCGATATCGACGTCGATATCCCGGACACAAAGGATCAGTCTGAGGCCAAATCAAAAAAGAAAAAGAACACAAAACAGCAAACCGAATCCAAATCGCGAACATCCCAGGGCTCCCGCTATACGGGCACCGCAAATAACGGAACCTCCGAGCATCCGAACAGGATCACAACGGGCGGCGCCGTGACACTCGGTATCCTCACGGGCATTCTGATCGGCACGGTGATATACGGCCGTGTGCAGACGAATGAGGTGTACACAAAAATCGCAGCCCTGCAGGCGGAATATGACGACCTGACTGCCAGAAATATCAGCATGAGATCTGAGATGGAAGGCAAGCTCACCGTCAAAAAAATCGAGGAATATGCAGAGGACGAGCTCGGACTCCGGCCGCTGAACCAGTCACAGATTGAGTACATTCAGCTGCAGACTGAGGACGAGGTCACGGTCACTGAGCCGGAAGACAACTTCTTCGTCACGGTCAATGATTACCTCGTCAGCATCTGGGAATTTTTGCGGGGCAAATAACATAGATATAAAATGTAACGCCATAGCAGGTACTGCTGCTGCGGCGGAGCTTGCATAGAGATATATGATGTGCAGGTCAGATTCAAGATGTGTAGAACAAAGGAAACGGAGCAGCAATGCCGACGGATGTAGAAGCGACAAACATTCTGCATCGGGCAGCGGCGGATATTCGGTCCGCTGAAAGCTCCGCACTGTAATGCGATAAACAGGCGAGCAGGCTGTATGCAACCAGATCCTCTGCATACAGATCCGCGATCTGCGGCATTGCCGCGGAACGGCTTATGGGGTGCCGATGCGGTTTGCTGTTCACCTGTGATGATCAAGGCGGAGCGGCGTATGCGCTCCGCCTGTTTTTTTGGCGGAGCAGCCGCAGAATCCGGAAAGGAGTGAGAGGAATGCCGGATCAAACTGAAAAGCATCCGCGGGGAAAGATCAAAGCCTCGAAAAAGCAGGTCTGGAAGCGCGGCTACCGCTCCAAGGGACCGTCTACCAGCATGAAGGTCCGCACGAATGTTGTCATTCAGACAATCGTGCTTCTGGCGGCGGCGGGTCTGATCGCAAACCTCGCGAAGATCATGCTGGTGGAGCATGATAAATATACAGATATGGCGAATTCCCGTCAGTTTGGAACGATCACGATTCCGGCGGCGCGCGGCACAATCTATGATGCGAATGAAGCGGTTGTTGCACAGAGCGCGACGGTCTATAAAATCTTCCTCGATCCGGGGCTGTTCAGCAAGGAAATGGAACTCGTTGAGAAGCGCAATGCCGAGCTGACCGAAGCGGCGCAGAAAAAGCAGGGCGACAGCGGCGCAAAGGCGGACGTTGTCGATCCGGCTGTGATCCGCGAGCAGCTTGTCACATATCTCGCGGAGATTCTCGAGGAACCGGAATCCAAAATCAATGAGGCGTTTGATAAGGACAGCAACTATGTTGTCCTGAAAAATCAGGTGGAAAAGAGCCGCGCCGACCGCATCATCGAGTACATCAGCGATATCCGCGTGCCGGGCAGTGCGCGCAAGATCGCGATTTCGTCGATCAGCCGGCAGTCTGATACCAAGCGCTACTACCCGCAGAATGAGCTTGCGGCATCTGTCATCGGATTCACGAACAATGACGGCCACGGCTTCTACGGCGTCGAGAAATATTATGACGAATATCTTTCCGGCGTGGACGGACGCAATGTCACGGCGCGCGATGCAAACGGAAACGATATGCCATACCGCTATTCCAAAACCTATCCGGCACAGGACGGCGACGATGTCTACCTCACGATTGACATGACGCTGCAGACTTATCTTGAGAGCGAACTCACCGAGATGGTCAATCAGTTTCAGGTTGCGGAGCGCGGCTGCGGCGTAATGCTCAATGCAAAGACCGGCGCGGTGCTTGCAATGGCGAGCGTCGGCGGCTTTGATGCGAATGAGCCCTATGAGATTTATGACAAGTCGATTGCTTCCGAAATCCGCAAAATCCGCAATGACGAGGAAAAGACGGAAGCGCTCAAAGCGGCGCGGGAGCGGCAGTGGCGCAACAAATGCATCGCCGAGACCTATATTCCGGGTTCGGTTTTCAAGGTCTTTACAGCAAGTGCAGGTCTCGAAGAAAATGTGATTGACTATTACAATTACAGCTATACCTGTACCGGCTCCATTATTCCGTATGAGGGCGAGCCGCCGATCAAATGTACCGGTGTTCACGGCGCGCAGTCCTTTGAACTGATCCTGAAAAACTCCTGCAACCCGGCGTTTATCTCGATCGGTCAGACGCTCGGCAGAACCATGTTCTGTCAGTATTTCCGGTCATTCGGTCTCGAAGACCGCACCGGCATTGACCTGCCGGCTGAAACAAAGTCCATTTCCAATCTGGATTCTATGGGACCTGTTGACCTTGCGGCAAGCTCCTACGGTCAGCGCAACTCCCTGACACCGATCGAAATGGTCACAGGCTATGCTGCGGTTGTCAACGGCGGCTACCTGCTGGAACCGTATGTGGTCAGCAAGGTTGTCGATCAGGCGGGAAATGTTGTGCTTTCACATGACAAAACCGTGCGCCGCCAGGTAATCTCCGAGGAGACCTCGGCGGAAATGCGCCGCGCTTTGCAGTTCGTTGTTGACTTCAACCACGGCGGCAACGCTTACATCAAGGGCTATAAGATCGGCGGTAAATCCGGTACATCCCAGAAGCTGCAGGGCATGATCAATGCGGCGGACGCGGAGTATGTTGCTTCGTACTGCTGCTTTGCACCGGCAGATGATCCGGAGATCGTGCTGCTGATCATGGCAGATGAACCGAACAAGAACATCACCTATTACGGCGCTACGGTTGTCGTGCCGTATTCGCGCCGCGTACTCGAAAAGGCGCTGCCGTATCTCGGCATTTATCCGGAGTATTCCGCGGAGGAGGAGGCACACAAGGACGTCAGCGTCCCGCTGCTGATTGACACCCCGACGGCGGATGCAATCGAAAAGCTCGAGGACATCGGTCTCAACTACGAGATCGTCGGCGACGGCTCGACCGTCCTCACGCAGATGCCGATCACCGGTACGCCGGTCGCAAAGGGCGGCACGGTTGTGCTCTATACCAATAAAACAACACCGGAGCCTGTGACGGTTCCTTCAGTTATCAACTGCACACTTGCACAGGCGAATGAAATCCTCACGGAGGCAAAACTCAATTATGTTTCCAAGGGCTCGCTGCATCAGGATGCGATTGTTCTGCTGCAGAGTCAGCCTGCCGGCAGCACCGTCGAACCGTGGTCGGTCATCACACTCGATGTCGGTCACGATGAGGACGCCGGATAATCAAGCTATCTACGCTCAATCCTTTCGTTCCTGCCGGACGGTCTCCTTCTGAGCCGTCCGGCGGGGCAACTGCAAAAGGAATCTGAGTTTTCTACAAACGGACTGCGCGCAATCTGCGCAGCAGGGGAACGGAGAACATCATGAAACTGCATACTTTACTCGAAAACCTGAAAACAGGTCTTGCGGATACGGAGGTGACGGGTGTCACGGACGATACCCGCGCACTGAAACCGAATATGGTCTTTGTCGCGATCCGCGGCGCAAAATATGACGGGCACGATGCCGCAGCTGCCATGCTGGAAAAGGGCGCCGTTCTGGTCATTACGGAGCGCCCGCTCGGGCTCGGCGACCGCGAAATCACCGTTGCGAATACCCGCCGCACCTACGGCGATCTCTGCGCCGCGTGGTATGGACATCCGGAGCGGAAAATGCGGTTCATCGGCGTGACCGGCACGAACGGCAAGACCACCACTGCAACGCTCATCAAGGAGATGCTCAAAAAGACCGGTCAGCGTGTCGGTCTGATCGGCACGGTGCAGTATGAGATCGGTGATGAGATTCTGCCCTCGCCGAATACCACACCGTTGACCGATGCATACTTTGCACTGCTCGCCAAAATGGTCGAGGCAAAGATCGAGACGGTTGTCATGGAGGTCTCGTCCTTCGGTCTGGAGCAGCACCGCATCGGCCCGACACATTTCGACGCGGCTGTGTTCACGAATCTGACGCAGGATCATCTCGATGTCCACGGCACGATGGAGAATTACTATCTTGCCAAGCGCATGCTCTTTGACATCTGCGATTTTGCGATTGTCAACGGCAACGATGACTACGGCAAGCGGCTCTATCATGAGATCAGCTGCGAGAAAATGACCTACGGCATCCGGCAGAATGATGCGGACAGCTTCGATGCAATGGCGGATGAGATTACGCTGAGCACCGAGGGCACAAAGTTCACCTTGCATCTGCACGGCGAGAACATTCCGATGTCGATGCGCATGACCGGCATGTTCAATGTCAGCAATGCGGTCGCGGCAATCGCGGTCGGCAGAAGAATCGGCATCCCGATGGATGTGATGAACGACCTGCTGCTCGATTACACCGGTGTCCGCGGCAGATGCGAGGTCATCCCGACGGCACTCGATTTCACGGTGATCTGCGATTACGCACACACACCGGATGCACTGGAAAAAACACTCGCAAGCCTGCGTGAATGCACGGTCGGGCGGCTGATTGCGGTCTTTGGCTGCGGCGGCAACCGCGATGCCGCAAAGCGCCCGAAGATGGCGCGTGCTGCGGCAAATCTCGCGGATTTTGTCATGGTCACTTCGGATAATCCGCGTGACGAGGATCCGCTTGCGATTATTCACGATATTCTCGAAGGACTCAAAGATACCAATGTTCCGTATCAGACAGAGCCCGACAGAGCCGAGGCGATCTACCTTGCAATGAAGCAGGCAAAGACCGGCGATGTCGTGCTGCTGGCAGGCAAGGGACATGAGGATTATCAGATCATTGCCGGCGGCGTGCATCTGCATATGGATGAACGTGAGCTGGTCGCGGATGCGGCAAAGCGCATCTTTGCGGAAAAACTGTAAGATTTCAATTTATTCGGAGGTTCCGGTTTTATGCCTATCTGGTTGACTTTATGTGCCGCGGTGACGTCGGCGATCATCGCAGCACTCGGCGGTTTTGTGCTGATTCCGTTTCTGCGCCGCATTCACTTCGGACAGACCATTCTGGAGGAAGGTCCGGCGTGGCACAAATCCAAGCAGGGCACGCCGATCATGGGCGGATTCCTGTTCATTGCCGGCAGTGTCATTGCAACGATTCTCGGCTATGCGGTCTGGCGTTTCCGCGGCGGACCCGATCTGACCGATGCCGCAACCACAACGCATGCACTCCGCCTGCTGACGGTCATGCTGTTTGCGCTGTTCTATTCCGGCGCATGCGGCTTCACCGATGATTTCATCAAGGCGGTCAAGAAGCGCAACGAAGGACTGAATCCGAAGCAGAAAATTCTGTTCCAGATCGTATTTTGCAGTGCATTTCTGGCAATAATGTATGCGCTGGGCGATCACGAAACAACAATCGACCTGCTGTTTGTCAAGCTGAACTTCGGCATTCTCTATTATCCGATTATGCTGCTCTTCATGATCTACATGATCAACGCGGTCAACCTCACAGACGGCATCGACGGACTCTGCGGCTCGGTGACGGTTGTCTCGATGCTTGTTATGACCATTCTCTGCGCATCCTTCGATGAACTGGAGCTCTCGCTCTACGCAATCACGATTGCGGGCGGCTGCATCGGATTCCTTGTCTGGAATCTGCATCCGGCAAAGTGCTTCATGGGCGATACCGGTTCGATGTATCTCGGCGGCGCATTTGCCGCACTCGGCGTTGCATGCAGAATGCATCTGCTGCTCGTGATCGTCGGCATTGTCTATGTCCTCGATGCACTGAGCGTTGTCATTCAGACACTCTATTTCAAGTACACCAGAAAAAAATACGGTGAGGGACGCCGTATCTTCAAAATGTCCCCGATCCACCATCACTTTGAGCTCTGCAAGTGGAGCGAGTACAAAATCGTGATCGTATTCTCGCTGTTCGGGCTGGCCTTCGGCGTTCTTGCCGCACTGACCCGTCTGTAAGCGCATCTTCAGAAAAGGAGCTGATTGAAACATGGCGTCTGCTTCGGCAAAACAATCCGGTGCGCGCACCAAAACGCGCGTGCGTCCCGCCGGCAGAGGACGGCGTCTCGTGAACAATGACCTGGACGGTGTGCTACTGGGAACGGTCATTGCGCTGCTGGTCATCGGCATCCTGATGATGTTTTCCGCATCCTATCCGGCAGCGATTGAGGACGGTCTGAGCGGTACCTATTACGCAACCCGTCAGCTGATTTTCGCAGGTCTCGGACTTGCTGCAATGTTTATCCTGAGTATTGTGCCCTATCAGTTTTTTGAAAAGCTGTGGGTTTCGGGCACGGCATTCGGCACGGCACTGATCATGCTGATTCTGGTGCTGATACCGGGCATCGGTTCCAAGCAGGGCACATTCGCCCGCCGCTGGATCGCGATCGGCGGTGCGGGCGGACTGACCTTCCAGCCCTCGGAGCTGATGAAGATCGCGATTGTCCTGTTTTTTGCAACACTGATTGTCCGCAACGATCACCGCATGCAGACATTCCTCTACGGCATCGTGCCCTACATGGTGATGCTCGGAGTTGTCGCCGGACTGATGATGCTGGAGCCGCATGTCTCCGGTACGCTGATCATCGCGACACTTGCCGTGACGCTGGTGTTCGTCGGCGGCGCAAGACCGCTGCATTTCGGCATCCTGATCGTGGTCGGTGTGCTCGCGCTGGCGGTCATCATTCTATATCTGATGCACAGCAAGGGCTTTGACTATTTCGAGGACAGAATCCTCTCGTATCTCGATCCGTTTGATCCGGAGTATATGCAGGATCAGACATGGCAGACCTGTCAGTCGCTCATTGCAATCGGCTCGGGCGGCATGTTCGGTCTCGGACTCGGCGCATCGCGGCAGAAGTATCAGTATCTGCCGGAAGCGCAGAATGACTATGTATTTGCAATCCTCTGCGAGGAGTTCGGCTTTGTCGGCGCAGTGACGGTGATCCTGCTGTTCTGCCTGCTGATCTTCCGCGGCTTCTATATCGCGGCAAAGGCGAAGGATAAATTCGGCATGCTGATTGCAGTCGGTTTTACCATGCACATCGGACTGCAGGCGCTGCTGAATATCGCCGTTGTCACAAAGGCGATTCCGCCAACAGGCATTTCGCTGCCGTTCTTCTCATACGGGGGCACGGCGCTGATGATGCAGCTTGCCGAAATGGGCGTGCTGCTCAATATTTCCAGACAGGCAAAGCTCGACTGATTTCAGAACGGACGAAAGGGGTGTGCCGATGACAGAGCTGCTCGATTTATATGATGATACCGGCACAAGAATCCTCGGGACGGTTCTGCGCGGGAATCCCGTGCCGGCAGGAACGAATCTGATGCTGACCGCGGTCATGACGCTGCGCAGCGACGGCAGATTCCTGATGACACGGCGCGCATTCCCGAAGAAGTATTCCGGCAGATGGGAGATCACCGGCGGATGCGTGCAGTCCGGCGAACGGGCGGTCGAAGGTGCCGTCCGCGAGCTCTTTGAGGAGACCGGCATCCGTGCAGCGGAATCCGACCTGATTCCCTGCGGCGTCTTTCACAGAACGGGGTATATCCACACATTTTTCCTGCTCCGCCGCGATGTGCAGGATGCGCAGCTCCGGATGCAGGAGGGCGAAACCGATGCGTTCCGCTGGGTAACAACTGACGAATACAAGGCGCTGATTGCAGCGCATAAAACAATCCCGCAGCACACGCCGCTGATCGCGGAGGCATACGGGACGTACATCCATCTTTGAGATGCAGGAACATAAATCCACACAGCGGAGGCTGTGAACCGAAAGACTGGAGACCAATATGAGATATCTGATTTCCTGCGGCGGTACGGGCGGACACATCAACCCGGGACTTGCCATTGCAGGCATCATTGCAGAACATGATCCGGAGGCGGAATTTCTGTTTGTCGGCACACCGGACGGCATGGAGGCGACCCTCGTGCCCGCTGCCGGCTACCGCATGGAATTTGTCGAATCCGCCGGATTTCAGCGGAGCCTGAGCCCCGAGAACATCAAACGGAATCTGAAAGCCGTCCGCTACCTGATGACGGCAGGCGGACATGCCCGCAAAATTGTCCGCGAATTTCAGCCGTGTCTGGCAATCGGCACCGGCGGCTATGCATCCGGACCGGTGATCCGTGCCGCACAGCAGCTCGGCATCCCGACGGCGGTGCATGAGCAGAACGCATTTCCCGGCGTGACGAACAAGCTCCTTGCCAAAAAGGCAAAGGCTGTCATGATGACCTTTGAGGAGGCAAAAAAATACTTCCCCGCAGGCACAAACACCGTCATGACCGGACTGCCCGTCCGCGGCGGCATGACCAAAGTGGACAGAGAGCAGGCACGCCGTCAGCTCGGATACCGCGAGGGCATGCTGATTGTATCGTTCGGCGGCAGTCAGGGCGCAAAATGTCTCAATGATATGATGCCGGAGCTGATGCAGTGGCATCTCGAATCCGATATGCAGATCAACCATATTCATGCCTACGGCAAGCACGGTAGGGACACCATGCCGGATGAGCTCAAAAAGCGCGGCATCGCAGATGATCCGCGGATGCGCGTGACCGAGTACATCCACGATATGGATATCTGTCTTGCGGCGGCGGATCTTGTCATCAGCAGAGCCGGTGCATCGACGCTGAGCGAACTCGAGGCAGTCGGCAGAGCGTCGATTCTGATTCCGTATCCGGCGGCGGCTGAAAACCACCAGTATTACAACGCAATGGTGCTGGGCAAGGCGGGCGCTGCGGTTGTCATTGAACAGAAAGACCTGACAATCGACCTGATGAAGCAGCATATCGAAGCGCTTTACAACGATCCGGAAAAGCGGCTCGCGATGCACCAGCGCGCGGGCAGGCTGTTCCTGACCGATACGAATGACCGCATCTGGAATGCGATCAAGGACATTCGTCAAAAATAAAGAGAGAGAACGGATTTTGCGCGGATTCACAGAATCGGCAAAATCAGCATACGCTAAAGACAAACGGCGGATACCGCCCTTTACGTTTGAGGTGATGCAATATGACAGAGGAGTATCTGAAAATAACCGGCGGCAGACCGCTGCACGGTGAGATTTCCGTACAGGGCGCGAAGAACAGCGCGCTCCCGCTGATGGCGGCTGCACTGCTCTGCGGCGGCGAGACCGTCCTGACAAATGTGCCGCAGCTCTCGGATGTCTACGCGGCATGCCGGATCCTGAACCGGCTCGGATGCCGTTCGACGGCGGAGGGCAATACCGTCCGGATCGTTCGGGAATCGGCGGAGGTCTATGAGATTCCGGATGAGGATATGCGCGCGATGCGCTCGTCCATCATGTTTCTTGGACCGATTCTCGGCAGCATGAAGCGCTGCACGCTGACCATGCCCGGCGGCTGCGAGCTTGGCCCGCGCCCGATCAATCTGCATCTGGATGCGATGCGCGCAATGGGTGTGCGGATCCGCGAGGGGGCAGGCAGAATGTTCTGCTCCGCGGAGAAGCTTACCGGCGCAAGGATTCATCTGCCGATCCCGTCTGTCGGGGTGACGGAGAATGTCCTGATGGCAGCCGTCTGTGCAGAGGGTGAGACCGTCCTGACAAATGCCGCCTGTGAGCCCGAGATCGCCGATCTCGCGGGCTTTCTCAATCAGTGCGGCGCGGAGATTCAGGGCGCCGGAACGCATACCGTTGTGATCCGCGGCGGAAAGCATCTGCACGGCACGGAATACCGCGTCATGGCAGACCGCATCGCCGCGATGACCTATCTTTGCGCGGGTGCGGCGGCAGGCGGCGAAATCTGTCTGCGCGATGCAGCCCCGCAGGACATGAAAAGCTGTCTGGATCTGCTGGAGCAGGCAGGCTGCCGGATCGGCGTCTGCGGAGACCGCATCTTCTTAGACCGCACCGGACCGCTCAAAAGCATCAGCTACATACGCACGATGCCGTATCCGGGCTTCCCGACTGATGCGCAGGCATTGATTTCGGCGGTGCTCTGCACGGCAAAGGGCACGAGCATGCTGGAGGAAACGATCTTTGAAAACCGGTTCAAGCACATGGGCGAGCTGGCAAGAATGGGCGCAGATATCCGCGTATCAGGCAGAACTGCGGTTGTGACCGGCGTCCCGAAGCTGCACGGCGCATCCGTCGAAGCGATGGATCTCAGAGGCGGCGCGGCACTGGCTGCTGCGGCGGCCGGTGCGGAGGGTATCACATATCTTTCCGGTCTGCAGCATCTGGACCGCGGATATGAACATTTTGCAGAGACTTTCAACAGTCTCGGCATCGCGACCGAGCGCAAAGCGTTTTCAGCCTTGGAGCGCAGCTTTTCGGGTGTGAAACTCTGAATTTTGTTGAAAACTTGGTTGAAAAAGTGCAAAACTATCCGGAAGGCGGGGGAAAACCGCCGGTTTCCGCGTGGTTGCAGGGTTATAGTGTTGAAAACTCTGTTGAACTTGTGGGAAAATCCACGCTGATACGTTACGGCATTTTTCCACGTTCAACAGGGCAATATTGTCTCAGAAGTCGGAGAGAGGAGTGAGAACGGATGCAGGACGTCGTCAAGCAGAGTGTCAAACGGCAGCGCAGCAGCAAACGCCGCCGCCGCCGGACACGCGGTCACAGAGCCTATATTCTGCTGGTCATTGTACTGGTGATCGGGCTTGCGGCAGCGCTTTCGATGACGCTGTTCTTCAATATCAAGGATATTGTGGTCATCAATGAAACCGATACGCCGGACGAGCAGATCGTGGCGCTGAGCCAGATCAAATATCACGATAATCTCGTGCGGCTGGATACGAATATCGCAGCGGAACGTGTCCGCGCAAATGTTGTGTATGCAGAGAAAGTCACGGTGACGCGGCAGTTTCCGTCCACAGTCGAAATCAAGGTTGAGCGGGCGGTGCCGGTTGCGAATATCACGCAGAGCTACGGCTATCTGCTGGTCAGCTCCTCGAACCGCGTGCTCGAAGAACTCAAAGAGGATCCGTATCCGGGGCTGCTGATTATCTCCGGCTACAATCCGGCGGAGGGTTCGATCGGTATGGTGCTGCGCTCCGAGGACGAAAAGCGCGACAACATCCTCAAGACCCTGACCGCCGCGGTCTCCGAGTGCGGCGATCCGCGCATCTGGTCGCTGGATATGGCGGATCAGAGTGATATTCTGGTTTACATCGGCAGCAATGCCGTGTTCCATATGGGCAACAGCAGCGATGCAGTTTATAAGCTCCGTTTGGCGCTCACTGTATTTGAAAAGCTCAATAATCTGAATGCGAACAAGAACTACAAACTGACGATGATCGGCAACAAACAGATCTCCGTTCTGCCGCTGGAAACAATCGAAAATCCGGTTACGACGCCTTCGTGGCTCAGCATGATTACGGAGACTGCGCCGCAATCCGCCGAAACGACTACCACAACCACGTCAACTGCCATAGAATGACATAATATTCAAACAAATTATTCGTTAAATTGCACAAAGTTGCGCAAAAATAAAAAATCCGCTTGCATTCACATCGAAACTGTGATAAAATAACTATATGTTTGTAGGCGGCTCTCCCGAGCGGAACCTTGGGCTGTCGAAATGGAGGAACTTTGATGACTGATTTTGTTTATGAAGATTCATTTGACCCGCAGGTGAATATTAAGGTCGTCGGCGTCGGCGGCGGCGGCGGAAATGCTCTGGACTGCATGGTACAGGCAGATGTGAAAAATATTGAGTATATCGCGGTGAACACCGATGCAAAGGCACTGCTGAACTCGAAGGCACCGACCAGAATCCAGATCGGCGCAAAGCTGACGAAGGGCAGAGGCGCAGGCAACCGTCCTGAGGTCGGCAGACAGTCCGCAGAGGAAAACCGTGATGAGATCAGCAATGCACTCAAGGGTGCGGACATGATCTTCATTACCGCAGGTATGGGCGGCGGTACCGGTACCGGTGCAGCTCCCGTCGTTGCACAGATCGCACAGGAACTCGGGATCCTGACGGTCGCAGTTGTCACCAAGCCGTTCGCTTTCGAGCGTGAGCAGAAAATGGCACAGGCTGAGCGCGGTATCGAGACACTGAAAAAATATGTTGATTCCCTCGTAATTATTCCGAATGAGCGTCTGCTCGTCGGTCTTGATAAGCCGCTCACCATGCGCCAGAGCTTTGCAATGGCGGATGATGTGCTGAAAACAGGTGTCAAGTCGATCTCCGATCTGATCGTTGAGGACGGCTATATCAATCTGGACTTCGCGGATGTCTCCACGATCATGAAGGGTGCCGGCTATGCACATATGGCAATCGGTCACGGCGCAGGCAAGAACAAGGCGGACGAGGCAGCTTCTGCTGTTATTTCCAGCCCGCTGCTCGAAACCTCGATCGCCGGTGCAAAGCGCCTGCTCATCAATATCGCAATGAGCGAGGATGTGCTTTCTGCTGAGGTCGATGCTGCAACGCAGAAGATCACCGAGACCGCTGCACCGGGTGTTGAAGTCATCCTCGGTACTGCGTTCAAGGAGGATATGAGCGACGAGATGGTTATCACCGTCATCGCTGCAGGCTATGAGGACAAGACGCCGGACACCATCGACGATGTTCCGCTGCCTGCTGAAAAGAAGAAGAAGGAGCCGATAGAGGTCAAGAATCCGCTCGTCGATAACTTTGCATCCGTCGAGCCGAGAAAGGCTGCACAGCAGCGTCCGTCCGGTGCGATCCCGCGCCTTGACGATGACGATGATCTCTCCGAGATCTTCAAGATCCTTGATAAGAAATAAGATCACACAAAACAGACTGCTTCGGCGGTCTGTTTTTTTATATTCCGCTCAGGATCGGAAAGTGATTTCTGCACAGTTCCGAAAGATGCGAAAAGCGCCTGAAATCGGCATAAATGGTTTCGTTTTTGTCGATTGTTCCGGAAAATGGCTAAGATATATGGTGAAGTTGCACGAAAAACAACCGGATATTTCTACATATAGCGGCTTGCAAAAAATGCGAAAATGTGTTATCATATATTATGTACTCGTGGGATACTGTTGATCAGCTGCCACAGGAGGAACTGCATCCGCGAACAGTTCCGGCAACGGCAGTTTTGAGCATCCCGCAGCCGTGCAATATCATTTTTTTGCGGAGGATTGGAGCGTACTTATGGATCAGCCAAATGTTTTGAGAACCACGAAAATCGGTGGCGGTTTTGTGAAGGAAGATGTTTTAGCATACGTCGATGAATTGAATTCCCAGATTTATGCCTTGCAGGAAGAGCGCGATGAACTGAAGAAAAAAGCGCAGTCCGGCGGCGGTGCTACCGATGAACTGAAAGCCGAATATGAAGCTGAACTCTCCCGACTCCGCGGCGAATTGGGTACGACGAAGAATCAGCTTCGCGCTGCACAGGATGAGCTGAAGAACCGTCCGGTTATCGACGGCAGCGGCGCAGGCGTTGTCTCCGAGGAGGCATTCGCTGAGGTACAGCAGGAGGCGACTGACGCCAAGGCGGATCTCGCATCTGCACAGGCTGAGCTCCTGCTTGCACAGGAAGAAACAAGTGCACTGAACAACAAGGTCACCGAGCTCGAAAGCCGTCTGACCACACTCAATGAGGATAACGAATCTCTGCGTCAGGATCTGGCGGCAGCGGCTGCACAGGCTCTGAGCGGCGGCGGTGAGGGCTCCGAGGAGCTCGCAAACCAGATCGCAGAGTATCAGGCAAAGATCAACGAGAGCGCTGCAACGATTGAGTCGCTTGAGGCAAAGGCTGCCGAATCCGCAGCTGAGCTTGAGTCGCTCCGCGCAGAGCTCGATACCAAGAATGCAATGATCGAGGAGACCGCAGGTCTTTCCAGCGAGTCTGATCTCCAGAAGCTCGCTGAGTATGAGGCTGTCATCTCTGAGCAGAGCAGCAGCCTTGCTGAAAAGGACCGCGAGCTCGAGCAGCTCCGTCAGGAGAATCAGGATCTCAGAGAGAACAGCGCGGATACCGGCTTCGATATGAGCGCACTCTTTATGGAAGCACAGATGACTGCGAAGAAGGTCGCAACCGAGGCAAACAAGAAGGCTGCGTCTATCACGAAGGATGCCGAGGAGAAGGCTGCAAAGACCATCGCAGATGCAAACGCACAGGCTGAGCAGACAATCGCTGACGCAAATGCACAGGCTGAGCAGACCATCGCAGATGCAAACAAGCAGGCAGATGAGACCATCAGCAATGCAAATGCAGAAGCGGAGAAGAAGCTCAACGATGCAGATGCACAGGCAATCAAAACTGTCGCAGATGCTGAGGAATCCGTGCGCGCTTCGATCGAGGATGCTGAGCGCAGAACCAAGACTACAACCGAAACTGCAAGAACAGTCCGCGCACTGCTCCGCAGTGAGATCGACAGCGTTTCCAAGAAGTTCAACGAGATTTCGCTTGTACTGGAGAACCTCTCCGGTCAGGCAGGCAGCCGCCTGACTGAGGCGAAGAATGTCATTTCCGAGGCGCGTTCCACAGTCGGCGACGATGACGATGTCCCGAGCTTCGAGAGCTTCGATGAGGTTGCATCCAAGTCCTTTGAGAAGGTCGGCAAGAGCGAGTTCAACTTCGATGATCTCGCTGAGAGCGCCGGCGAAAACGGTAACGGCTGGAACTGATGGAGTATCATTGTAATGTATCCGATCTGCCGGCAATGGTGCGGGAGCAGCAGCTTCTGCACGCCGGCGATCGTGTGATCCTCTCCGGAACGGTCTATACTTCGCGCGATGCGGCACACAAGAGACTGACGGCAGCCATGCGCACGGACGGTGTGCAGGCGCTCCCGTTTCCGCTCAAGGATGCCGTGATCTACTATGCAGGTCCGACGGCGGCGCCTCCGGGACGCCCGATCGGTGCGTGCGGTCCGACAACTTCCGGCAGAATGGATCCCTATGCCCCGATGCTGCTCGATTCAGGGCTCCTTGCGATGATCGGCAAGGGTGAGCGGACACAGGAAGTCTGCGATGCAATCGAGCGCAACCATGCGGTATATTTCTGTGCGGTCGGCGGCGCAGGTGCGCTTGCTGCGGCACATATTACCGAGTGTGAAGTCATTGCTTATGAGGATCTCGGATGCGAATCCGTCAAGCGGCTGGAGCTGAAGGACTTTCCGCTGCTCGTCGCGATTGATTCTCACGGCGGCAATCTGTTCCGCGACGGACGAGGTCAGTTCGTGGCGGACTGAGATTTGGTTTAATTGCCGAATATCGCATGTTGAAAGCTGTTGATATTGCCGTTTTCGGTGCGCTGAGCGTAAAAACGCTTGACAAATAGACAGCTTTCGGTTATCATGATATCAGGTCATATTCTGCGGTTTGCGGTTCTGCGCAGGCTGCGGATCTGACAGGTGCGGCGGAATGCGGCACCGTGCTTGTTCTGCGTGAGGAGGCTTTTCTGCATGGGCACGTTCTCTGTTGACAGGCTCACCTCTATGCCGGATGAAGCACTGGTCTCCCTCTGTGCGGATGAGCCGCAGGCGTTTGAGATACTTCTGGAGCGCTACCGTTCCACGGTAGTCAGCATGGCACGGTCATTTGCCGGTAATCCGGCGGATGCCGAGGACTATGCGCAGGAGGGGATGCTCGGACTGCTTGCTGCGGTGACTTCGTTTGCGCAGGGAAAGGCGGCAGGATTCCGTACCTATGCGGTTGTCTGCATCCGGAACCGGATGCGTACTGTTTCAAGAATGGAGCGAACGGCATCCCGTTCGGCAGGTTCTGCGGATGTCTCTCTGGATGATCCCGAGAGCAGCATTCAGGATACACTGGCGGACGAAGCGGATACGCCCGAGCAGGCATTCTTTGAGAAAGAACGTATTTCCGAGCTTTATGCAAGGCTTGCAGATGTACTCAGCAAACAGGAGCGGGAGATTTTCTGGCTTTCGGTCAGCGGGCTTTCCTATGAGGAAATCGCTGAAAAGCTTGCAATCCCGTCCAAAAGCGTCGATAACGCGATCCAGCGTGCAAGACGCAAGCTCCGCGCCGTATGGAGCAGAACTTTTACGGCGGCAGGCAGCTCCGCAGAACCGGAGTGAGCAGCCCGTGCAGTCCGGCAGGCTGTCCCGAATGAGAAGCGGGCGATCTTCTCCACATTAACCATGGCCCGGCAGCATTTCTTCCAGCGCGTGCAAGTTAATTCACCTGCAACCCGATTTCGCTTCAGAGCATCGCCCGCAGGCGATACATGAGCAACAGTGATGGGGTATTCCGTCGAGGTCCAAATTTCAAGAATCGAGGATAATTCAAATGTACGAAGACAGAACCTTAGTATGCAACGAGTGCGGACAGGAGTTCGTATTCACCGCCGGCGAGCAGGAGTTTTATGCTGAGAAAGGCTTTGCAAACGATCCGAAGAAGTGCAAGGCATGCCGCGATGCAAGAAAAAATGCCGGTAAGACTGAGCGTGAGTACTTCACTGCTACATGCGCAAACTGCGGTAAGGAAGCACAGGTTCCGTTCCGTCCGCGTGAGGATCGCCCTGTTTATTGCAGCGAGTGCTACGCACAGCTCAAGAACCAGCAGTAATTTGAACCAGCAGGGCGCGGCACGGCTGCGCCCTCTTTATTTGAAAGGATGATTCCAATGGATATTACAAAGAATTCTGTGATCGGCGATATTCTCGACGCTGATCCTTCCACCGCACCGTTTTTCCTCGAGATGGGCATGCACTGCCTTGGCTGCCCCGCATCGCGCGGCGAGTCCCTTGAGGAGGCCTGCATGGTACACGGTGTCAGTGCGGACGAGCTTGTGGAGAAGCTCAAGGCACATTTTGCACAGTAATGGCATATGCCGCCGGTCTTGCTCCGGCGGCTGCCTTTTGCTTATCAACCCGAACACAGAGAACAGGAGACAATTCCGATGAACCGTAAAGAACTCAATGAGATCCGGAACCACTTTAATCCGGAAGCAAAATATTTCACGATGGACCGCGTGCTGACGGCATTCGTGGACAGCCAGCGCAATGTCCGCGGCGTCAATATCCGCAATGCAGCGAGTATTCCGTCGCCGGAAAGCCAGATCCTCTATGATACGATGAAAAAGGTGCTGAACGTCAACCTCGGCAAGCAGAGCTCCGAGCTGCCGTTCCGCAACCATGCCTACGGCGAGGACGGCGCACAGACGCGCCTTGCCAATCTGCTGCAGTCCGAGCTGAAGCAGGAGGATGTTGCCCTTGCGTTTCTCGGCTCGATGGCAGAGCAGATTGATTCCGATGCGCCCTATGCCGTGCTGCTTGCATACTGCCAGTACAATCCGCCGCGCAAAAACAAGATGGACGAGCTTGAGACCGATTTTACCGATCAGGTGTTCCGTTACATCGTTGCGGCACTCTGCCCGATCGCGAAAACCGAGGGTGTGCTCGTTTACAATCAGTTTGACGATGAGATTCTGCGGCAGGAAAATCCGAATGCCGTGATCAGCAAGGCGCCGGCGGACGGTTTCTTCTATCCGGTGTTCACGGATCGTGCGACCGATGTCCACCATGTCCTCTATTACACCAAAACGCCGAATACACCGAACGAAAAGCTCATAGATGCGTTCCTTGAGTGCGATGTTGAGGCGACCGTCGAGGAGGATCAGGCGGACATGAAAGAGGTGCTCGGCACGCTGCTCGGCGATGATCTGACCTATGAGACGGTCACCGCCGTCAACGAGAAGCTGACGGAGATCGTCGCGAAAAACAAGACCGACGATTCCCCGACAGAAGTCACCGGACGCATTCTGCACCGCATGCTCGCGGAGGCAGGTGTGCCGGAGGAGAAGCTCGTCGATACCGAAAAGGTCTTTGAGGAGCATGTCGAGACTTCGCTCAAGCCCGAGCGTCTGATCTCGCCGAAAACCGTCATCAAGACGCCGGAGATTGTTGTCAACGTCAAGAATCAGGCGAAAGACAAGGTGCGGCTCGATAAGATCAACGGGCGCCACTGCATGGTCATCGAGCTCGATGACGCACTGATCGAGGTCAACGGCTATGACCTCAAGGTGCCGGGTGTGCTCGATCCCGATTCGCCCGCACCGTGGGATGCATAACGAAAGGAGTACGCGATGAAACTTGCTGCTGCGCTGATGCGCCGTGCCGAACTGCAGACTCAGATCAATGAGCTGCAGGTGAGACTCAACAACAATGCCCGTGTGCAGGAGGGCGAAAAGCCCGCCGAAGCACCGACCGATCTGCTGGCTGCGCTCGATGCCGCGGTCGCAGAGCTGGAAACGCTTGTCACACAGATCAATCTGACCAATGCACAGACCGTCAGCGAGGGGAAAACCGTCACAGAGCTGATCTCGCATCGGGATGCACTGATGCAGAAAATGCGGATTATGCGCGGTTTTCTCGATGAGGCGAGCAATCTCGCGCCGCGTTATTCCAAGACCGAAATCCGGATTGAAAGCACGGTCAATGTCCGCAAGCTGCAAAAGGAGCTTGATGCGCTCGGGAAGGAGATCCGCCTGACCGAGGAGCGCCTGCAGGAGCTCAACTGGACGGTTGAACTCTGCAGCGGCGAAAGCTGATAATTTTGGCAGGGCATCAGGTGGAGAGCAGCTCCGCGGCTGAGTGATAGTCCGCACGCCGAAAGGCACTTAGTTTGGTGACAACGCATTCTGCACTTTGCACAGCGGAACACCGTACAACGCATATTTATCACCTTGCTCTCAATGACGCCCGGGTGGGATCGGGGAATTTGCAGACAATGAGGACCTGTCAGACGGCAGGTCCTCGTATGTATACTTGTATACTTCATGTATATTTCATAATTATCTTGACAATTTTGCCGGATTATGCTATAATAATACAGACGCTGCTGTGGCGAAATCGGCAGACGCAAGAGACTTAAAATCTCTCGGTGGATACACCGTACCGGTTCAAGTCCGGTCAGCAGCATCCGTGGACAGAATCTGTGTTCCGGTTCTTCCGGAGCGCAGCAGATTCTGTACAGGGAATCCGACCCGTTGTGAAAAGACCCGACTGTTTTGGAGAAAGGAAATTGACATGAGTGAACTGCAGAAAAACGGCGTTGATCCCGAACTCGAAAAGCTCTACAGCGAAGTAGAACGCGAACACGCGAAGGAAACAAGAAAAACCAGACCCGAGCGCCAGATGGATTCGATCCTGAACGGCATGGACGGCGGCGGAAATGAGCGCTCGTCCTCGAAGGAAGGCAATGAGCTGCTGCGATTCTTCGGCGGCCTGCTGCTCTTCGGCGCGGGCATGTACATGATCTTCCAGAACCTGATTATTACAAGTTCGTGGGGAGTCGGCTCGATCTTCCGCGTCGGCAATATCAGTATCCCGAACGGCACGATTATGATTCCGCTGCTGATCGGCATTGCACTGCTGTTCCTGCTGGACCGCAAGCTCTGGGGCTGGCTGTTTATCGGTGTCGGCATCGTGATTGTCATTGCGGCGATTCTGATGAGCGTCAGCATTCAGTGGAGAACCTCGAACGGCTGGATGTTCTTTACCATGTTTGCAATGACATTTGCAGGCGGCGCCATGATGATGCGGGAGCTGTTCCGTTCCAAATAAAGAGCAAGTAAGGGAAAAGCTGTCGCTTGTTTGCGGCAGCTTTCCTTTTTATGATTTGCGGTTATTTGTCCTTTTTTGCATCCGCAACACGGCGGATCACATTGCCGTCCTTGTCCACAATGACGGTGTGTTCCAGCGTGCCGACAAGATTCCGGCGGAATGCCTCGCGGTACTCTCTGCGGAGCACCTCACGCTCGGCAAGCTCAGCTTCATTGAGCCCGACGGTCTTTGCCTTGTGTGCAAGCTCGTTGATGCGGTCGAGCAGTCCCTGATCCAAACGGATCACATCCTTTCGTGAATATCATGACTATTATACCACATGATACCGGAAAAAGCAAGTATGAATGATCGGAGCGTTCTATGATAGCACTTGTAACAGGCGCATCACGCGGCATTGGTGCGGCGACAGCAAAAAAACTTGCCGCAGATGGGTATACGGTGATCGTGCATTATCACCATGCAAAGGCGCAGGCGGAGCAGATCGCTGCCGAAACCGGCGGATGTGCGTTCTGTGCCGATCTCGGGGATTTTGCGCAGATTGACACGATGATCGACGAAATCATCCGCAGATACGGCAGAATTGATGTGCTCGTCAATAACGCCGGCATCGCACTGACGGGGCTCTATCAGGAGATTTCCGATGCGGATGCGCTGCGGCTGTTTGCGGTCAACCTCGGCGGCACGATGCACACGGCGAAGAAGGTTCTGCCGCATATGCTGCATCAGCACAGCGGGTGTATTGTCAATACGGCGTCCGTCTGGGGCGAATGCGGCGCGGCTTGCGAGGTGCATTATTCCGCGGCAAAGGCGGCGGTCATCGGCTTTACAAAGGCGCTTGCGAAGGAGGTCGGGCTTTCCGGCATCCGCGTCAACTGCGTCTCGCCGGGCGTGATTGATACCGACATGAACCGCATGCACGATGCGGAAACCATGCAGGCGCTTGCGGACGAAACACCGCTCGGCTGCATCGGAAAACCGGAGGATATTGCGGAGGCGGTTGCGTTTCTGGTCTCAGACCGCGCAAGGTTCATCACCGGACAGATTCTGCCGGTCAACGGAGGGTTCAATATATGAACGAGCAGGAAAAAGAACGCTTTACCAAACAAATTGAGTTTCTTGTCGAGATGGACAAGATGAAAAATATCTGGCGGATGACGCGCGTGCTGCATGAGGACCGCGCCGAAAATGACGCTGAGCATGCGTGGCATCTTGCGATGCTGGCGCTGGTGCTCTCGGAGTATGCAAATGAGCCGGTTGATCTGAAAACCGTGCTCGCGACCGTGCTGATCCACGATGTTGTCGAGATTGACGCCGGCGACACCTACGCTTACGATACCGAGGGCTACACGACCAAGGCGGCACGCGAGCAGAAGGCGGCAGACCGGCTGTTCGGGATGCTGCCTGAAGATCAGGGGACGTATCTGCGCCGCCTCTGGGATGAATTTGAAGCGCAGTCCACGCCGGAGGCACGCTTTGCTAATTCGCTCGACCGCGTGCAGCCGCTGCTGCTCAACTATTGCAAGCACGGCGAAACATGGGTGCAGAACGGCATCCGGCACGAGCAGGTGATCGCGCGCAATCAGGCGACCTATGACGGCTCGAAGGTGCTCGGCGATCTGGCGATGGAGCTGATCCGGCGCGCGACTGAGGAAGGTCTGCTGAAATAATCGGGGGATTCCCGCAAAGAGGTGAACAGGATGAAACAACTGACCGTCGGCATCATGGCGCATGTCGATGCCGGAAAGACAACGCTTGCCGAAGCGCTGCTGTTCCGTACCGGCGAGATCAAAAAGCGCGGCAGAGTCGATCACGGCGATTCGTGGCTCGATACAAATGACATCGAGCGCAGCCGCGGCATCACGGTGTTTGCGCATCAGGCGTCGCTTACGCTCGGCGAGACCGTGTTCACGCTGCTTGATACGCCCGGTCACGTTGATTTTTCTGCGGAGACCGAGCGCACCATGCAGGTGCTCGATTACGCAGTCCTTGTCATCAGCGGCACGGACGGCGTGCAGAGCCACACGCGGACACTCTGGCGCCTGCTGGAGCAGTACGGCGTGCCGGTGATCCTGTTCGTCAACAAAATGGATCTCTCTGACCGCACGGAAACCGCGCTGTTGCAGGAATTACAGGGCAGACTGTCGCAGAGCTGCGTGCAGTTTGATACGGACTATGAGACCATCTGCGAGCATGCCGCTGCCTGCACCGAAGACCTGATGAACGTCTATTTTGAGACGGATACACTGCCGCAGGAGATGCTGCGTGATGCGATCGCGGCGCGGCAGATGTTTCCGGTGTGCTTCGGCGCGGCGCGCGACCTGAAAGGCGTCGAGTCACTGCTGGACATCCTGACGGGCTACACGCAGGAACCCGCGCGGACGCCGGAATTCGGTGCGCATGTGTTCAAGATTTCCGCGGATGCAAAAGGCAACCGCCTGACCTATCTCAAGATTCGCGGCGGCACACTGCACAACCGCGATGAGATCCGCTATACCGGCGCGGATCACAATGAATATACCGAAAAAGTCACAGGCATCCGCTTTTATTCCGGCGCGAAGTATGTGCCGGGGGATGAGGCGGAGCCGGGCGCTGTCTGCGCGGTGACGGGGCTTTCTGCGGCGTATGCGGGCTGCGGGCTCGGCTGCTGCGAAGATACGCGCGAGGCGATGCTGACACCGGTCATGCGCTACCGCGTGCTGCTGCCGGAGGCAATCCAGCCGCAGGAGGCGATGCAGTATTTCCAGACGCTTGAGGCGGAGGATCCGCAGCTGCATGTCGAGTGGGATGCGCGCACGCGCACGATTTTCGTGCAGCTCATGGGCGCGGTGCAGCTTGAGGTGCTGACCAATCAGATTGCGGCGCGCTTCGGCTATGACGTCACCTTTGACAGCGGCGCCGTGACCTATCGCGAAACGATTGCGGAGGCGGTCGAGGGCGTGGGGCATTATGAGCCGCTGCGCCACTATGCGGAGGTGCATCTGCTGATGGAGCCGCTGCCGGAGGGGAGCGGTCTGCAATGCGGCACGCGCTGCTCGGAGGATGTGCTCGACCGCAACTGGCAGCGTTTGATACTGACGCATCTGCTTGAAAAAACACATATCGGCGTGCTGACCGGCAGCCCGATCACCGATATGAAGATCACGCTGGTCAGCGGCAGGGCGCATCTGAAACACACGGAGGGCGGCGACTTCCGGCAGGCGACCTACCGCGCTGTCCGGCAGGGACTTCGCTCCGCAGAGAGCATCCTGCTCGAGCCCTACTATGATTTCACGCTCGAGCTGCCGTCGGAATGCGTCGGTCGTGCGATGACCGATCTGCAGCAGCGCGCAGGGCAGTTCGATCCGCCGGAGATTCTCGGCGAGACGGCTGTCCTCACCGGAAGCGCACCGGTCGCAACGCTCAATGATTACACGGCGGAGGTGCTCAGCTATACAAAGGGCAGGGGGGCGCTCTCGCTGAATGTCTCCGGATACCGGCGATGTCATAATCCCGAGGAAGTGATCGCGCTGATCGGCTACGATGCAGACAGCGACCTCGAAAACAGCGCAGATTCGGTGTTTTGCTCGCACGGCGCAGGCTATCTCGTCAACTGGGCGGAGGTGCCGCTCTGTATGCATCTGCCCGCGGTTCTGCCGCATCGCTATGACTTCCCCGAGGAGGAGATGCAGCCGGAATATACCCCGCGCGTCAGTGATCTGCCGGATGCGAGCGATGAGGAGCTCATGGCGATCTATGAGCGCACCTACGGCAAAATCAACCGCGACAAGCCGAAAACGATGCGCCGCAACAGGACCGCCGAGCTGACAGAGGGCAATATCAGGGTGCCCGCGCCGCCGGAGAAGGAATATCTGCTCGTGGACGGCTACAACATCATCTTTGCATGGGATTCGCTGAAATCGCTCGCGAAGGACAGCTTAGAGCATGCGCGCGACCGTCTGCTGAATCTGCTGCAGAATTATCAGGGATTCCGGAAATGCGAGGTGATCCTCGTGTTTGATGCATACAAAATCAAGGGGCACGGCACCGAGATCGAGCAGCACGGCGGTGTCAGTGTTGTGTATACAAAAGAAGCGGAGACCGCCGATTCCTATATCGAGCGGGTCTCGAAGCAGCTCATCAAGAAGAACCGTGTCCGCGTGGCGACCTCGGATGCACTGGAACAGCTGATTATTCTGGGCAACGGCGCTATGCGCATCTCGGCGCGTGAATTTGAAGCGGAGCTCCGTGCCGCTGAGCAGGAGATCCGCGCACTGATCGGAGGGCAGGCAGATGGCTGAATTACCGGAGGGTATGGAGTTGCAGCGCGTGTACTATCACGCGGAACGGACACAGTGCATGACCTATTTCCGGATCACGGGCAATTTTGATCCGGATGATATCACGAAATATCTGCGGCTTGCACCGGAGAGCGTGCAGCGCATCGGGGATGTCCGCAGCAACGGCGTGCCGTATGACTTTGCAAGCTGGCGCTTCGGCACGGTGAAAAGTCACCGGCTCGACACCGCCAACCAGATGATGCAGACGATCGACCCGCTGCTGACGAAAGCCGATCTGCTGCGCAAAATCAAGCTGACCTATGACGCGAAGCTCTGGCTGATCGTTGTGCCTCTTGTGCGCTACGATGAGCCGACACCGATGCTCGCGCCGTCGCCGGCAATCATGCGATTCTGCATGGAGACCGGCACCGAGATCGACATTGATCTCTACGTCGCGTGTCCGGATGAAATGACCGGCGCCGACAGAAATGAAACGTAACCGATAGGAGAAATACAAAGTGTTAGATATCGCATTGCTCGGCACGGGCGGTACCATGCCGATGAAAAACCGCTGGCTGACGAGCTGTCTCATCCGCAATGAGGGACACGGTGTCCTGATTGACTGCGGCGAGGGCACCCAGATCGCGCTGAAATGCGCAGGACGTTCCGTCCAGAAGGTCGATCTGCTGCTGTTCACGCATTATCACGCCGACCACATCAGCGGATTGCCGGGGCTGCTGCTCTCGATGGGTCTGGAAGGCCGCACTGAGCCGCTGATGCTCTGCGGACCGCGCGGCTTGCAGCGGACTGTCGAGGGGCTGCGCGTCATCGCGCCCGAGCTGCCCTTTGAACTGGAATATACCGAGCTGACGGAGCCCGTGCAGACGCTGCATTTTGCAGGACTGGAAATCACGGCGTTTGCCGTTTCGCATACTTTGCCGTGCTACGGCTTCCGGATGCATCTGCCGCGTGTCGGCAAGTTTGATCCGGAGCGTGCAAAGGCGGCAGGTATCCCGATGCGTGCATGGGGCATGCTGCAAAAACAGGAATCCGTCGAGATGGACGGCTTGACCTATTATCAGTCGCAGGTGCTCGGCGCACCGCGGCGCGGTCTCAGCGTGACCTACTGCACCGATACGCGCCCCGTCCCGAATATCCTGAAATATGCCGATGACGCCGACCTGCTGATTCTGGAGGGCATGTACGGCGAACCGGAAAAGCTCGATAAGGCACTCGAAACCAAGCATATGATGTTCACCGAGGCGGCGGAGATCGCAAAGGATGCCGGTGCGCATGCACTCTGGCTGACGCATTTTTCGCCGTCGCTGCCGAATCCCGCGGAGTATCTGCCGCTGGCACAGGCAATCTTTCCGGAGACAATCTGTCCTGTGGACGGGCAGTCCGTTGATTTGCAGTATACCGATGACTGAAAGGAGCGTTCTATGTCACTCACCATGGGAATCTACAAAGGGAGCACCTATCAGGACGGCGAGTTTCTTGATGACAGACCGGTATCATTCTTTCGCGTCTGGAAAGAAGTATGGTCGCCGGCGATTGCTGCCTGCGGCGGCAGGTTGTTTCAGGACTGCTCTTATTTTTCGGTTAGTCAGATACCGGATGTGCTTGCAGAACTCGACCGCATCTATGACTGGGTACAGATCAACGGCGGGGAAGACACGGAATACGTTTCATGGCGGATTCGCGACGAGCTGAAACCGTTTCTCATTCAGTTTTATCAGGAACACAAGGATGAAGATTACTGGTTTGACGTCGGATAGAAAGGCTGACCTATGAACAAATTACAAATCACACCGCCTGCACCGGTTCAGAGAGCGCTCGATACGCTCTGCGGTGCAGGCTTTGAAGCTTATATTGTCGGCGGCTGCGTGCGGGATGCACTCAGAGGCGCCGAACCCCATGACTGGGACTGCACAACCAATGCAAAGCCCGAACAGATCTGCGCATGTTTCCGCGGTTTTCATGTGATCGAGACCGGCTTGCAGCACGGCACGGTCACGGTTGTGATTGAACACATGCCGATTGAGATCACAACCTACCGCATCGACGGCGTCTATGCCGATCACCGCAGACCGGATACCGTGACCTTTACCGATTCGCTGACCGAGGATCTGGCACGCCGCGATTTCACGGTCAATGCAATGGCGTATCATCCGGCGCGCGGTCTGATTGACCCCTATGACGGCGCATCCGATCTGCAGGCGAAGATCATCCGCTGTGTCGGCAGTCCGCGCGACCGCTTTGATGAGGACGGTCTGCGCATTCTCCGCGCGATGCGGTTTGCATCGGTGCTGGATTTTGCAATTGCAGAGGATACCGCAAATGCCGTACATGCGCAGAAAACGCTGCTGCACCATATCTCCGCGGAGCGCATCGACACCGAGCTGACAAAGCTGCTCTGCGGCATCGGGGCGGAGCGCATCCTGACGGATTTCGCGGATGTTCTGTTCACGGTGCTGCCGGAGCTTGAACCGATGTACGGCTTCGATCAGCGCAATCCGCACCACGATTATGATGTCTATATCCACACGCTGAAAACGGTCGCGGCATGCCCGCCGGAGCCGGTTCTGCGCTGGGCGGCGCTGCTGCATGATTCCGGTAAGCCGCACACCTTCACGCAGGATGAACGCGGCGGCCATTTTTACGGACATGCTGCCGTCTCAAAGGAGATCGCCGCGCGTGCACTCAAATCCATGAAGTGCGACCGCAAACGGTTCGACCGCGTGCTGCTGCTTGTCGATCAGCATGACACGGTCATGAATGGAACGGAAAAGCAGCTCAAGCGCATTGTACGGCGCATCGGGATTGACGCCGCGGAGCAGCTTTTGTATCTGCACAGGGCGGATGTTTCCGCGCAGGCGGCATGTCACCGCGCGGAGCGTGTTGCGGAATCGAACCGGCTGCTGCAGATGCTCGCAGACCTGCGTGAAGCGGATGCGTGCATGAGCTTAAAGCAGCTAGTGGTCTCGGGCGGCGACCTGATCGCGCTCGGGATTCCGCAGGGGAAGGCGGTCGGCGTGATGCTGAACCGTCTGCTCGAAGCGGTGATTGACGGCTCGCTCCCGAATGAGCATGATGCGCTTTGCGCGGCAGCATCACAATATCTGCATGAAGAAAAGGATGAGTAAAGATGGATCAGCGAATCAGGCGGCTGGTCGGATTGCTTTTTGAGGACATTCCGTACAGCCCCGAGACCGCGGCGGCCGAGGAACAGATCGCTGCCGCACTCGATCAGAAGTATACGGAGCGTGCCGCTGAAATATCACCGGATGCCGCGCTCGATGAGATCATCAGCCGGTACGGAAAACTCAGCGACATGGCTGCGCTTGCCGGCTTTTCGCCGGAGCAGGCGGCAGCATGGCGCGAGGCGGGAGATGCAGTCTCAGAAAAGCCGCTGCGGAAATTTCTGCGCCGGCAGAAACTTCGCATCTGCTGCGGCGCGGTGTGCGCGATTGCAGCATTTGTGCAGCTCCTCTGGATGGTCTACATGCTTGCGGCAAAGCCTGCGCAGGCGCTCTGGAATCTGTTGTTTGCGGCGGGCTTCGGCGGTGCTGCATGGCTGATCCTGCGGCGGTTCTTCCGCACGGAGCGCCAGGCGCAGGAGCAGAAGTATGATACCGATGCCTTTGAATATCTGCGCATCCGCTCCGACCGCTATGCCAAGCGCACACTCAACAGCATCGCACTGATGTTTGCATCGGTTGTGCTGTTTTTCTGCTCGGAACTGAGCTTTTTCATCTTCGGCAATTCCAAATCCGCCGAGCTGATCGAGAATGTTTTTGCGAATATCATCCTGCTTGAGATTCCGGCGTTTCTGCTGATCCGGAACCGCCTGCTCCTTTACGTGATGCAGAACCGGATCGAGCTGCCGGTGCGCAAAGGATTCCGCCGGCATCAGTGCGGCATAGTGATCTTCTCTGCCGTATACTGGCTGATCGTGCTTGCGGCATCGGTGCTGCTGCGCGACCGCCTGCACTATGCCGGAAACTGGTTCCTGCTGGCGGGCATCTGCTTCGGGCTGCTGATGCTGCTTTATAATCTGACGCTCCGGCGCAGGGTCATGTACCGCAATCTGGTTGTGAACAAGCCGAGGCTTGCTGTTGTGACAGCGCTGGCAGTCGCGGTCGGCGGCTTTGGCTATCTGCAGCGGGATACATGGTATACGCAGCCCTATATCAACAGCGTGCCGGTGGTGCAGCAGTCGCGCTGCCCGATCCGCTATGACGCGGAAACCGGTGTCTACACGCTGACAGTACAGTCTGCAGATTTCCGCATCCTGCACCTGACCGATATCCATTTGGGCGGCAGTCTCTATTCCTACCGCAAGGACATCAAGGCACTGAAAGCCTGTTATGCCGAGATTGCGCACGCCAAGCCCGATCTTGTCATCGTGACGGGTGATCTCTGCTTTCCGCTCGGCATCATGTCGATGTCGCTGAACAATTCCGCGCCGGTGTATCAGTTTGCAGCGTTTATGCGGAATCTCGGCGTGCCGTGGGCGTTTACCTACGGCAATCACGATACCGAAAGTCTTGCCACGCTGAAAAAGCAGGAGCTCAATGAGGTCTACAAATCGCTTTCCTATGAAACCTCCGGCACGCTGCTCTATCCCTATGTGCAGCCGGAGATCACGGGGCGCAGCAACCAGATGATCGAGGTGCGCAATGCAGACGGCTCGCTGAATACGGCGCTGTTCCTGATCGACTCGAACGCCTATACCGGCGAGGGCATCAATGTCTATGACTACATCCATAACGATCAGGTGGATTGGTACGCGGATGAAGTTGCACGGCTGCAGGCCGCGGAGGGCGGACAAATCAGCTCGATGGCGTTTTTCCATATCCCGCTGCAGCAGTACCGCACCGCCTATGAGCTCTATGAATCCGGCAGCGATGAGGTGACATATTTCTTCGGCGAGAACGGCGAAAAGATGATCAACAAGGTATGCTGTTCTGATTATCCGAGCAGGCTCTTTGACCGTATGCTTGCGCTCGGCAGCACAAAAGCGGTCTTCTGCGGACACGATCACTACAACAACATGTCGCTGGAATACAAGGGGATCCGCCTGACCTACGGCATGAGCATTGACTATCTCGCGATGCCGGGGATCGAGAATGACACCGCACAGCGCGGCGCCGAGCTGATCACGCTGCATCCGGACAGCACATGGGACCTCGAGCAGATTCCGCTGACAAGCATTTCGTAATGTGTCCCGATCAGAATGAAAGCCGCCGAATCAACGGGTTTGCGTTGATTCAGCGGCTTTTTTGATGCATTTCTTTGTATGGATGTTTATTCTTCGGTGCCGTCCATCAGATAGATGAAGCGGACTTTGCCGTCCATGCCCGAGGAGATGCCGGAGAAGCTCTGATAATCCGCGGCGGCTGCCTGCACGGCCTTGAACCGGTCGAGCAGATCGGGCAGGGCTTCATCTGCGGCGGAGGCAATCTTCCGGATGCCTTCCTCATTGAATTTGATCATGCCGTCATTGAGCTCTTTCGCGCCGCTGCGGAGCTTTGCGATGCCGTCTGTCAGCGGTGTGACGCCGTCGCGCAGTGTCCCGATGCCGCCGAACAGATCATTGGCGCCGCCTGCAAGCTGCTTTGCGCCGCCCGTCAGACCGGAGGCGCCGCTGCTGAGCGTATTCGCACCGCCGGAAAGCTGTGCGCTGCCGTCCGCGAGCCGGAGCAGTCCCTGATCGAGCGCCGATGTGCCGTCATAGAGCTGCGTGATGCCGCCGCGCAGTGCCGCAGAGCCGTCATAGAGTGCAGACACGCCGCCCGAGAGCTCCTGCGAGCCATCCGAGAGCTGCCCGAGTCCGCCGCTGAGCTGCGATGCACCGCCGGAGAGCTGCCCGATGCCTTTCATCAGTGCATCAAGTCCGCCGAACAGCGTTGTGCCGCCTGCTGCAAACTGTTGGATACCGCCGTCAAGCGACGATGCGCCTGCGGAGAGACTGCCTGCGCCCTGTGCGATCTGCACCGATGCTGCAGAGAGCTGACCTGCACCCGCTGCGAGAGCCGTGCCGCCCTGATCGAGCTGTGCCATGCCTTCCTTGAGCGATGCAGCGCCCGTATCCGCGGAGGCAAGCCCCTCGGAGAGCGTGCCGATGCCGCCGGAGAGCGTCGCTGCGCCGGTCTGCAAAGCTGCAGCCCCTGCGCCGAGATCGCCGGTCTGCTTCATGGAATCGGAGATCTGCTTCTGTGCGGCAATTGTCTGCTGCAGCGTTCCGACGGCTGCTGCCATCTCCTCAGAGGGGGACTGTTCATAGAGCGCCTGCAGTGCAGCGAGTGCCTGTTCATTTGCCGCAATGGTGGTATCGAGTGCGCCCTCTGCCTGCTGCAGCCCGCCGCTGAGTGCGGCTGCGCCCTCGCTGAGCTGTGCTGCGCCTGCGGTCAGTGCTGCTGCGCCGTCCTTTGCGCCGGTGATGCCTTCCGCGAGTGCATCTGCGCCGGATTTTGCCTGCGTGATGCCCGCGGAGAGTGCCGCTGCGGATTCGCTCATCTGCTTTGCGCCGGTACTGAATTCGCCGGATTTCTCCGCAAGCTGTGCCGCGCCGTCACTGACCTGTTTGCTGCCTGCGGTCAGAGACGTCATGCCCTCTTTGAGTTTGGTCTCGCCGTCTGTCAGGGCACCGGTGTTTTTGCCGATTTCAGCAAAGCCTGCTGTCAGGGCATCCGAGCCGGATTTTGCATCCGTGATGCCCTTGTGCAGCGTCTCTGCGCCCTGTTTTGCCGATTGCAGTCCGGCTGTCAGGGAATCTGCGCCGCCGCCGACCTGCTCATATCCTGCGAGCAGCTTTGCGGAGCCGTCCTTTGCATCCTTTGCGCCTGCCGCGACCTGTGATGCCGCATCCGCAAGCTGCGATGCGCCGCCGCTGACCTGACCTGCGCCGCTGCTGAGCGTATCCGCGCCGGATTTCAGTGCCTTTGCGCCGTCATAGAGTTTTCCGATGCCGGAGGTCAGGTCGCCGGTGCCGTCGGAAAGCTGCGTCAGACCGTCATAGAGCGCCGCCGTGCCGTCGCAGAGGGATTCCGCGCCGTCGCTGAGCTCGTGAATCTTCGCTGTCAGATCATCAAACGATGCGGCGTCATCAAAGTGCAGATCGGAGAAGATTTCACTTGAGACAACCGTCACCGATGTGTTCATCGAGAAGTCCGTGACATCCGCGGAGAGCTCCACGGATTCCGGCAGTTCGGTCTCAATCTGCTTGAGATCGCGGAGCCCCAGACTGTCATTGAGGCCGGGGAATGCAACGCCGACCACGATCAGGCGGTTGCCGTCCGAGATGATCTTGCCGTTTGTGACGGTCGCATTCAGGAATCTGCTGCTGTCGAGGACTGCCGCGCTTGCTGCCATGAACGGCACGCTGATCTGCCGCTTTTCGCCGCCGATCTCCTTCGTGACGGATGTGCGGTTTTCGTAGTCCCAGCGGATTGTGACATGACCGCTTTTTCCTTTGAGCTTTTCCGGCGAGATCGGTTTGCCGTCAAGCAGATAGGTCACGGTGACGCCGACCGGCAGCTCTGCATCGCTGCTGCCCGTGTAGTAGATATCGTCGCCGGATGCATTCCAGCTGAGCGTTTTGCCGTCCTGCGTGAAGGTTTCGTCGCCCTTGACATTTTCGATGCCGGTCAGGCTGGAAAGATCGCTGAGGGTTGCAGCCGCCTTCGGATTTTTCAGCCAGTCGCTGACCATCACATTTTTGACCGATGCATCTGCATTGCACATGACATAGACGGTCTCATCCTTTTCCGCCCTGCCGGATGCCGGTGTGCGTTCGGCTTCTGCGGTGCCGGAGTCCGGTTCTGCGGCGGTCTCCTCTGCGGAGGCCGGTGCGGTCTGTCTCTGATATGCGAATGCGCCGGTTGCGCCTGCGGAGAGCAGCACTGCCAGCATCCCCGCGATCACTCTTTTGTAGTTTTTCATGATATCTTCACTCCTGTTCAATGAGACGATACGAAAATCAGACGTTGCTTTCTCTTTTGACCGGAATCGGGGAGAAAGCCTGCCGAGGTCCTGCAGATCAATTTGTCAAGCAGCATGAACATCGAGGGCAGCACCGTGATCACAATGACCATCGAGATCAGCGCGCCGCGTGCGAGCAGCATGCAAAGCGAGGAGATCATGCCGATCTGTGAATAGATGCCGACACCGATTGTCGCTGCGAAAAATCCAAGCGCCGAGGTGATGACGGACTGGATTGAGGTTTTCAGCGCAATGCCGACTGCCTCTTTTTTCTCCTTTCCGCTGCTGCGTTCCGTGCGGTAGCGCGTGGTCATCAGGATTGCGTAATCGACGGTTGCGCCGAGCTGAATCGTGCCGATGACAACCGATGCGATAAACGGCAGCGAGGCGTTCATGTAGTACGCAAGCCCGAGGTTTATCATGATTGCGAGCTCAATCACCGAGACAAGAATCACCGGCAGCGTCAGCGATTTGAAGTTCAGCGCGATGATCAGGAAGATCACTGCGATCGAGAGAATGCTGACGATCTTGAAATCGCGGTCGGTGATTTCGATGAGGTCTTTCGTTGCCGGTGCCTCACCGATGAGCAGGCTGTCGCTGTCATATTTTGTCACGATTTTGTTGAGCTGTTCGATCTGCCGGTTGACGGCATCGGATGCGACCTTGTATTCCGAGCCGATCAGCATGAGCTGCCAGTCATCGCTTTTCAGGATGCTGCGGAGCTGTTCCGGTACGGCTTCTTCCGGGATTGCCGGACCGACCAGCGAATTGAATCCGAGCGCGAACTGCACGCCGTCTACGGATTCGATCTCGTGCAGCATCTGTCCGGCGGTCTTTGCATCCATATCGGCATCCGTGAGCAGCAGATGCGTGCTGTTCATGTTGTATTCCTCAGAGAGCTTTGTGTTTGCGATCACGCTGTCAAGCTCTGCCGGAAGTGTGCTGTCGAGATTGTAGTAGACATCGTAGTTTTTGTAGCCGAACACCGCCGGAATCAGCAGCACAACCGCTGCAATCAGGAATACCGGCGAATGCTTTGTGATGAACGCCGATGTGCGCCCGAAAGCCGGCAGGATTGCTCTGTGCGTGGTCTTTGCGATGGCGCGGTCAAAGATCAGGATCATGGCGGGCAGCACCGTGATGCACGAGATCACGCCGCAGACAACGCCCTTTGCCATAACGATGCCGAGATCAAGACCGAGCGTGAAGCTCATGAAGCACATTGCGAGGAATCCTGCGACGGTTGTCAGCGAGCTGCTGACGACCGAGCCGACCGTCATGGAGATTGCATGCGCCATTGCGTCCTCTTTGTCCGCATAGCGCGTCTGCATTTCCTTGTAGCTGTGCCAGAGGAAGATGGAGTAATCCATCGTGACGCCGAGCTGCAGCACCATCGCGAGCGCCTGTGTGATGAACGAAATCTCGCCGAGGAAGATGTTTGTTCCGAGATTCCAGACAACCGCAAATCCGATGCTCAGCATGAAGAACACCGGAATCAGGAACGAATCCATTGTCAGCATCAGGACGATGCTCGTCAGGATGACGGCGATCACCGCGTAGATGATTGTCTCGCTCTCGGTCAGGTGCTTCATGTCGGTTGTGATTGCGGACATGCCGCTGATGAAGCACTGCTCCGAGGTGACTTTCCGCATCTCGTCGATTGCGGCGAGTGTGCCGTCTGCCGAGGTGGTGTCATCAAAGAACACCGCCATGATTGTTGTATCGCCCTTGTTGAACGCATCATAGACCTTCTGCGGCAGAATCTCCTTCGGGATTCTGAGGTCTGTCAGGGATTCGTAGCAGACCACATCCGCGACATGGTCAATCGCTGCGATTTTGTCGGCGGTCTCCGCGATCTCCTTCTCGCGCATGCCCTCTGTGATTACAAAGGAAAAGCCGCCTTTGCCGAATTCCGCTTTCAGGATATCCTGTCCCTGCATCGTGTTGATGTCCTCCGGCAGATACGAGAGAATATCATAATTGACGCGGGTTCCGAGATAGCCGAAAACCGAAGGGATCAGCAGCAGAATGCCGATCACCAGCACCAGCGCGCGGTGCTTTGCGATCCATTCTCCGAAACGTGTCATAATTTTGCACCCTCCTGATAAGAAACTTCGATGACATCCGGACGCTGATGGCGCACGATCTTGACGGTTATCAGCACCGTGATGAGATTCAGGATGCCCTCTGCGAGCATCACGCCGCCGAACAGCCGCATCAGGAGCGTGCTGCCTGCTGCCGGACGCAGCATCAGCGCGGCTCCGAGCATGCTTGTCAGCACCGCAGCCGCGAGGATCGCCCACCACGAGCGGATGCCGAACAGCCTTGCATCATGCGCGGTCTGGAGCTTCATCAGCCCGTCCGCGGTGACATACAATCCGGTAACGATGCAGAGAAAATGCATCAGGTTTTCCGGCTTTGTCAGGATCATGCTGCCGAGTATCAGCATCAGCAGCCCGAAAGCGAAATCAAACTGAAACGCCAGCCGGTAGAGATCCTTTGAAAAGTATCCGATCAGCTTGAAAATCCCGAATGCGATCAGCAGGATGCCTGCCGCACTGCCGAGCAGCGCTGTGCTGATCTCCGGCTTGCAGATCAGAAAACAGCCGAATCCGCAGAGCAGCACCGAAAGAATAATATAGCCGGTTTTCGCTGCCTGCATCGGGAGCACGGAACGTACATTACGCATCATCCTCAGTCCTTTCTGTTCATCTTATGCTTCTATGATACACGGTTTCTGCGGAGTTTGCAACGGACAACTGCAGGGCATGTGTCTGATTTTTGGACAGGGCAGGGGCATTGTCCGGTTTTTGGGCATTTCACGCAATTTGCCTAACGAATTGAATCAGAAATGAGAAATGAGAAACGAGAAATTGCGGTATGGGGTTATCTCCGATAGATTGTGAAAGGGACGTTGCCCCCAGGCTCCTATGAAATGGCTGACACCCTTTGGAATTTTACAACAACAAAAATTTCGGACATGCACATTTTATATAAAAGATGAGGGGTCTGGGGGAATCATTCCCCCAGCGGGGTTTGGGGCAGAGCCCCATTAAAAATCCGTCGGAGACACCTTATAAAATGAACCGCGGAATCAGCGATGAACTGACTCCGCGGCGTGCGCGTTATTCAAATGTATTGACGTCGATATCGGGGGGCGCGTCGATCTCCTCGCCGACATATTTTCCGTTTTTCTTCCGCTGCTTGACGCATTCCGTCAGCAGATATTCGATCTGCCCGTTGACGGACCGGAAATCATCCTCAGCCCATGCGGCAATGGCGTTATAGAGCTTCTCGGAGAGCCGCAGCGGGATCTGCTTTTTCGCCGCCATCAGTAGAGGCTGCCGGAATTGACCACCGGCTGGGCGTCATGGTTGCCGCAGAGCACAACCAGCAGATTGGAAACCATTGCCGCCTTGCGCTCCTCATCCAGCTCAACGGTGTTGTTTTCGCTGAGTCTGTCAAGCGCCATTTCCACCATGCCGACTGCGCCGTCTACGATCATCTTTCTCGCGTCGATGATCGCGGATGCCTGCTGACGCTGCAGCATGACGGCTGCGATCTCCGGAGCATATGCGAGATAGGTGATGCGTGCCTCAATGATCTCGATGCCCGCATTTTCGACCTTTGCCTGAATCTCATCGCGGATTCTTGCCGCAACGACCTCGCTGGAACCGCGCAGGCTGCCCTCATCCGCGATGCCGTCACCGGTTGTATCGACATTCGGTGCAACGTCATAGGGATAGAGCCGGACGATGTTGCGCAGCGCCGTATCGCACTGCAGCGAGAGATACTCCTTGTAGTTATCGACATTGAACACCGCCTGTGCCGTATCGACCACGCGCCAGATCACCGCGATGCCGATCTCGACAGGGTTGCCGAGGCAGTCATTGATTTTCTGGCGGTTGTTGTTCAGCGTCATCATCTTGAGCGAGATTTTTTTGTCCGGGATATTCACCGAGAGATTGGTGACAACGCTTTCCGCGGTCGATGCGCTGAGCACGGAGGTCGGGGAGACGTCACCGCTCTGGCGGAGCTTGGTGGATGCCGCCGGATTGAAGCCCATGCAGAACGGGTTGACCCAGTAGAAGCCGTCATCCTTGAGTGTGCCGATGTACTTGCCGAACAGGGTCAGGACAAGTGCTTCCTGCGGCTTGAGAATCCGCAGACCGAGCAGCGGGAACCAGCCGATGCACATCCAGATGATGCCCGCGATGAATGCGGTCAGGCGCAGCGCCGCGATTTGTCCCTCGGAATCAAAGCCGGTGACGCCGAACACAAAGACCGCAATGCCGATCAGATAAAACAGGATTGTCAGCAGGAGCATTGCCATGCCGTTCTTCTTTTTTGTCAAAATAATTTCTTTCATGATGATGTCCTTTCCGGATGCACTGCATCCATTTGATATCATAATGATATCACAAGAATATCGGTTTGTCAATACCTGAAATTATATATTTATGTTTTACATAAATATGCGCAGAGTGATGCTCATATAACCGGTTATCAGAAGAATCCGCTTGCAAAGCATCCGGAATTGTTGTATAATAAGGTGTACTGATTCCTGAAAGGAGCTGTGATTTATGAAGCCGGATTTTCAGAAGGACATCTATCCCTGCATCCTGCGCGGCGTGACAACCTACGAGGGCAACGCCGAAATATGGTTCATCAAGGTCTGGGAGCTGCTTGCGCGCGACGGACTGACCGAATACCGCAATATCCCCGAACAGCTTGCGGTCTATTCGCTTGCTGCCGGTATGTGCAGCATCTATCTCGAGGTGACGGCGCGGCTGCTGGAATACTCCGAGCCGGATACGCTGTATTTTGATGTGGACCCTGTCTGCTTTGGCGGCTGCGATCCGGAAACCGAGCCGGAGAAAGCAGCGGCACTGCGGGCGTTTCTCAGCGAGGCTGTCTGCAATGAACAGGGGATGCGAACGGTGCTGCGTGTCCTGAAAAAGCATCTCGGCGTCAACAAGACCTTTGCAGCAATCTACTACTGTCTCCATTACGAGCAGTTTTCGCTTGAGGACTGGGAGACGGACGAATACTATTACGGTGACATTGACGATCCGGACGAACTGCGCGCGGCGCGCGATGACAACTATGATTATGAGCGGCGCAAGGAGCTGGCATCCTGCACAGACGATCTCGAACTGCTTGACATGATCCTCAACGAAGTGGATATCCCGCGGACAGAAGCCTATGAATGGCTTACTGAAAACATGTAAAAGGAGAAGCTCAATGCTCATTGATTTCCATACCCATATTTTCCCCGAGGCGATTGCGGAGCGCAGCATCGCGGCGCTTGAAGCGGGCATCCGGCGCGAACAGGGCGCGGATTACCGCAAGGGCGAGGCGCTGACCTGCCGTCCGGCGACGCTGGAGGGGCTGCTCGATTCCATGACGCGCTCGCATGTGGACAAAAGCATCTGCCTGCCGATTGCGACAAAACCCTCGCAGACTGCGACCATCAATCGCTATGCCGAAACTGTCCGCTCGGAGCGTGCGCTCTCATTCGGCACGGTGCATCCGGCGGATCCGGAGGCGGAGCAGGTGCTCGCAGATCTGAAGCAGCGCGGATTCCGCGGCATCAAGCTGCATCTGCAGTTTCAGCAGTATGATATCGACAGCCCCGAGGTGCTGAAAATCCTGCAGACATGCGAAAAGCTCGGGCTGCTGGTGGTGTTCCATGCAGGCGCGGATATCGGATTGCCGCCGCCGGTCTACACCTCGCCGCAGAAGATCCGACATGCGCTGGATTATGTCGAAGGCAGCAATCTGATCGCGGCGCATCTCGGCGGCTGGGCAGAATGGGACGATGTCGAGACCTATCTTGTCGGGACACCGGTCTTTCTCGATACGGCATACATCGCGCAGTTCCTCGCACCGGAGCAGTGCAGACGCATCATCCGCAATCACGGCGCGGAGAAGATTCTTTTCGGCTCGGATTCTCCGTGGGAGGATCCGGCGGATACGCTGCGCTATCTGGAATCGCTTGGTCTGACAGACGAAGAAATGGCGCTGATTACGCATAAAAATGCGCAGCGCCTGCTGGGAGAATAATATGAACATTCTGATTGTCGGCGGTACGCGCTTTTTCGGCATCCCGATGACAGAGCGTCTGATGAAACAGGGACACAGCATCACAATTGCGACGCGCGGCAGCCGCAGCAATCCGTTCGGCGGGCGTGTCCGGCATATCGCGGCAGACAGAACCGATGCGGAAAGCGTCCGGCGGAATCTCGGCGCAGAGCGGTTTGATCTGGTGATCGACAAGGTCGCCTATGCATCCAATGATGTGCGCGCACTGCTGGAAAATATCCGCTGTGACCGCTATATCCAGATGTCCTCGTGCGCGGTCTACAGGGAAACCGGACTGCAGATTCCGGAGCAGGCGTTTGATCCGGCAGTGCACCCGCTGGTCTGGATGGACCGCCCCGCGGATTATGCCGAGGGCAAGCGTCAGGCGGAGCGTGCTGCGCTGGAATTCATGGATGCGGACGCCTGTACGTTTGTGCGGTATCCGGTTGTGCTCGGTCCGAATGACTACACCGGCAGACTGCGCTTTTACGCGGAGCACATCGCGGCGCAGATGCCGATGCTGATACAGCATCCCGACGCAGAAGCGCCCTATATCCATGAGAAAGAAGCCGGCGAATTTCTGGCGCATCTCGCTGAGCACCCGTGCGCAGGTGCGGTCAACGGCAGCGCTGCGGGGACGGTTTCACAGCGGAAAATCATGTGGTATATGGAGCAGGTGACCGGTCATTCCGCGATTCTCTCTGCGGCTGGCGATCCGGCGCCCTATGACGGCTGTGCGGATGACTGCTCCTATGATACGGCAAAGGCTGCGGCGCTCGGCTGCCGCTTTTCCGATCTGCACACATGGCTGCCCGCACTGGCAGAACTGGAAATATCACGAACAAGAGGAACAATATGAACACAATCACGATTGCGCGGCAGACTGTGCCGCAGACAGCTGCACTCGCCCCGATGGCATCCGTTGCCGACACTGCCTACCGCACACTCTGCGCGGAACACGGCGCTTGCATGACAACCGGCGAGCTGGTCTCCGCAAAGGGGCTCTGCTATGGCAGCAAGGGCAGTGCCGAACTCTGCCGCATCACCGCAGCCGAGCGCCCGATGGGTCTGCAGCTCTTTGGCAGCGAGCCGGAGTTCATTGCAGAGGCGGTCAGAATGCTGCTGGATTTTCAGCCGGACTGGATTGACCTCAATATGGGATGCCCCGTGCCGAAGGTGGTCAATCAGGGGGCGGGCAGCGCACTGATGAAAACGCCGCAGCTCGCGGAGGACTGCCTGAAAGCAGCGGTCAAGGCGGCGGCGGGCAAAGTCGCGGTGACAGTCAAAATGCGCATCGGCTGGGATGCGGAGCACATCAATGCGGCGGACTTTGCAAAGCGCATGGAGGCTGCCGGTGCCGAGGCGATTGCTGTCCACGGCAGAACGCGCACACAGTTCTACAGCGGCAGCGCGGACTGGTTACAGATTGCAGCCGTAAAGCAGGCGGTCAGCGTTCCCGTGATCGGAAACGGCGATATCACCTGCGGCGCGGATGCGGTGCGCATGTATCGCGAGACCGGCTGTGATCTCGTGATGGTCGGCAGGGCGAGCTACGGCAATCCGTGGATCTTTGAGGAGATCATCCACGCGCTTGCGGGCACAGCATTCACCCCGCCTGATGTTGAAGCAAGACTGCGCGAAATGCTCCGGCACATGCGCATGATCCTTGACAACAGCGAAAAATCGGAGCAGCTTGCAATGCGGGAGGCGCGCAAGCATGCGCTCTGGTATCTCCGCGGATATCCCGGCGCGGCGGCATTCCGTGCGCGCTCCGCAGGGCTCTGCACCTACGCAGACGCAGAGGCGCTCGCCGCGGATTATCTGGCATACCGTGAGAAGCGGAATCTGAAATAAAAATGAGAAATGAGAAATTGCGGTGTCCGCGGATGCGGAGATTGATTCGCCGGTCCATCGAAGACCGGTTTGGAAAAGATCGCAATTTCTCATCATTTTTATGTGACCGTTCCGGGGGATTTTCCGTCTATGGGAATGAAGCGGGAAATCAAGCAGCAAAGGAGGCGATTCTCATGCCGGCAGACAGCGATCTCATTGAGATGTTTGAATCTCGCGAAGAACAGGCGATCGCGCAGACACAGACGCGCTACGGCGGCTTCTGCTACAGCATCGCCTACCGCATTCTCGGCAGCGCGCAGGATGCCGAGGAGTGCGTCAACGATGCCATGCTGCATCTCTGGAACGCGATTCCGCCTGCAAAGCCGCGGAGCTTCCGCGCGTTTCTCATCACGCTGACACGGCGGCTTGCGCTGGATATGCAGGAGCACCGTCAGGCGGCAAAGCGCGGCGGTGCCGGAACGGAAACCTCACTCGAAGCCCTGCCCGATGTTCTGCCGGCTGCGGATGATACCGCGCTTGCTGCGGAACAGCGGATGCAGAAGGAGGCGCTCGGGCGGTTCCTCGGCGATCTGCCGCAGGAGACACGCATCATCTTTATCGAGCACTATTGGATGATGCTCAGTGTCCGCGAAATTGCTGCGGAGCATCAGATGGGCGTCAGTGCGGTGAAAATGACGCTCCTGCGTACACGCAAAAAGCTGGAAGTCTTTTTGAGGGAGGAGGATCTGCTGTGAACGATGCAAAACTGAATGCGCTGATGCAGCTTGTCCCCGAGCGGTATCTGGATGAAGCGATGGATTATCACGCGGCACATGCGCCGCAGGAGATATCCGTGCAGACAGAACAGAAAGCCGTTCCGCACCGGATGCTCTGGATTGCGGCGCCGGTCAGTGCGGCGGCGTGTCTGGCGGCGGTGACCGGGCTGGTGCTGTTCATCGGGACAAAACAGCCGGAACATCCTGTCGAATCGCTGCAGAATGCGGTCATTGAGGAGCAGCCGCCTGCCGGAACCGTCACAACTGCGGCGGAAACCGTCACAACGGCAGCCGAAACCGTTACGCAGCGCAGCACAACCGCTAAGCCGCATACAGATGCGGAATCCGCGGTGGTGACTGTGACAGCCATTGTCAGCGGCAGTGCGGCGGAAACAGCAACATCGGCGGAACCGGCAGAATCTTCCGCGGGAACCGCAAAGCCGGCATCTGCCGCCGCGGCGTGCACCGAAGCTGCCGCGCAGACTGAGACCGAACCGCTCCCGACAATCGCAGGGCGCCCCTATGATCCGGAGATTGTGGCACAGTATCAGCTTGGGGATGTTGACATGGACGGAGAGATCAGAGTGCAAGACTGTCAGCTCATGTGGCAAGAATATAATACTGTTGTCAAAGACGGCGGAGAAAGCATCCTGACAGCAGAGCAGCTTGTGCTCGCGGATATTGTCAAGGACAACCGTTTTCCGCTGTCGGTATTCGGGCTTGCAACCACTTCAGAGCGCAATGCAGTCCAGCTGCTTGAACAGCCGGATTATCCGGTATCTTTCGCAGATGTTATGATTGGCCTCACTTATTACAGCGGTATTCCTGCACATCGGAATTTGAGCAGGATTACAATGGAGGAATTTGCGCAAAGCGGCATTTTCACCTCTGACGGGAACGGAAATACGGTTGTTGATCATGGAATTGACTGGCGCTATGTCGATGCAGCAGAGGAAACAGTCACGATTCCGGAGTTTGGCACGCTGCCGGTTCAGGTCGGTGCGTTTATCATGTTCGGTTATCGCTATTGTCCGGAACGAGGCGAAAGCAGCATGTTCTATCGTGACGAAGACCGGCTGATAGAGCTTACCCGGAGCAGCCGGAATGATGACGGCGAACCGAGATGGGCCGCGTCGGATGATCCAGGGATTGAGCCGCCGTCGCCGGATATTCTGATCCGGAGTTATTATCCGGCAAAATACAACAGTTATAATTTCAATTCCGCGTTGAGCTGGTATGAATCCGGCATCAATCTCCATACATACGGAGTCGGCTTTGCATCGGAAGAAGATTTTATTGAAGCATCCAAACAGTTCATGGGGATTCGCATCCCGAACGCATGAGAGGAGGAATCGTGATGAAAAAGAAACTGATGACCGGAATCACCGCGGGCGTGATGCTCTGCGGACTGCTGACGGCACCTGTCTCAGCAGAGGAATTTGAACCGCAGCTTGGCGATGTCAATTTCGACGGCGTTGTCGATGTTGCGGATGCACAGTTGATTCTGCACGATTTCACAGCCCTGATCTGCAGAAAGAAGAACGGATATCTGACGGATGCGCAGCGCGAGCTCGGAAATGTTGACGGCGAAGTCTATATTGATTATAGACACGAGCGCAGATTGGTATCAACGGATCCGATTCGGTATGAGAGGGTTGAAGTGGATCCGATTCCGATTCCTGCGGATGTTGTGGATGCGCAAATGGTCCTGTACTACTACTGCGGGCATCTTGTCGATCCGAATGTGACGCTGCAGGAGGTATCCGGCAGAACAGAGAAAGCATTTGAGGCACTTGATGCATTCAAGGCAAAGTACCGCATGTACTTTGATCCCGAAACAGGCGCATTTACAGCGCTTCCGCGTGATGAGACATAACCGCGCAGAACAAAACCGCTCCGGTCAGCGTTTGTGACCGGAGCGGTTCTTCTTTTTTATGTATCAAGTTTTGCGATGATGCGGAGAATGCCGATTACATCATCGGAGGTCGGGGCGCCGTCGCCGTCACAGTCGGCGTTCTGCTTGCCTGCGGCGGTCACAACAGCCTTCTGATCCTCTGCGATATACCGCGCGAGCAGTACCGCATCGGAGACATCGACAAAGCCGCTGCAATCGACATCGCCGCGCAGCGTGACGGCAGGCTGTTCGGGCTCTGCGACAGGTTCCGGCTCGGCAGGGTAGTCGCCGATGGTCAGCGCGGTCTCTTTGAAGCTTGCGCGGACAAAATCCACAACGCCGCTGAACGCATGACCGCTGCTGTCATTGCCGAGCAGGCAGGTGCTCTTCGGCGCAAGCATCGCCTGATACGGTGTCAGGGATGCCTTTGCGCGGACGGGCTCCATGCCGCTGATCTCGAGCACGGTTTCATCCGGATTCGGGATGATGCGGATGACCGTCCATTTGCCGGGCGTCAGCGCTGCGGGTGCTTCAATCTGCGTGACCTGATCGCCGTCGCGCAGGATGAGCGCCGCCTTGCCGCTGCTGTTTTTCGGTGTCAGCGTGACGGAGCGCTCTGCATTGCCGAAGCTGAGCAACGCCTGATTATCCGCGCCGCCGTACCACAGTGCCGCGAGCTGATATTCCGGTGTGCCCTGCAGTCCGCCGAATGCGCTGTCCAGCGGAATGACATCGTCCTTGCCGTCAAATGCCATGACGCCGTTTGCGCCGTGATGTGTCTTCTGCCATGTGCAGCCCTCGGGCAGCGCATAGGTCGAGGAGGACTGCTCCTTGCAGACGGTGCTGCTGTCCGCATCAAAATCATATGCGAGGGAAAGCCCGTCTGTATAGGGGCGTGCATTGAGATAGGTCTGCGTGCCGTACCAGCCGCAGCAGTTGCCCTTTGTTGCGGTATTGCTGCCGTCATCGTAGTAATCGCCGTCGAGCACCGCCTGACCGGATGCCGTACCCTTTGCCATGCAGAACGCAACGCCCTTTGCGGTCGCATTCTCCTTGACGGTGTAATCATCCCAGAGGCAGGCGCTTTCCAGCACGCGGGCATTGTCCGTGACGGTCGCCCTGCCGCGCACGATTGCCGTGTCCGCGATATAAGCATTGCCGGAGACCTTTGCATTCTCCGCGACGATTGCGTGACCGGTCACCACCGCGTTTCCGGAGACCGCCGCATTGCCGAGCACAGCCGCATCCGGCCCGACATAGACCGTATCCGCGACCTTTGCGGTATCTGCGACAAATCCGCCGCCGTTTGCGTGCTTGTGTCCGCGGACATTGCCGAGCGGACGTTCCATGATCTCCGCCCCGCCGAGCGTGATCTCATAGGGATAGCGGTGCTTGGAGGAAAACGGCTGTCTTGTCTCGCCGAATTCATCCGTATCCTGATGCCAGTGCAGACCGGACGGGCAATAGAGCGAGGAATCCGGCGTTGCGATGACCGTGACATATGCAGCTTTTGCATCCGCAGGGACAGCGAGCGTGCCGGTTTCGCCGTTCCGGAACAGATCGGAATAATGGGATTTGCCCTGTGCATCCTCGATCACAATGCAGCCGCGCCAGTCTGCGCCCTGCAGATCCGATTTGCCGGTCAGCGTGACAGAAACCGTATCGCCGTTGAGCGCCAGCGGGATGATGTTGAGACCGCTTGCCTGCGGTGCACGCTCAGTCGGGACGGTGTAGGTTGCTGCTCTGCCGGTAACGGGCTCCGGCAGGGTGTAGATCTGCTGCCAGTACCATGCGCCGCGTCCGAGCAGCTCATTGAGCCGCTTGCGGTAGGCGGTCTGCTGTCCGAAATCAAGCGTTGCCATGCGCTTTGCATAGTGCCCGAGCGTCTCCTTGATATCGGCGGGCGCGAGGCGGTCGATCATCAGCAGGGGATATTCGTCATCCTTGCCCTGCTGGAGCATCGTCCGGACGAAGTTCTCGCCGTAGCCCTCGAGTCCGTCGGGGTTCTCAGTCAGATACTGCATCAGCACCCATGCGGCATAGTAGTCTCTGCCGAACGGCGATGTGAAGCAGAGGTTCTGCAGATAGGTCTCAAAGAAATCGGTGCCGTAGCCGTGCGAGGGATCATTCTCCCAGCCGTACTGTTCCGAGACGCGGTAGATCCACTGCTCGCGGAACCAGTTGCCGAGCGCCTCCCACCATGTATTCGAGTATTTGTTGCGGTTCCAGCCGAGCTGATGCGCCGTGATCGCGTGACCGAATTCATGCGGCATCACCCACGAGACCGGATCGGTCGCCATGGCATCGACGCAGCAGAACAGGAACGGGAACCCCTGATTGTCATAGGACATATACGCCCAGTCATCCTGTTTATCCGCGAGCCCCGTGCCGGAGATGTAGACATTGAGCTTGTACTTTTTGCCGTCGCGCAGACGCGGCTCAACAGATTCGGCGCATTCGTTCATGCCGAGATCGTTGACATAGATATCCCAGCAGGTTTCCAGATTCGCCGCATTCGCCTTGAGAAATGCATCGGTGACTCTGCCCGCATCGCCGCTGTTTCCCCAGATAAACTGGAAATGCTCCGAGGTGTAATAGTGATACCCGCCGCCGAACTGATAGAACGGGTCGCGCACCTGATACGCCTCTGCGGCGAATGCCTGCTGCGGCATGCTCTGCACGATCGGACAGAGCAGCGTCAGGGCGCAGATCGCCCCTGACAGTTTTCTCGTTTTCATCTTCATGATAATCCTCCCCAAAATCCGGCTGTGTGCTGCATCTGAATTGTGCAGCTTGTCTGTTGCCGTATTTTCAGTATATACCTGCAAAATCGGAAAGTCAATGCGAAAACATGCACAACATATGACGAAAAATCGCAATTATATCACATACAACAGAACGTATATTCCCGCTGCCTCTTTGCAGAAAATTATGCACAAATAATGCAGGAAATCTATGTGCATACTGACAAAATCTCAGAAAAATCCTTTTTCTTTCGGCGAAACGTGATATAATAAAGGTAACTAATCATTTTGACCCGAAAGAGAGGTGTCTGCATGAGGGTCCGGAATATCGCCGTGATTGTGATCGGTCTTGACGAAGAATATCAGTACAATGTCATCCGCGGCATCAATCAGTATGCGCGCGAGCATGATGTCAATATCTCTTATTTTGCCGCATTCGGCGGCGTGGTGGACAGCCGCAGGTTTGACCTCGGTGAATTCAGCATCTTCAACCTGACGAACTTCTCTTATTTTGACGGTGCACTGCTGATGCTCAATACCTTCAGCGATGCGGATGTCAAGGCGCGGATTGTTGACCGCGTCCGTGCATCCGGCATCCCTGCACTTGCCTTTGAAACCAAGGATTACCCTGATTTTTACGATATCAGCATTGACAACTTCAAGGTCATGAAGGCGCTGATCAATCATGTAATTGTGGAGCACGGCGCAAGGACGCTGAATTTTGTTTCCGGCCCGCTCTCGAATCCCGAGGGCAAAATGCGCTACGAGGCATATCTTTCCGCGATGGAGGAAAACGGGCTCGAGATCGACGAGCGCCGCATCTTTTACGGCAGTTTCCGCGGCTATGACGGCAAGCTTGCCGTCGATGCATTTCTGGAATCCGGACTGCCGCTGCCCGATGCGTTCATCTGCTCCAATGACAGCATGGCGCTGACGCTCGTCACTTCGCTGGAGCGCCTCGGTTTCCGTGTTCCGAACGATGTCATTGTCACAGGCTTTGATCACACGTTCAGTGCGCGCAATGCATGCCCCGCGCTGACAACTGTCAAGCGGCCGCTGTTTGTCTCCGGTTATCAGGCATGCGAAAAACTCTGCCGGCTGCTCAACGGTGAAAATCAGCCGCGCTCGACCGAGCTCAAAGCGACGCCGGTCTTTACCGAAAGCTGCGGCTGCCCGGGCGATACCGCCGACGATCTGCGCGAATACAAAAAGCGCACTTCGCACCGCCTCGAGATCACGAACAGCAATATCCTGATGCTCAACCGCCTGACCGCGGGCCTTGCGGAGGCGGAGACCACCGCCGAGGATATGGATGTCATTGAGAAGGTCATCCGCGATATAGACTGCGAAAAATTCTGTCTCTGCCTGACGGCGGACTGGCAGGAGGCGTTCTCCCCGAAGATGCCGCCGCGCGATCCGAACGGCTATTCCGAATACATGACCGCGCCGCTGATCTGGGATAGGGGTGCGCGCCGGAGTGTCGCGATCTTCAAAAGCCGCGAGATGTTCCCCGAGCCGCCGCGCTCAGGCGGAAATATCTACTATTTTCTGCCGCTGCACTTCGGCGACCGCTGCCTCGGCTATTATATCATCACGAACGGCGATTTTCCGATCTACAGCCTGCTCTGTCACACGCTGACGATGAATATCAGCAACTCGATCGAGAACATCCGCAAGCTGTTCCACCTCAACCGCGCGATGGAGGAGCTCAACCGGCTCTATGTCATTGATCCGCTCTGCGAAATCTACAACCGGCACGGCTTCATCAATCTGACAGGCGAGATGTTCCGCGAGAGCATCGCGCAGCAGGAGAGCGTGATCCTCAGCTTCATTGATATGGACGGGCTGAAATTCATCAACGATAACTACGGGCACAATGAGGGCGATTTTGCGATCCGGCAGCTCGCCGAGATTGTCAAGTCCTGCGCCGGTACGCGCGGCATCTGTGCGCGCATCGGCGGCGATGAGTTTATCATCTTTGCGCGCGGTGCGGGTGCGGATTCCGCAGATGCGCTTGCCGCAAAGTTCAACGAATCGCTCCGCCTGTGCAATGAACGCCTGCAGAAGCCCTATCAGCTTTCCGCGAGCATCGGCAGCATTGTGACGGTGCCCGGCAAGGATGATACGCTTTACAGCATGATTCAGCAGGCGGATGATAAGATGTACGAGATCAAAAAGCTCAAAAAGAACACCCGCAGATCAGAGCAGCTTCGGAAAGAAGTTTCTTCGCCGGAACCGTAACATGCATATGAAAAGCCGCCAAATCCGCGTAATTTCGCTGATTTGACGGCTTTCTTCTATTCGTTTTTCGGGCGCCTGATTTTATTCCTGCACCTCTAACGGCAGCAGCGACTGCGTCTGCACATCGGCAAGACCGAAGGTTGTCATTTTGATCGCCGGAATGACGGTCAGCGAGACAAATGCCATGTTCATGAACGGCGAGATGTTCTCCGGCACGCCCATTTCACGGACGGCGGCATTGAGCGCTTCATTCTGCGCAGCGACGGTTTCCGCATCGGCATCACTCATGAGACCGGCAATCGGCAGGGGAATCTCCGCGCAGACTTTGCCCTCTGCGACTGCAACTGAGCCGCCGCTGCGTTCACGGATGCGGTTTGCTGCAAATGCCATATCTGCATCATTCGTGCCGATCACGATGAGATTGTGCGCATCATGCGAGACGGATGCCGCGATTGCGCCGCGCTTCAGCCCGATGCCCTTGATAAACCCGAGCCCTCTGTGACCGGTATTGCGGTGACGCTCAATGACCGCAAGCTTGAGGATATCCCGCGCGGTGTCGATACCGTTATTCTGCGTAAAATCAAGCATTTCGATGCGCTCGTTTGTCAGCAGCTGACCGGGTACCACTTCGATCACGCGGCAGCGGTTCGATTTCGCTTCGATATGGAAATGCGCCGGTGTGAGCGCATCCAGATGGAACGAGTGCAGAATCTCTGCCCATTTGTCACCGCGGAAATCGGGGGCGTCAAACGGCAGGCATCTGCCGCCGCGCACGGCGGGTTTTCCGGCAGAGTACACATCCCGCACGGTGAAGCTGTTGAGATCGGAGAGCACCACGAGATCGGCACGGTAACCGGGGGCGATTGCGCCGACACGCTGCAGTCCGAAGCACTGTGCCGCCTGAACGGTCGCCATGCGGATGCAGGTGATGACATCCTTTCCGGCGCGCACCGCCATGCGGATCGAGTTGTCGATATGCCCGTCACGGAGCAGATCGGCGGGGTGCTTGTCATCGGTGACGAGCAGGCAGCGGCGGCAGAAGGGCTCATCAAAGAGCGGGAGCAGCGCCTCGAGATTGCGCGCCGCAGTGCCCTGCCGGATCATCAGCCACTGCCCCTTGCGCACGCGCTCGATGCCTTCTTCCGCAGAGGAGCATTCGTGGTCGCTCTGGATGCCTGCCGCGATATAGCGGTCGAGATCGTGCCCGGAAAGCAGCGGCGCATGGCCGTCAATGACCTTTCCGGCAGCTTTTGCAGCGGCAAGCTTGTCCATGACGAAATCCGCACCGGCAAGCACGCCGGGATAGTTCATCATTTCGGCAAGCCCAGGCACGCGCGGATGCGAAAAATACGGCGCGAGGTCCTTCGCGAGCAGCTCTGCGCCGGATTCATCCAGCGGCATGGCAGGCACGCACGAGGGCAGCATGATGTAAACATGCATCGGCAGATTTTCGCTCATTTCGAGCATAAAGTCGATGCCCTTTGTGCCGCAGACATTTGCAATCTCATGCGGGTCGGCAACGATCGCGGTGGTGCCGTGGGGGAGTGCCGCGCGCGTCAGCTCGGCGGGGGTGAGCATGGTGCTTTCAATGTGGATGTGTCCGTCAATCAGCCCCGGGCAGACTGTGCAGCCGGAGATATCCTCGACCTTGTCGGCATCCGCATCGGTGTAATCCCCGACGCCGAGGATCACATCATCCCCGATCAGGATATTTTCGCGCATAGCCTCACCGGTGAACACATTGATGACCGTGCCGTTTTTGAGCAGTGTTTTCATTTTGCACCTCATAAAAATGCGGACATCCCGCCGGAAGCAGGATGTCCGCAAAGTTTTCATTCTCCGACAGACGAATGACTGTAGATGTAGAATTTTTCCTGACTCGGCATCCAGCCCTTTTCTTTGTGCGGGAACGAGCGGTCAAATTCCTCGACTTTTTCATCATCCAGCAGTGTGACAACATCGCTTTCGCGGTAGACATAATGTCTGCCGTCGAACAGTCCGGCGTTCAGCTCCAGACAGAACAGTGCTGTCGGGAAGTAATTGCCGTCCATCGAGACATTGAATCTTCTGCTGCATTTGAAGCCGCTGCTGACATAGTTTTCGGGGTTGCCGAAGATGACAACAGCCTTGTAACCGAGCGCTTTTGCCGCTGCAAAGGAATGCGCCATGATGCGCTTGCCGAGCCCCAGACGCTGAAAATCCGGATGCACCGAGATCGGACCGAACGAGAGAATTTCACGGCGGGTGCCGTCATCCTCCTCAAGCCACGATTTCATATACATGATGCTCGCGGCGATCTGTCCGCGGTATTCCGCGACAAAGGTCAGCTCGGGGAGAAAGTCCTGATGCGTCCGCATGATATGTGCCAGATAATGCTCGCTGCATCCGGGATTGTAGACATTCCAGAATGCTTCGCGGGTCAGTTCCTCGACGGCGCGGTAATCGCTTTTCTGCTCCAAACGGATGATGATTTCCTGATTGTTGATTTGCTTCATGATTGTTTCCTCCTGAAATTGTACATTTTTGTATGACAATACGGGAGGGCTTGTGTAATTGAGATTGTATTCGCAAACCTTCCCGTTTACGCTGCAATCTCAGGTCGGCTGTAATATTTCAAACAACTGACTCCTTTATAATAAGAATTTTCGCTGATTTCTCAGCAATTTCAGTATAGCACATTTTTCACAGGATGTCAAGAAGATGCTTGGAATAACTTTCACGGGATTATCATAGTTTCACCCTTGACTTTTTTCGCAATTTTCGGTATAATATAAAAAGGGAAAATTGGTTTTCTCAAAATGTACTTAGGAGGTCTGCAATTATGTCTCTGACAAAGAACCCGAATGTAAACAAGTGGGTAGAGGAAATGATCGCGCTCTGCAAGCCGGACAAGGTCGTATGGATCGACGGCTCGAAGGAACAGCTCGATCAGCTGACCGCAGAGGTCACCGCTCTGCCGGACGGTCACCCCGATAAGCTCTATCCGCTCAATGAGGATAAATATCCGGGCTGCCTGTATCACCGTACACGCCCGAACGACGTTGCCCGTGTGGAAGACAGAACCTTTATCTGCTCCCGCAAGCAGGAGGATGCAGGTCCGACCAACAACTGGATGGATCCGAAGGAAATGTATGCAAAGCTGACTCCGCTTTATGACGGCGTCATGAAGGGCAGAACCATGTATGTCATTCCGTACAGCATGGGCCCGATCGGCTCTCCGCTCGCAAAGGTCGGCGTTGAGGTCACCGATTCCATCTACGTTGTTCTGAACATGAACATCATGACCCGTATGGGCACCAAGGCTTTCGAGAACCTCGGTGATGTCTCCAACGATTTCGTCCGCGGTCTGCACTCCAAGGCAGATGTCGATCCGGAAAAGCGTTACATCGTCCAGTTCCCGGAGGACAACACCATCTGGTCGATCAACTCCGCATACGGCGGAAACGTCCTGCTCGGCAAGAAGTGCTTTGCACTCCGTATCGCATCCTATCAGGCAAAGAACGAGGGCTGGATGGCAGAGCATATGCTGATCCTCGGCGTTCAGAAGCCGGACGGCGATACCAAGTACATCTGCGCAGCATTCCCGTCTGCCTGCGGCAAGACCAACCTCGCAATGCTGATTCCGCCGGAAGGCTACCGCAAGGCCGGTTACAAGGTCTTCACTGTCGGTGATGATATCGCGTGGCTGAAGCCCGGTCCGGACGGCAGACTCTATGCAATCAATCCGGAGTACGGCTTCTTCGGCGTTGCTCCCGGCACCAACGAAAAGTCCAACTACAATGCACTTGCTTCCACCAAGAAGAACGCAATCTTCACCAACGTTGCACTGGATAACTCCGACAACACCCCGTGGTGGGAATCTCTCACCAAGGAGCCGCCGGTCGATGCAACTGAGTGGAAGGGCGCAAAGGTCAACGGTCCGGAGTACTGCGCACAGCTTGACGCAAACGGCAAGCACCTGACGCTGGCACATCCGAACAGCCGCTTCACCGCACCGGCAGAGAACTGCCCGTGCATCAGCCCTGAGTTCAACAATCCGCAGGGCGTGCCGATCTCCGCAATCATCTTCGGCGGCAGACGTGCATCCACCACTCCGCTGGTTTACCAGTCCTTCGACTGGACACACGGCACCTACATGGGCTCTGCAGTCTCCTCTGAGACCACTGCAGCTGCAACCGGTGCAGTCGGCGTTCTCCGTCACGATCCGATGGCAATGAAGCCGTTTATCGGTTACAATGTCGGTGACTACTGGGCACACTGGCTCGAGATGGGCGAGAAGCTCGGCGACAAGGCTCCGAAGATCTTTAACGTCAACTGGTTCAAGAAGGATGCAGAGGGACACTTCATGTGGCCGGGCTTCGGCGACAACATGAGAGTCCTTGACTGGATCATCAAGCGCTGCGAAGGCACCGTTGATGCTGATGAGACCGCAATCGGCTACCTGCCGAAGCCGGAGGATATCAACATCGAAGGCCTTGAGGGTGAGGTCGATCTCAACCAGATGAAGGCTCTCCTCGCTGTTGACAAGGATCTCTGGAAGAAGGAGATCGCTGAGATGCGCAGATACTATGATGAGGACATCAAGGCAAAGGGCGGCAAGATTCCGCAGGCTCTTTACGATGTGCTTGACAAGATCGAGGCAAACCTCAACAAGTAATGTTACGTCAAAAATCCCTGCTGTATTTACACGGCAGGGATTTTTTTCGTATACAGGATGCACGGAAATATGAAAGCCGCTGAAATTTGCGAAACGCTCATTTCAGCGGCTTTTTTTGTACGGTTATTGAATGGACACTGCCTTACGCGACATCGAGTTTTGCGATGATGCGCAGGATTCCGATGACGTCATCGGGCAGGAGTGCTCCGTCCTGATTGACATCCGCGAGCAGCAGTGCAGAAGCCGGAATCTGTGCTGTCTGATCCTCCGCGAAATGCCGCGCGAGGAGCACTGCATCCGAAACATCGACGATGTTGTCATTGTTGAGATCGCCCCGCACGGGGTCGATGCTCTTTGAAACCTCAAACTGATAGGGAATCGGATTCAGTTTGTCCAGATCATTGCACATATAGAGAATCTGTCCGGTATTGTCCGTGTCTTCATCGAAGCTGTAGTAGACATCGTAATGCGGAATGCAGTAATCAAAGGTGTGCTTGTCATAGTAGATGTAGGATTCCTCATTGAGGACATTCGGGAAGTTCGGGTCCCAGGCGATGATTCTGCCGTCATATTTGTTGTCATTGAACGTCCATTCGCCGTCCTCCTGTCCAAAGCCGATGAGCGCATGCCCGAAGTCTTTTTTCTGGAAGGAGACCATGAAGGGCAGTTCGCCGTCTTTGACATGTTCTGCTGTGTGAATGATGCTGTACATGCGGCTGACCATGGATTTCGGCAGATTGGAAAGCGTGAACGAACGCAGATTCTGCACATTGTGATAATAATTGATCAGCGACTGCACCGGTTTGTCGGGCTTGAGCATATGAATGGAGTCAGCGTCCTTCTGAATCTGCTGCGGCTTGATAACGCCCGCCTTTGCAAGAATGACGGTTGCGGTCATGCCGAAACAGGCACCTGTCCATGATTCGCGGTCGAGCAGAGAATCTCTTGCGGGGAGATCGCGGATCACAGCAGCATCATGTTCGGTGAAGTAATAGGTATTGTCAAAACTCTGCGCGACATTTGCAAAGCTCCAGCAGTCCTTCTCAATATCAAGCGTGTTATCCGGACCTGTTTTTTCATATTCCGAAGGATCTTCTGCGATCGGCGCGGAATACTTCTCGGAAAAAAGCTGTGCGGCTTCACTGTCGCCGGTGATGTATTTCAGGTTGGCGCGCGGAATGGAATCTCCCGAAAAAGTTTTCAGTGATTCAGGAATATAGAGCGTTTTGAGTCCCGTTCCGGCGACGATGCCGAAATCTTCGATGGTTTCCAGTCCGTCATTGAGATAGACCTCTGCAAGATCATCGCAGTGAATGGCATATTGCTGAATGGTGCGGAGCGATTCCGGCATGGTGATGGACACCACCGGATGATCACTGAGTGCATAACTGTTGATGGTCTTGACGCCATCCGGAATCGTGATGACCTTGTCATCGCCTTTGTAATAGTAGAGAATGCCGTCTGCCAGAATGATAAAATCATCCGGATACAATTCAAAAAACGGCGTGAACCGAAAAGCATTATCACCGATATATGTCACACTCTTCGGGATTGTCAGTTTTTCCAGAGCGTTGCAGGTCTCGAATGCGTTTGCTCCGATGTATTCCAGCGAATCCGGAAGATTGATTGATATAAGCGCATTATCATCGTAAAATGCATGATCTGCGATGAATTTGAGATTGCTGCCTTTGAATACAACTGTTTCAAGCCGGTTCAGGTTTGCCATGCCGCTGTATCCGATATCCTCAAGTGATTCCGGAAGCGTAACCTTGGTCAGATAGCGGCTTTTCTTGGAATGTTGAAAGACTGGTTCGTCATAGTAATCCGATGAGAGATAATACTCGGTGAAGGAATCCTCAGTGATATGCTTGACACCTTCCGGAATCGTCAGCTCCGTGGGATCATGAATAAAGTGACCGTAGAGATAACCGTCTCCCAGCACAAGAAAGTCATTATTCTTCGATTGATTGATCAGCCATTGATGGCATCCGTTGAAAATGCCTCTGCCGAGATCCGTTACGGAATCCGGAACCTTGCAGTCCGCGAGATTCATGTCTCCCATAAAGCAGAACGCACCGAGGCTCACGAGCGAATCGGGAAGCACAACCGTGCTGAGCGGTCCGTTATTTGAAAACGCCTCATAGCCGATTTCTGTGACATTACTGCCCAGAACAACCGATTCCAGTGAACAGCCTTCAAAAGCATAGTCGCCGATGAGCGACAGCGAATCCGGAAAATCGAGTTCATGGAGCATGTAGCAGGATTCACAGCACGAGTCTCCGAGTGCGACCAGATTTTCCGGCAGATGCAGCTTTTCCATACTGCCGAAGCCGCTCAGGGCATAGCTTGCGATGTATTCGATGTCATCATCAAAGACAACATTGAAGATTGCCTGGCTAAAAATCGTCCAGTTTGAATAGCTGTCCTCTATATCATACATTCTGCCGGATCCGGTGAATGTCAGAGTGTGATTTTCAACCTTCCATGTGATATCCGGACCGGCTGTAAAGTAGGCGGGATTATCCGGATCCCGGAACGGATTATAGAGAATATCGGGATCCTCCGCTATGATTTCCGTTGCTTTTGTCGGTGTCAGATCGCCTCGCTCATACATGACTTCCAGAATCATGTACGGGCTTTCCAGATCGTAGCTGCCGTCTGCCAGAAGCTCCGGCTGATTATCCTTCCATCCGAACTCCCCGTCATAATAACCGTCATCATAATATGCGGCGGCCGGCAGAACCGTCTGTGACAGGAATACGATTGCGGCTGTGACTGCTGAGATGTGCTTGATACAATGTCTTTTCATTTCTCGCCCCTCCTGTGATTTGCAGCTTGTATGTTCGTTCTCATTGTTTATAAAGCGCTGCTGCTTTCATTATAGCAGGAGTATACAGAAAAATCAAGCATTTTTCATATTTTTTCATAATAAAACTTAATTGCATGTAAAAGAAACAGGAGAGAACGAATCTCTCCTGTAAAAGTTGTATGTTTCAGACAGCCGCCAGTGCGCTCTGCGTATCATCCGGCGCGAGATTGCGGCGTTCATGCTTTGCTTTTTTCTTTGCCAGCTCTTTGCGGTTATAGGCATCGGGCGTTGTGAAGGTTGGCACAATCTGATGCAGTGCCGCAACGGCGATTGCCTCATTGTTTTTCTGCGCAGAATCACGCAGAACACCGAGCTCCATGCCGAATTTCTGGATGTCGATGTCGATCTGCTTGCCGATATAGATGAGCTTGTTCGCGGTTTTCTGCAGACCTTCTTCATCCATGAGCAGTTCTTCCTTGATCTTTTCACCGGGACGCAGCCCGACGAATTTGATCTCAACATCCTTATAGGGCACCTTGCCGTACATGCGGATGAGGTTCTCGGCGAGTGTGACAATGCGGACCGGCTTGCCCATATCAAGGACAAAGATTTCGCCGCCTTTTGCAATTGCCGCCGCCTCCATGACGAGCGAAACAGCCTCCGGAATCGTCATAAAATAGCGGATGACATCGGGATGCGTGACCGTGACCGGCTTGCCCTCCTCGATCTGCTTTTTGAACAGCGGAATGACAGAGCCGTTTGAGCCGAGTACATTGCCGAAGCGCGTGGTAACAAATTCGGTTCTGCCCTCGTGCTGCTGTGCCAGATACTGCACGATCATCTCGCAGCAGCGCTTGGAGGCACCCATGACATTCGTCGGATTGACCGCCTTGTCAGTGGAGATCATGACGAACTTTTCAACGTCATGGAACTGTGCAAGTGTCGCGACATTGAATGTGCCGACGATATTGTTCTTGATCGCCTCCATCGGGGAGACCTCCATCAGCGGCACATGCTTGTGTGCGGCTGCGTGGAACACAACCTGCGGCTTGTACTTCTCGTAGATCTGATTCATGCGGAAGTAATCGCGGACGGATGCGATCAGCGTGACGAGGTTTAAGTCGGAGCCGTACTCCATGAGCAGCTCCTGCTGAATCTCATAGGCGTTGTTCTCGTAGATGTCTACGATGATCACCTGTTTGGGTTCATATTTCGCAATCTGCCGGACAAGCTCCGAGCCGATCGAACCGCCGCCGCCGGTGACCATACAGACCTTACCGCTGATAAAGCGGCGGATCTCCTTGTTGTCAAAGCGGACGGGTTCTCTGCCGAGCAGATCCTCGACCTTGATATCGCGAACCTGACCGAGCAGCGAGGGATGCTGTTCGTCGAAAATCAGGCTGCCGATGAACGGCACCATCTTAACGGGCAGATTGGTTTTTGAGCAAAGATTAAGGACTCTGGTGCGGTCTTCCTCCGCAGCAGAGGGCATTGCGCAGATGATCTGTTCGATCTCCATTTTCTTTGCAAAATCGGCGATATCGGCAGTGGTGCCGACGATCTCGATGCCCATGACCTCCTTGCCGATTTTGGCACGGTCATCGTCGATGATGCAGACCGGCAGGAACTGTGCCGAGACCTTGTCGCCTTCATAAGGCGATTTTCTCGCGTTCCCGATCTCGGTCAGCAGCATCTGACATGCCTTGCCGCCGCCGATGATCATTGTGCGCTTATACTGCATGGAGTGCTTGCTGATTTCCGCGACCTTGATAAAGGTTTTGCGGAACAGAAGCCGGAACAGACAGACGCCGATCACGGAACACGCTGCATAAAGTGCAAGGAATGCGATCGGCAGATTCATTTCAAGGATATGCGTGAACAGGAACGTTGCGGAAAGTCCGCAGAGGACGCCGAGGATGCAGGAGAGATAATCCCTCCTGCGGAAGTAGCGCCACATTTTGCTGTAGGCACCCCAGATAAACAGGAATGCAAAACAGCAGATGGTTCCGATGACCAGCGGTATGAGAAGCGCATCGGAAGGAAGTCCGGTTCCGCCCAGGGAGAGAATAAAGTTCGAGATGAGAGCGGATGCTGCTAAAATAAAACTGTCTGCGATTGCGAGCAGGCATTTCCGCGTGGAAAATGTGCCCACATATTTTTGGAACTTAGATTTCATATGCATTGACCCCTTATCATCCGGCTGCCCGATGCGGCTCATGCTGCGAAGTGCATTGAGGGGAGCACAGCATCGGATAATCATAGATCACGCAGAACCGGATGGATTCGGGGTGTTGAATTCAGCCGGCAGCATGAACCGAAACAGGCTGGGAGACCTGTGCACGCATATGCATGGCACATGCGGGAACTGCGGTGCGGAATGCGGGAGCATCCGGGCACCGTGTGCTGGATACAGAAGCGAAATTGTGCGTTCCGGGTATATGAAATGCGGATGCATCTGCGGCTGCAGTCGCGCATATTATGCACGAAGGCGGAATCAGCGGCGCAGAATGCTTAAAAAAGTTCTTATAAAATCAGTATACCATGAATAACGGATAATGTCAAGCCGTTTTGCGATTCTCAGGGCATTTTGACGTTTTCAGCAGCGGATTTTGTATGCATATCCGGCAGTTTTCTGATTGTTTCCGGCAAAATTTGGATGATATTGTCCAAATATTCAAAAATGATATTTTATTGCACCGCAACAGATGACAGATATCTGCACATCACGGATCGCATTTTCCGCAGTTTTCGCACCCGTTGCAGATTGTGCGCATGCCGCAGGTCTGACATTTTTCGCGGAAATACGGCCGATGCAGCTTCTCCGGTGCAATCGGATAGCCAAAGTCATCATAGAGCAGAAACTGCATCGGTTTCCCCTGATAGTGCATGCCGGAAAGATGCGCCTGTCTGCTCTGGAGCGCGCTGCCCTCAATGTGATAGAGCTTTTTGTCCTTGATGAAGCGCCTGCCGGTGCCGCAGAAAACAAATGTGACATCGTGCTCCTCGCATTCCTGCCGCAGCAGCTTTACCCATTCAAAATTGCAGGGGCGGGCGCCGTCATAGTTTTCGCCGTCGCAGACCACGCGCTCGATCTGTCCGGAGCTGAGATATTGCCGCAGGCTGACACGCCCGATAAACGGCGCACACATCACGCCCTTGTGCTTGAACGGCAGCTCCAGCAAAATCGGGATGCGTTCATCTGCGCGGCGCTGATTCTCAGCAGATACGTTGAAAAAGACATTCTCCCAGCCGTCGCCCCAATCCGGCGGCAGACATTCTGCGACCCGTTCGGGACGCTTTGTCAGCAGGAAGAATATGACATCGCTTCTTGCGCGGATGATATTCCACGCATCGGGACGCCAAGGATCAGCCTCTTGGAGGAAGAAATCCGAGGTCATGCAGACGCGGATCATCTCGCCGCTTTTGACTTTATACTGACCGGAGCGTTCTTTCTGCAGCGGATAGTTGAAGCCGGCTTTGGTGCGGTAGATCTGCGAGCCGTCGCCGCCGCGCATCTTGTCAAGAAAGTACATATAGCAGTGGTCGCAGCCCTCGCTCTTGCGGATGCAGCCGTGCCACGGATTCCAGATATCATGCATTGAGAACACCTCCTGCTGAGATTATATATAGTATAATCAAATTGCTCCCGCTTGTCAAGCACGGGCAGTGGCGGGCAGTGCCCGCTTCCGATTTGCTAAAGGTCTGTTTTGTGTTTGGTATCTTCATCTTGTGTTTATGAATCAATCAAACTTTTTTATAATCTACTGTGGGCAGTGGCGGGCAGTGCCCGCTTCCGATTTGCTAAAGGTCTGTTTAGTGTTTACTGTTTTCATCTTGTGTTTATGAATCAATCAATCTTTTTATAATCTACTGTGGGCAGCGGCGGGCAGTGCCCGCCTCCAATTTGCTAAAGGTCTGTTTTGTGTTTGGTATCTTCATCTTGTGTTTATGAATCAATCTTTTCAGGCTTTTTTCACGTTTCTCCCATTGCGTTTTGACAGAGAATATGCTATAATAAAGTAGTATATCAGCGTGAAAGGAGACAGGTCTGCCATGAGCATGATGAATATACTGAAAAAGCTGTTCCGTGCAGCAGGAGAGGCATATCTCGATGAAAAACTGCCCGCGTCCGGAGCGCGCAGACCTGCGTCATCCGCGCGGAGGAAACCGGCAGCAAAGAAACCGGCGTCTCCCTCGAAGCGTCCCGTATCCCAGACTGCAAACCGCAGAAAGACCGGTACGGCTTCACACTCGGCAAAGGTTTACAGCGACCAGTCGATCCTCTCCAATCCGATGGCGGCGTTCACGCCCGTGCCGCAGCAGCTCCGGCAGATGCGGACGCTCTCAGGATACAACAATCTTGACGGCACGCGCTCGATGGAAAGCCTGTTCTATCAGCAGGGCAAATTCATGGAGCACTATACGGATGAGTATTTCGACAAGGTGCAGTGCGGCCGCTCAACGCCGATGTACTATAATATGAAAGACAACGAGCTGCGCGCATATTTCACATGGCGCACGCTCTACCGGCAGGGCGCACTCCCCGAGACACAGAATGCGTTTCTGCTGCTTTATGCATATGAGATTCTGAATCTGATCGGTTTTGCTACGGCGGAGCTCGCCTATGATGCACTCGGCAATCTGCTGAACGATTACGGAGAGCAGTTCCCGTCCGTGAAAAAATCGCTGCTGCGCTGGATGCCGGATTTCGCCGCATATTATCATCTCCCGTACCGACTTGAGGACGAAAAGGAGGCGGCGGAGATCACGGTTCTGCGCCACAGCTCCCACACGGCGGAGGAGCTGCTGCTTGCGCTGGACAAGCTTTCAAAGTATCACATCAAGGATTCCAAACTCTATCTCGCCGAGCCGGAAAAGGTTGCCGAGCTGCTCAAGGCAGTTTATCAGGCAATGCTGATGCATTACGCCGAGCAGAAAAATCAGTCATTTTCGGCGTATCTGCTGGGTGAACAGAAACGCGAGCAGCACATCATGTTTGAGGGCGCTGTCTTCTGCTACCGCACGCCGCAGACGGACGGCAGTTACCGGCTGTCCCCGCTGTGCGTCTATCAGTGCTACAAGGGACAGTGGGTGAAGGAGACATTCTGCTCCGCGCCGCATCCGGACAGAGTCGGGGCATTGCTCCGAACCTTTGATTCGATTCTGCGTGAGAAGCTGAACTTTAAGGGCAAACTCAAACCCGGCGATCTGCCCGAGGGCGATGCAGAAGTCATCCGGCAGGCAATTGACGCATGGTTCGAGGAGCAGGCGCGCAAAAATGCGCCGGTGATCACGCTCAATGAGGAGGAACTCGCGGCGATCCGCAAGGCAGCCGAGCACACCACCGATATGCTGACGCTCCCTGAGGACGAGATCACCGAGCCCGCAGCACCCGCTGCCGAACCGGAACCTGAGGACGATGACGATCCGGATGACAGCGAGATTCCGGATCTGCCGCTGAGCGCACCGGCAATGGCTCTGCTGATCTGCCTTGCAACGGGCGAATCCTATCAGCCGCTTGTCGATGCCGGACAGATGCTCTCGGTGCTTGCGGATGAGATCAACGAAAACCTCTATGACAGCTTCGGTGACACGATCATCGAAATGCAGGATGATGAGACACCTGTGCTGATCGAAGATTATCTTGACGATGTGAAAGGAATGCTGGAAACATGAATATCCCGAAACGAATGGCAGGCGCGGTGATTCACGCGCTGCAGGGCGGCGTTGTTCCGCGCATCGGTCTGCAGTATATCGCAGTCGGCAGAGAAAAGGAGATCGAAGCGCTGCTGCATGACATCGGCGTCATGGCGGACGGCGGCGCATCCTTCCGGTTCATCAGCGGCAAATACGGCAGCGGCAAGAGCTTTCTGCTGCAGACAGTCCGCAATTACGCAATGGACAGGGGATTTGCGGTCTGCGATGCCGACCTTTCACCGGAGCGCAGACTGCAGGGCGCGAACGGTCAGGGACTTGCCACCTACAAGGAACTGATGCAGAATCTTTCGACCAAAACAAAGCCCGACGGCGGCGCGCTGACACTGATCCTCGACCGCTGGATCAACGGCATCCGGACGAATGTCGCGGCGGAGAGCGGGCTTGAGCTGACCGATCCGGAATTTCACAAGCAGGTCGAAAAGCAGATTTATCAGATGGTCGATGCGCTGAGCAGCCTTGTCCACGGCTTCGATTTTGCAACGCTCCTGCGCATTTATTACAAGTCATTCGTCAACGATGATATGGAGACGAAAGCGAAGGTCATCAAGTGGTTCCGCGGCGAATATCAGAACAAGACCGAGGCGAAAAACGAGCTCGGCGTAAGCATCTGCATCCGCGATGATGACTGGTACGAGTACATCAAGCTGTTTGCGATGTTCTTAAAGCAGGCAGGCTATCAGGGACTGATCGTGCTGGTCGATGAGCTTGTCAATCTCTATAAAATCCCGCAGAGCATTTCGCGCGACAAGAACTACGAAAAAATCCTGACGATGTACAATGACACGATGCAGGGCAAGGCGCAGTATCTCGGCATTGTGATGTGCGGAACCCCGCAGTGCATGGAGGATCCGCGGCGCGGCATCTACAGCTATGAGGCGCTGCGTTCCCGTCTGGTGGACGGCAAATACTGCGACGGGCAGAACAATCTGCATGCCCCGATCATCCGTCTGGAGCCGCTGAGCTACGCAGAAATGCGTATCCTTGTGGAAAAGCTCGCGGAAATCCACGCCGTGCTCTATGACTATCAGCAGATTGTCACCGCGGCGGATATGGACGCCTTCATCAAGATTGAATACGGCAGGATCGGCGCGGACAGCAACCTGACCCCGCGCGAGGTGATCCGCGATTTCATTGAGGTGCTGGATATCATGCAGCAGCATCCGGGCAGCACGGTTGCAGGTCTGCTCGGCGGCGACGGAGGCTTCACCTATGCACCGACCGCCCTCGAGGAGCAGGAGCCCGTCGAGGACGAATATGCGGAGTTTACCGTATAAATCAGCCAGATTCGCGGAAAACCGCGTATCCATATATTTTCATTTACCAAAGGAGTTTTTATCATGAGAATCAGAAAAAGAGCGCTGCTGACTGCGGCAATGATGCTGCTGATGACCGGTATGGCAGGCTGCGGCAACACACAGACGAGCGATCCGGCAGGCGAAGTTGCAGAGCAGAGCGCTGCCTCCGAGATTACGCTGAATGACAAGCAGTTTGTGATTACGCTGTATCCGGAATATGCACCGATCACCTGCGAGAATTTTGAGAACCTCGTCAAGGACGGCTTCTATGACGGCATTGTGTTCCACCGCGTCATTGAGGGATTCATGGCACAGGGCGGCGACCCGACCGGTACCGGCATGGGCGGCAGCGACAAGAACATCAAGGGTGAGTTCAAGGAGAACGGCGTTGACAATCAGCTTTCGCATACGCGCGGCGTTGTTTCGATGGCAAGATCGAACGATCCGGACAGCGCATCGAGCCAGTTCTTCATCTGCTATACCGATGACAGCATTCCGTATCTCGACGGCAAATATGCTGCGTTCGGCAAGGTGACCGAGGGCATGGAGGTTGTTGACAACTTTATCAAGGTCGGTCTTGATATGAGCAGCATGGGTGAGCTTTCCGTTCCGAAGTCTCCGATCGTCATGGACAAGGTTGAGATGTACACGCAGGATTCCGAAGGCCATGACCGCGTGCTGGTCACAATGCAGGATTTCCTGCCGAAGGAATAAGAAAAGCGGCAGGGATCTGTTTCAGGTCCCTGCCGTTCCGGAATATGGAATGTAACGGTTCTGCGTGATTCCGGTCTAATATATTGATGTCCCAACTATCTCTTGAAGATATCTGCTTGTCTTTTTGCCGTGATACTGCGTTAGAAATCCTTGCCTTGCGTCAGCAAGGCGGCGGCTTTCTGCCTTGTCTCACGACAAAAATCCTGCGCATCTATTCT